>CAIMCX010000090.1 GCA_903839615.1 uncultured bacterium
AGCTGTACACCAGGCAAGTGCGGGGATACGGCAAGGTGTTCTACCCGAAGCCCAAATGAAAAGGCCCTCTCGGGCCTCCTCACGCTCACCCTGCACGGGTGATCCTCCTCCAGAAACCTGGATTACCTCTACGGTAGCTGCGCTGGCCTGCTGCGTCAAGTCGAAGATGGGGACTAATGTCGCGGGAGTTCCAGAGCTCCGGCGTCGGGGTCGCGTCTTGCCTCTTGACGTTCGCGCGGCGGCCGACCGCCCCTTTGTGCCCTTGGTGGCAGGCAGATACGTGAAACACGTGGCTGACTCCTGCTTCGCACTGGGATAGAGCGCTCGGTCGGCGGCGTCTTCCCCTGTCGTCGGGCGACCACGCCCCGCGTGGCGCACCTCGCCCATTGATAATCGTTTACCAATATGGTAATCTTCTTCTGCCGAGGACCAAGAGTGGGGTGTAGATGGAAGTCCTCTTCAAGACGGCGAAGTTGGAGAAGACATCAAACTCGGAAGAGCTGCTGAAGCGAGAGTACGGAGCGGAGAACGGCAGGCTGATCATGCGCAGGTTGTCCGTCTTGGCCGCGGCGAGCTCGCTGGCCGATGTGCCGTCCGTGCGGCCGGAGCGCTGCCATCCGCTTGAGGGCAAGCGGAGGGGGCAGTTCGCGGTCGACGTGAAGCACCCGTTTCGCATGGTGTTTGAACCCGCAACCGATCCGCTTCCGCAGATGGAAGACGGTGGACTGGACCTAGCCCGCATAACATCGATCCGCATTCTGAGCATTGAGGACTATCACAAATGAGCGAGACGAGGTACGCATTCACCCCGGACTACTCCGTAGCCCCGGGCGAGATCCTGGCGGAGACACTCGAAGCGCGGCAGATCTCACAGGCCGACTTGGCGACGCGGTGCGGACTGTCAGAGAAGCACGTGAGCCAGATCATCACGGGCAAGGCCTCGATTACATCGGACACCGCGCTCTTGCTGGAGAGGACTCTAGGCGTCGCGGCAAGCCTCTGGCTGAACCTCGAGTCAAGTCATCGCCTCTATCTCGCAAGGCAGGCGGAGCAGACGAAGCTCGAGGAGTACGCCTCTTGGACAGCCGAGTTCCCCTTCCGCGAGCTAGTCGCGCGCGGCTATGTGCCCGCGTCCCGAAGTGTTGAGGAGAAGACAAGGGCCTTGTTGGGTTTCTTCGGAGTGACAAGTCCTGGCGCGTGGGAGAGTCAGTACACACAGCTCTCTGTCGCATACCGCGGGACGGGGGCATTCGACAGATCGAGAGAGTCTGTGACCTGCTGGCTCCGAATCGGGGAGATTGCGGCGACGCGCATCGACACAGCTCCGTACGATCGATCGCGTTTCCGCGTGGCACTCCAGATGATTCGTGGGCTCACGCGCCTTCGTGCGACGGAGTTCGAACCGAGAATGTGCTCCCTCTGCAGAGACGCGGGAGTTGCTTTGGTGTTCGTCCCGGAGTTGCCGAAGACAAGGCTCTCAGGGGCGACACGCTGGCTGTCTTCTGACAAGGCGCTGGTCATTCAGAGTCTTCGGTATCGGACCGATGACCACTTCTGGTTCACGTTCTTCCATGAGGCAGCGCACGTGCTTCTTCATGGCAAGCGCACGCTGTTCGTTGATGAAACCGACGCCGCGCGCACGCCTGAAGAAGACGCTGCGGATCGCTTCGCCGCTGATCATCTCATTCCACCAGCTTCGTACAGGCAGCTCACGGAAGCCTCTTCCCCTTCAAAGGCAGAGATCGTGGCATTCGCAGAGAAGATTGGCATCGCTCCTGGGATCGTTGTTGGCAGACTTCAGCACGATGGAGTCATCCCGTTCGACCGATTCCAGGACCTCAAGCGGAAGTTCCGGTTCGCGGCCGAGGCCGCGTCGTAGCGAGCGCACATCGCAGAGGAGAGCCTAGCATCCGCCTTCGTTGGCCGAGGACGTCTTCGTCGGCGTATCGGGTGCAGGCTTCGGTATCTGGACGGCGATCGCCGCGACGACGGGCGGATCGAGCGGCCGGTCCTCGGCCGTCACAAGCTGGACGGCGAGGACGTGAAGGCCGGGCCCGCGGATATCCCAGTCGTAGCTTGTCTTGACCGTGCTCGCCCAGGCGCCGGTCGTGGGAATCGCCGATCGGCCCGACACGACCGGAACGATCGCATCCAGGTAGTAGTGAAGGTGGTAGAGGCGTCCCGGTCCTGCCCCCAGTGTAGCGTTGCGGACTTCCACGGTGACGCTCGTCTTGCCTTCCGCGACGACCGAGTCGCTTGCCGGAGACAGGATCCGTAGGCTCGGCTGGGGGGAGAACGCTCCGGCGAGAAGGAAGTAGGCCGCAAGCCCGCCGCCAACCACGAGAAGGGCAAGGAGGACGTTCCAAGGACGGACGATGGGACGACGTCTCAGATGAGAGGCGACGTGGATCGCCCCATAGCTTCCGCGGACAGGCTGGACGACGCCGTTGTGCGCTGTCGCCCGCAAGGCTTCTCGGTTCATCGGTCTTCCCTTCCTCCGCTTGGTTCTCTCCGCAGTCGGCGCAGCCGACACGGGCTGGCCAAAACGCTCGGCTCACACTCCTTTATCTCTCCAGAACTAGAGAGGAGTCCGGTCAAGAGGCCGGATTCACGAAGACAAGAGGGATATCGGCACATCGCGGTCGCCGGGAGAGAGCGCAGAGGGCGTGACGACGGAGTGGACCGAAGAGGCCGGCGGCAGGAGAACTCCGCCGGCCCTACCAGATCCGCAGGAGGGTGATGACGAGCAGGCCCACGGTTCCCACCGCGCAGCTCACAAGCGTCGCGGGAAGCGCCTTCTCAAACCAGCGGCGCACTGTGATCGGCGTGTCCCATCGCTTCCCCATCGAGAGGAGGAGCACGCCGGCCGCCGAGCCGATCGGCGTCAGGTTCCCGCCGAATCCGGCCCCGATCGCAAGCGCCCACCATAGCGGGCCGATGGCTCCGCCCTGGGCGCCGAACGCGAGCAGCACGGGAACCATGACCATCGTGATCGGGATGCTCCCAACAACACCTGACAGGAGCGCGGTCCCCCAGAGAAGCACGACCCCTGCGACGACCGCGCCGTGTGCCGTCAGCGTCGTGATGCCGCGAGCGACGTAGCCCAGAACTCCCGCCGCGCTCAGTCCACCCACAATGACGAAGAGTCCAATGAAGAAGACAAGAACGTCCCACTCCACGCTCTTGACGACGTCGTCGATGGACGGCCGCAGCCACAGGAGCGCGGCCGACGCGCCAATCAACGCCACGAGCCCGGGGCCGATGCCGAGCTGACTGTGGAGGAGGTAGAGAAGAACGGTGCCGCCGAAGACGATCGTGGCCTTCACGGCCTGGCGCGGATGAATAAGGCTAGACCTCGCATCCAACGCCGACAGAGCGCCCGGCATCCTGCCGGCTCCGGGCCGGACGTCGCGCTTCGAGTTGCCCGCTCGCAACTCGCGCCGGAAGAAGACGAGAAGCGCGAGCTGCGTCACGACGGCCGCGACGAGGGCGATCGGCGCCAGATGAACGAGCATTTGGTTGAAGGAGAGATGGGCCGCCGAGCCGATGAGGATGTTCGGCGGATCGCCAACGAGAGTCGCCACGCCGCCGATGTTCGAGAGCAGGACCTCGCTCAGGAGGAACGGGACCGGACTCACGCCGAGAAGCCCTGCAATCGAGACCGTGACCGGCGCGACGACGATGATCGTGGTCACGTTGTCGAGCATCGACGAGAGAAGCGCGGTGAGAAGCCCCAGCGTGAAGGCCAAGAGAATAGGATTCCCACGCGTGAGACGCGCGATCTTCACGGCCAGGTACGCGAAGAGTCCCGTCGACTGGATGATCCCGACGAGGACCATCATCCCGAAGAGAAGCGCGATGGTATTGAAGTCGATCCAGCCGAACGCCGCAGAGTCGCTGTAGAAGCCAAGCCACGTCCCCGCGGCCACCATCGCTGCTGCGCCGATGATGCTCACGATCGAACGGTGGATCTTCTCCGACAGGATCGCGGCGTAGGTCACGAGGAAGATCGCCGACGCGACGACGATCGGAGCAACGCGCATCGGTTCCATATCGCCGAAGGCTAGCGAATCGCCAGCGGGCGCGCAACGAGCGCGCCCGCGTCATCGTGCGGACTCCGCTTTAGCCTCCGAGGTACGCCTCTTCCCCGTGCAGGCCGGCGTCCAATCCGTTGTCCTCCACTTCCGGAGTCACGCGCACCGGAGTGACCTTGTTGATGAGCCAGAGCATCGCGTAGCTGAACAGGAACGCGTAGACTGCGACGCCGACGGTTGCCGAGAGTTGCTTCAAGAAGAACGTGGCGTTGCCGCTATGGATCAGGCCGTTCACTCCCGCAGGGTTCGCTCCGAGGCTCGCAAAGAGCCCCAGGCAGATGGTGCCTACGACGCCGCCAATGCCGTGGACGCCGAAGACGTCGAGCGCGTCATCCAGATGCAGTCGATTCTTCAGGTAGACAGCCACGTAGCAAAGGCTTGCAGCCACCGCTCCAATGAGTACCGCAACCTGCGGCGTAACGAAGCCGGCACACGGAGTGATTGTCGCAAGACCGGCGACCGACCCCGTCAACAACCCGACGAATTTCGGCTTCTTCTCGACGATCCACGCAATGACGATCCAGGTCACCGCGGCAATCGAGGCTGCAATGTCGGTATTGAGGAAGGCGAGAGCTGTAATCTTGTCCGCCGCGAACTCGCTGCCCGCGTTGAAGCCGTACCATCCGAACCAGAGAAGCCCCGTCCCCAGTGCCACAAGCGGGATGCTGTGCGGTCCCTTGTCTCCGACCTTCCGCTTGCCAACGAACAGAACCGCCGCCAAGGCGCCAAACCCTGCACTGGCATGGACAACCATTCCTCCGGCGAAGTCAAGCACGCCCCATCGCTGGAGCATGCCGCCGCCCCAGATCATGTGCGTCAGTGGGAAGTAGACGCAGAGGAGCCAAAACGTCAGGAAGAGGATGTAGGCCTTGAAGGTGACGCGGTTCGCGAAAGCCCCTGTGATCAAGGCCGGGGTGATGATCGCGAACATCATCTGGTAGGCAACAAAGACAAAGAGCGGAATCCCCGGATTGAGCGGCGATGCAGTTGTCGCGGTGATCCCGAGGAGAAACGCGTGGTGGAGATTTCCAATGATTCCACCGACGTCGCCGCTGAAGCAGAGCGAGTAGCCGACGACGACCCAGATCAGGGTTGTCCAGCCCATCGAGAAGAAACTCTGCGTCATGATGGTCAGGACGTTTTTCCTGCCGACGAGGCCGCCGTAGAAGAAGGCAAGCCCCGGCGTCATGAGCATGACGAGGCTTGTCGCCAACAGCATGAATCCGGTACTGCCCGTGTCGAACATCCGTTCCGCCTCCTTGCGGGATCCGATTCATCCCACCCGCTCAGCTCTTCCGCGAAGCGGGGCCTGCTTTGCCAAGGCCGAATGGCAACCCGGTCTTCCTTGCTAGGATGGGGGGATTATAGGCATGCGCGCCGCTCATGGAAGGACCAGCCGCCTCTCACGCATCC
The DNA here is from genome assembly GCA_903839615.1 of uncultured bacterium. Lineage (GTDB taxonomy): Bacteria > Bipolaricaulota > Bipolaricaulia > UBA7950 > UBA9294 > CAIOGO01. Next base: position 5,508 of record CAIMCX010000090.1, read on the forward strand.
GCGACTTAAGGCTTCTCAGCGCTGCCGGAGAGATCAGCCAAGGGAGGCAATACGAACGCGAGACGCGAGCTCAAGGAATCAGGGGCGGTCTGCCGCATCAAGCCAGCGGGACGCGGCCAACGCAGCAAGTCCGGCAATCGACCGGAGAAGCCGCCGCTGTTCTGGAAGCAGCGTGGCCGCGCTGACCTTGAGCCCGATGACTCCGAGAGACTGCTCCCCAAGCATCATCGGAACGAAGAAGAACTCCGTGCCGGACAGCGTCTCGGTGCCTGCTCCAGCTTCTTCGCCGTGCCC
>CAIMCX010000091.1 GCA_903839615.1 uncultured bacterium
ACGAACGGCTTCCCCACGGGCAACGTACTCTCCGTCCTGACGTGGATTCTCTCCGATGCGGGTCAGCACCTCGTTCTGGACTCGGGCTTCGCCCCGATTCGCGCGCTTCCGTAGGCAGCCAGACACGCGATAGAGTCGAATTGGATTCCACTACGATGATGTGGTCGGCGCGGGTTCGAGCGCCGGCCGCGCCTCTTCTCTCTGCGCTCTCCCTTGACATGGACGCGAAGACGCTTTCATGCGGGGCGGCCTTGACAACACGACACGGATGTATATACTACGATACGTCAGTATATAGGAGGCGCGGCCATGGACGAACAACTCGAACGGCTTTGGAGCATGGCGAGCGCCCTGCGTGCCGAGATGGGAGACTCGCGGTTGGGCCTTCGCCTCGAGGAACTGCTCGTAGAGATAGAGGAATACGCGGACGCCGAACCGGTCAGTGTCGCCATCTAGAGGCAGCAAGGGCCCTCGCGCCGCAGGGATTCTCAGCCAGGTCTTGCAGAGGTCTGGCGCAGGGATTCAAGCTCACCTCGCATCCCTCGCCTAGGGCGGGGAGTCTCCCCCGGCTCCCCGCACCGAATGAAGGCTCGACGTGGGCTGCCAGATCCAAACGAGGTCGGACACTACATTTCACGTCCTCCCTTGCATTGCGCGCCAGCTCGTATATACTGCATGCGACAGTTACGTAGGAGAGCTGATGCGGAGTGGGCGATCTCGCAGGCCAAGAGCCGAAACCGTCGGCGGCGCGCCGCTCGACCTTCGCCCGGTCACTCAAGCGGGACTACGTGGACTCATCACGATCGTCAAGGAACGCTGGGACCGGCCGGTCTTTCTCGTCCTTGCGTCGGTCTCGCTCGTCGCTCTGGGACTGATCCTCTTCTTCATCTTCCGAGAAGCGTTTCCTGTTCTGCGCGAGATTGGCCTTGGCGGGCTCTTCGGCGCTCGTTGGAATCCCACCGGCAATCCCGCGAGCTACGGCGCGTTGCCCATGATCGTGGGATCGGCCCTCGTGACGATCGCTGCGCTTCTCTTTGCTATCCCTCTCGGCTTTGCTGCTGCGGCGTTCATTGCGGAAGTGGCTCCGCGCTGGATGAAGGACGTCGCGAAGTCGGTCCTCGAACTCCTCGCCGGCGTTCCTTCGGTCATCTACGGTTTTTTCGGGCTGATGGTCGTCGCTCCTGCATTCCAGAGGGCTTTCGGATTGAGCACCGGGCGCACGGCCCTCACGGCCTCGGTCATCCTCGGAATCATGGCGCTCCCCACGATCGCCAGCCTGGCGGAAGACGCGTTGACCGCGGTGCCGAACTCCTACCGTGAGGCGTCCATGGCTCTCGGGGCGACGCGGTGGCAGACGATCCGGCGCGTGACGTTCCCGGCAGCCTTCTCCGGCCTCATCGGCGCCGCCATCCTCGGCATGGGCCGCGCGATCGGCGAGACGATGGCCGTGCTGATGGTTGCGGGCAATGCGCCACAGATCACGGCGTCGCTCTTGAAGCCGGTGCGGACCCTGACCGGCGCAATCGCGCTCGAGATGGGCGAGACGGCCATGGGCAGCACGCACTACCACGCGCTCTTCGCCCTCGGCGTAATTCTCCTCGTCATCGCTCTCGTGACGAACGGCCTCGCGGAGTGGTTCCGCGGACGGCTCGCGAGGAAGCACGGACGATGATCGCGAACGTCACGACGGAAGGTCAGCGGCGCCGGCGGATAGTTCAGCGGATCGCCTTTGCTCTCCTCGCGCTCTCCACCGCCTTCGGCTTTCTCGCCCTCGGCGTCATTCTCTACTCGATGATTGCGAACGGGGCGAGCGCCCTGTCGTGGGAGTTCTTGACCACGTTCCCGCGCAAGATGATGACCGAGGGTGGCATCTACCCGGCGCTTGTCGGGAGCTTCTACCTCACGGTCGGCGCCGTCCTCCTCTCGCTGCCGCTCGCCGTGGCGTCGGCCATTTGGCTCTCGGAGTACTCACGCGGCGGGCTTTGGGTACGCATGATCCGCGTCGGCGTGAACAGTCTCGCCGGCGTCCCGTCCATCGTGTTTGGGCTTCTCGGCCTCGCCTTCTTCGTCAAGGTTCTCGGGTTCGGAGTCTCGCTCCTCTCGGGCGCGCTGACCCTCGCGCTCCTCATCCTGCCGATTCTGATTCGCGCTGGGGAAGAGGCACTTCAAGCCGTCCCGATGAACTTCCGCGAGGGCGCGCTGGCTCTCGGGGCGACGAAGTGGCACGCCGTCCGTACCGTAGTCCTGCCCTCGGCGATCCCCGGCATCCTGACCGGCGTGATTCTCGGAATCAGCCGCGCTATCGGCGAGACGGCACCGATCATGTTCACCGCCGCGGCGTTCTACATGAGCCGCCTGCCGGAGACGCTGTCGGACAAGGTCATGGCTCTGCCGTACCACATCTTCGTGATGGCGACGGAGAGCCCGAACTACTACAAGACGCGTAATCTCCAATTCGGAGCGGCTCTTGTGCTGTTGGGAATGGTCCTGTTGATGAATCTCGGCGCAGTCACGTGGCGTGCCCGAGTACGAAGGAGGAAGCAGTGGTAGGGCAAGAGAGCGGTACAACCACCGCAAGGAGCATCGATGCGACGCGCGACTGGCTGGAGCGCAATCTCCATTCGACCTCGATTATCGAGACCGAGAGGTTCAGCTTCTTCTACGGGAAAGAACAGGCGCTCCGCGACGTGAGCCTCGGAATCCCGCTCGATGGGGTGACAGCCATTATGGGCCCGTCGGGATGCGGTAAGAGCACGCTCCTCCGGGCGTTCAACCGGATGAACGAGCTCTATCCGAACACGCGCGCCGAAGGCACGATTCGCTTTCTGGGTCAGGATCTCCTCAAGGCTGACGCTGTCGCCGTGCGACGCCACATCGGCATGGTCTTCCAGCGCCCGAACCCGTTTCCGAAGTCGATCTTCGACAACGTCGCCTACGGACCGCGCGTGCATGGCCTCCGCAACCGCGCCCAGATTGCGGAACTCGTCGAGGAGAGCCTGCGGCGTGCCGCCCTGTGGGACGAAGTCAAGGATCATCTGAAGAAGAGCGCGCTCTCGCTCTCCGGCGGACAACAGCAGCGCCTGTGCATTGCCCGCGCGCTCGCCGTGCGGCCGACCGTTCTCCTCATGGACGAGCCGTGCTCGGCGCTTGACCCCAAGGCAACGGACCGCATCGAGACGACAACGCGCGAGTTGGCCCAGGAGCTCACCGTCGTCATCGTCACGCACAACCTGCAGCAGGCTGGTCGCATCAGCGACCACGTCGCCGTGCTCCTTGCCGATGGCGTCCTGGCGGAGTTCGGTTCGACGAAGACCGTGTTCGCAAACCCGTCCAACGATCAGGTAGCCGACTACCTCTGCGGCCGGTTCGGCTAGTCGTTCCTGGGGGAATTCCTCGCCCCGCGCAGATGCGTGGCGGAGGGGACATCAAGCGCATGCTCCGCGATGTTGAACCCGTACTCGCGAATGCGCAGTAGGCTGTCGAGAACGATGCTGATCGACGGCGCCTCTTCCGGATGCTTGTCGCCGATTGCCCTTCGTGTGAGGGAGAACAACCGCTCTCCGCTCTCGCGATCGGCAAGAACCTGATTCGCGAGATCCGTGCTCTGGTCCACAAACGACTGAACGGCCCGACGCACGATGTCCGTTGCGTTCTCGGCCCGTGCCGTGACTTCGGCCGCCGCCGCCTTCCTGACCGGCGTCTCGAGGGCCAGCGTGGCTTCGGAGATCTTCCCGGCGTGATCGGCGATCCTCTCGAGCTGGTCGACAACGGCGTTGTAGTTCGAGAACTGGAGTCGCGACAGTCCGTAGTCCTCTTCCAGGGCGAGATCACGCAACAAGAGGCTGTACTGCCTGGCGACGAGGAGCGCAAGGCGATCCACGTCGTCATCGCGCTCTACGACGTCGCGAGCAAGTTCTGCATCGCGGCGGCAGAACGCACTCACGGCATCCGTAACCATGGCGTCGGCGATGTCGAACGTTCGTCGCAGCGTCCGCTCGACCGGGAAGTCACGAACATTGACGAGCGCGTGAAGCGTGATCGCCTTCTGTGACTCGTCGTAGATCTCGAGCCCAACCAGCCCTTGGGCGATCTGGCGCACCATCCGCCGTTGCTCGGTGCGGATCTTGTCGGACTCAACATCGATCACATCGAACCCGACGATGTACCGCGCGATGATCTCCCGCTGCAGCCGATCGAATCCCCACTCACCCATCGTGACCGTGCAGCGGTTGCGGGCCGGAAGGCCCTCGGGAACGAGCAGGAGAGCGCCCGAGTCGCTCGGGATGAGATTGACCGTCGCCTGCGGCTTGATACCGACCTCGTCGGCCCACTCCTTGGGCAGCGTGACGAAGTACGTCGAGCCACCGGTCTTCTGCACCTTGCGCTGGAACATGCTTCCTCCCGTCGGGGGAGATTCTAGCCTTCAAGTCTATAGGCAGGCAAGAACTATAGAGGCACTATTCACGCAGTAACCGCTGGGCCCCTCGCGACTCGGGTGAGGTCGCGACCCTCTACAGCGCTGTGGGGCCCGCCTCCCGCATGAGGGAGGCGGCGCCTCCTCTACGGAGGAGGCGGGGGAATGAGTCCTTCGCGCTGCAGGATGAGCGTTTCCTGTTGCGCGTGGCAGATGCGATTCTCGGCTTCGGCGCGCAATTCGTCCGCCGTGAGTGGCCGGCGGGCGATGCCCTGCTCGATGGCCTTCAACCCGACGGCGACAGCCTGATTGATGAACGTGTCCGTCTCCATCATCGTCGGGAGGATCGAGTCTTCGCGCAGGCCACGATCCACGGCCGTCTGGGCAATCGCACGCGCTGCGGCGATGGCCATCTCGTCCGTGATTGTCGTGGCACAGACGTCAAGCGTGCCGCGGAAGATCCCTGGGAAGCCGAGTGAGTTGTTGATCTGGTTCGGGAAGTCCCCGCGCCCGGTGCCAACGACGGCGAGGCCGGCCTCGGAGGCGTCCCACGGCCAGATCTCGGGTACGGGATTGGCCATAAAGAACCCGATTCCGCGGGGTCTCATCGCTCGAATCCAATCCTTGTGGATCGTGTCCGGCCCCGGCTTGGTGAACGCGATCACGACATCGGCACCGGAAAGCGCCTCGGGCGTCGACCCGCGAACGCCGTCTCTGTTGGTCTTTCCGAGCAACTCCCCGCGATACGGGAAGAGTCGCTCGAGGTCATGAGATGACCCCAGCACGGCCGTCTTGCCGTCAACCATGTCGACGACGCGCACATGACCCGGCGGAACGCCGGCCGCGATGAGCACGCGTAAGGTTGCCGCGCCCGCCGCGCCGATCCCGAGGAGGGCGATCGTCACTCCGTCAAGCCGCTTCCCGACAACGTCAAGCGCATTGAACAGCCCGGCAAGCGTGACCGCCGCCGTGCCTTGTTGATCGTCGTGCCACACCGGGATGTCAAGCTCGGCGCGCAAGCGGTCGAGGATCGGGAAGCACTTCGGCGTCGCGATGTCCTCGAGGTTGATCCCGCCAAATCCTGGTGCGATCCACCGCACCGCTTGGACGATCTCGTTCTCATCTTGCGTGTCGAGGACGATGGGGAACGCGCCGACGCCGCCCAGGTACTTGAAGAGAAGCGCCTTCCCTTCCATGACCGGCAGGCTGGCGCGCGCTCCGATGTTCCCAAGTCCGAGAACCCGCGAGCCATCGGACACGACGGCGACGGCGTTAGCCACGTTCGTGTAGTCGCGGAGCTTGGCAGGATCGGCGGCAATCTCCTTGCAAGGAGCAGCGACGCCCGGCGTGTACCAGATGGACAGGTCGTCGAACCCGGTGATGGCGCATTTCACCGACGCCTCGATCTTGCCGCGGTAGAAGGCATGCATCCGCGGGGCCTTCTCCCCCGGCGCTGCGGCTCGTCGCACGCGCTCGTCTTCGTGTCCCTTTGTTTCGCGTTCGGCCATTGATTCTCCTCATCCATCAGTGTTGTCCATTGTAGCGCAGAGCCGGCGATCAAACGGTCGTCGAGCGGGTCTCCGCGGCGCGCGCTATCTCGTCGTGGAGATCACGGCCGGTGGAGTCCATCGTGACCACAAGCGGCCCGTAGCCCCGCACGCGCAGGATCCATACGGCATCCGGCATCCCCACCTCTTCAAGCCAGTACACGCCGACCACTCCGTCCACCGCCCTGGCGCCGAGCGCACCCGTCCCGCCGACGGCGGCGAGATACGCGGCGCGGTGGTCGATGAGCGACTGTCGTGTGGCGGGCCCCATCCCGCCCTTCCCGATGAGAAAGGGCGTCTGGTAGCGGGCCAGGATCGCCGGAGTCGACGACTCCATCCGCGCGCTCGTCGTCGGGCCGAGGCCGGTGATTGTCCAGCCGCTCGCGTCACGACGCGCAAGGGGGCCGCAATGGAAGATCGGGAGTCCTGTCGGGTCGAACGGAAGATCCCACCCGGTCTCGGCCGCGTTGAGGATCCGGCGATGGGCGAGGTCGCGTGCCGTGAGAAGGATGCCACTCACGATGACGACATCGCCGGCTCGCCACTCGGCGACGCTCGCCTGCGGAATGGGCAGTGTCACACGATGGATCACTCCATTACCTCCGCAATTCCGCTTTCGGGAATCCGTACCGTCGCCCGCCGATCGGCCCAGCATTGGAGCGCAACGCCCACGGGAAGAGAGGCTGGATGGCGATAGGCGAAGTCAGCGTGGACGGCGAGCGCCGTCGTCGCCCCGCCGAGGCCGGCGGGGCCGATGCCCGAACGATTGACGGCGTCGAGGAGCCTGACTTCGAATGCAGCGATCGATGGGTCCGGATGCCGAGCATCCAGCCGCCGGACGAGGGCTCGCTTGGCGAGTCGGAGCGCCCAGTCGGCGGTGCCGCCGATGCCGACTCCGATGACAATCGGCGGACAAGCCCGCGGCGCGACGCGCACGACGTGCGTGAGCACGGCACGCAGGACGGCATCCGAGCCGGCTCCCGGTGGAACGAAGAGGAGTCCCGACGCGTTCTCGCTTCCGCCGCCCTTCGCAACGTACGTGATCTCCAGGTCGCGACCCGGAACGAGATCCCAATCGATCACAGGCACGCCTCGCGCGACATTGCCAACGTTCTCATCCGTGAACGGATGGATGGCGCTCGGTCGAAGCGGAACGGAGTCGGTCGCCGCGCGCACGGCGTCGGAGAGCGCATCCGGCAGATCGGCAAGCCACGGACTCTCTGCTCCCGCGCGGACGAAGAACACGGGCGTCCCCGTGTCTTGGCACAGTGGGAGTCCGTTCTCGCGCGCGACGCGCTCGTTCTCCAGGATCGTCTCAAGGTGGAGCCGCGCAAGTTCCGTCGTCTCCCGATCGAGCGCTCCGCGCAGCGCCTGGACCACGTCTCTGGGTAGGACGACGGTCGCCGTCCGTACGGCTCGCTCAAGAGCACTCACCCACTGTTCGCGACGAGTCAAGCGATTCACCTCCCATCGATTCTGCCGCATCACCCTGCGCCAGGTCCACGACGGCCCGGCATCCTGTTCAGCGGCACGCCGGGCCTACGACAGCGCGGCAACGCCAGCCCGCAGATCGGGCGCGACCCCTACCCCGCATGGGAAGCGGTTTGAAACCCCAGACGGCGTTCGATACCGTTTCCCCTGAGAGCTGAGGGAGGGGACATGAAGAGCATCCTCATCATTGCCGACGGGCTCGGAGGTCGGCCGACCGACCAGCGAGGAAAGACGTGCCTTGAGGCTGCGCGAAAGCCGAATCTCGATGCCTTGACGGAGCGCGGCGCCGTCGGACTCGTCGACCCGATCGGGCCCGGCATCCGCCCGGGGAGCGACACCGCGCACCTCTCGCTTCTCGGCTACAACCCGCACGAGTTGTATACCGGACGCGGCGTGTTCGAGTGCATAGGCATCGGCCTCGATGTGCGTCCCGGCGACATCTGCTTCCGCGCCAATTTTGCCACCGTGGAGGAGTCCAAAGGCTCGCTGCGGCTCGTCGATCGCCGCGCCGGCCGAATCGAGTCGGGCCAGAAGGATCTCGAGAAGGTTCTCGACGGCATGCGTCTCTCGACGCGCGGCGTTGAGGTTCAGTTCCGTGCTTCGACCGAGCACCGCGGCGCGCTCCTTCTGCGGGGGAAGGACCTCTCCCCCTACGTGGGAGAGACCGACCCCCATGAGATCGGCGCCGCCATTCACACGGCCGAGCCGATCGCGGACGATGCTGCGGCAAAGAGGACGGCCGCAGCGGTCAATGAACTCACACGAAAGAGCTACGAACTCCTGAAGGACCTCCCTCTCAACCAGGCACGCGTTGCGAGCGGAAAGCTGCCGGCCAACATCCTGCTCGTGCGCGGGGCCGCCGACTGCCCGCACATTCCGTCCATCACGTCGATCTACGGGATCCGCGGCGCGGTGATCGCCGGAGGCGCCCTCTACCGTGGAGTCGCGCTTGCCTGTGGGTTCGAGGTGATCGACGTGCCTGAGGCGACGGGCGGACTCGATACGAACCTGCGCGCAAAGGCGGAGGCGGCGCTCGAGGGGCTCACTTCCTACGACCTCGTATTCGTGCACATCAAGGGCGCAGACAACGCGGCGCACGATCATGACGGAGAGGCCAAGACCTCGTTCATCGAGCGGATCGACGCGGAGTTCTTCGGGACGCTCGTCGGGCGCGTCGACTGGGACTCCACTCACCTCGCATTCACCGGGGATCACACGACAGCCGTCGACTACGGCGACCACACCGCCGATCCGGTGCCCGCGCTGTTCGCCGGTCCCAATGTCCGGCGCGATGACGTCACGACGTTCGACGAGCGGGCCGCGGCGCGCGGCGGGCTCCTCCGCTGGAGTGGCCAGGTCCTGCCGATCCTCCTTTCGTACGCGAACCAGAGCCCCAAATTCGGATCGTAGCCAGCGTCGCCACAACGTGAAGAGGGGATGGCCACGGGGTAGCATCTGCCACTGCAGGGTTTGTCGCGACGTGGGACTCCGGCACCGCGGCCGAGGCTGCCCAGAGACAGCGACTTGTCGGATAGCAGGTCAGCGCCACATCGGCGTGTAGAGGTTGGAGGCATATCGTGGAAGCGATGCGGGTGAAGATCGACGG
>CAIMCX010000092.1 GCA_903839615.1 uncultured bacterium
CGTCTCCCGGCGCACGATGCGGATGTCGGCGTAGGTGGCTCCCTTTGCCCGGGCGACGTCTAGTGCACGATCGGTCAGTTCTCGCATGGTTCTCCTTTCCCGGGAAGGTCCCTATTCCGTGCCGCCGGTGAACCGGAAGTTGCGGATCTTGAGGGCCGGAACCGTTGTTCCGAGCGCGTTCCAGTCATCCTTCACGACCTTCAGCCTCGACGTGAGGGCTTCCACGTTGGCGAACGCTTCGAGGATGCTCTGAGTGAAGCGCAGGTTCTTGAGAGGCCGCGCGATCTTCCCCTTCTCGATCAGGAACGTCCCGTCACGCGTCATGCCGGTGATCACCGTCTTCACAGGATGGAGGATGTTCGTGTAGTGGAAACGTGTGACCCAGATTCCGCGATCCGTCGAGGCGAGCATCTCCTCCTTCGTCGACGTGCCAGGCTGCATGAACAGGTTGATCGGCAACGGGCCCTGCGTGTTCGGCGCCGGGAGGCTGTGTCCCGTCGACTTCTTCCCCGGCTCTTTCGCCGCGGTGGCCGAGTCGTAGACGACGTTCTTCGCGATCCCCTTCTCGATCAGCATGACCTTTTCTTTCGGCATGCCCTCGAAATCGAACGGGAGCGGAAGCCCGCGCGGATCGAGGCCGTCGTCCCAGATCGTGATCTTGTCTCCTGTGACGCGCTCGCCGAACTTGTCGCACATGAAGCTTCGCCCTTCCTGGACCGCGAGCGCGCTCAAGCCCATGTACCCGAGGAAGAACAACATGTCGGCGACGGCCTCCTCTTCGAGAATGACCGTGTACTCGCCCGGCTCGATCGAGCTGGGGTTCCGGCTCTGGAGCGCCTTGTCAATCGCCGTCTTCCCGATCGCCGCCGGGTCGATGCGGGACACGTCGATCGACGCGTCGGCCGCGTACCCGGAGGAGTCCTTGCTCATGATGACCGTGAGGATCGACGCGACGGTGCCTCGATGATACGCGGAGACACCGAGCGAATTCGCAATCAGGATCTCTTGCTCTTCCGTCGAGAACGCACCCGCGGCGTCGAGCCCGTTCTTGCGCGACGGCGCGAGGATCTTCTCGACGCCCTTCGCGCGGTCAATCGGAGCGAACGACGCCGTCGCATCGATGAATGCGTTCACCGGACGGATCGGTCGCGGCTCGGGCAGGAAGCTCGAGTCTGGGTTCTTCTGCTGGAAGCTCGCCACCCGTTCGGCCGTCTGAACGAGCTTCTTCAGCCCCGCCGCGCTCAGGTCGTTGCCCACGGCCACCCCGGTCTTCTGATCGGCAATCGCGCGAACTCGCACCGTCGCGTCCGACTCGGACACGTTCTGATGGATGGTGTTCGTCGCGAAGCGCGTCAGGAACGAGTCGTTGCTCGTGATCATGACCTCGGTTTGGTCGGCCTTTGCCCCGCGCAGCACGTGCTGCGCGACGTCGGCAAGACGCTTCTCCCCTAGCACGCTCCCATCCCCTTTCGTCGGCCCGCTCCTGTTGCGAGCGAGTCCGCAAGTAGGCTTTCTGTCCAGAGGGTATCGGGCTCTCTCCTCCACCTCAACGACCAGCCTGCACGTGACTCGTCCCCTGTGCGTCGCAAATTGCGGGGCTCCGGGTTCATGGTCTGGGCCAGCGAGAGGATGTGGCCGGCGCCCGATCAGTCTATACTGAGGGCGTGAAGGTTCTGGTCGTCGACGACGAAGACTGGGTCCTCGAGACGGTGCGCCGCTATCTTGAGCAGGCAGGATTGGAGGTCATCCCAGCGCGCGACGGCGCCGCCGCGGTGGAGGCGTTCGAGCGAGAGACGCCCGACCTCGTCGTTCTCGATTGGATGCTGCCCAAGCTTGACGGCCTTGCGGTCGCTGCCCGCATCCGCCGCTCGTCTCGCGTCCCGATCATCATGCTCACCGCACGTGTCACGGAACAGGATCGCCTTGCCGGATTCGACGTCGGAATCGACGACTACGTCGTGAAACCGTTCAGCGCGCGGGAGCTGGAAGCGCGCGTGCGTGCCGTCCTCCGTCGCTCGTCTTCCAAGGACTCTCCGACTCAGGAGGTCGGTGACTTGCGCCTGGACCGCGAACAGCGCCTTGTGTGGATCCGCGGAGAGCTCGTCGAGCTTTCCGCAATGGGGTTCGACCTTCTCGCCTTTCTGATGACCCATCCCGGGCGGGTCTTCACGCGCCTTGAGCTCCTCGGGGCCGTGCGCGGCGAGACCTACAGCGGGTTCGAGCGGTCAATTGACTCCCACATCAAGCGGCTGCGTCAGAAGATCGAGCCCGACCCTGCGCATCCGTCGTACATCCTGACCGTCTTCGGAGTCGGCTACCGGTTTGCACGCGGGGAGGACACGTGAAGCTTTCGCTGCGGCGCTTGTCGTTCCAGACGAAGCTCCTCGGCTCGTTCTTCCTTGTCATTCTTCTCGCAACGGCAGCTGGCTACTTGTTTATCAACCGGTCGGTCAATCGCGCGTTCTCGGACTTCACCGGGCGCAGTTTCACGGTTCAGGACCAAGTGGCTATGGCAGTGATCATGCGGTTGTACCAGCAAACGGGAAGCCTCGACGGGGTCGTCGACTTCCTCAACAGCGGACCTGGCAACCTCCCCATTCTTCTCGTCGATCCCCACAGGAAGGTCGTGTTCGCGCCGGATCAGCAGCTCATCGGCCGGACCCTTCGCGAAAGCGACCTAGCGGGAGGCCAGACGATTCATCTCCCGTCGGGCGAGATTTGGACCGTCGTTCCGTACCGTTCTTTTGCCGGCCAGACCCAACTCGAACAGCAGTTCTTGAGGACGACCCAGACCGCCATGTGGTTCTCGGGATTCGCCGCCGCAGCAGCAGCGCTTCTTCTCGTCCTCTTCCTCGTCCGACAGACGACAAGCCCGCTGCGCCAACTGGAGGCAGCCGCTCAGAAGATCACGCACGGCGACTTCAGCAAACGCGTAGACGTGCGTTCGTCCGACGAAATCGGCCGCCTTGCCCAGGCATTCAACGAAATGGTCACGAGTCTTCAGCTTTCTGAAGAAGCCAAGCGCCGGATGATCGCGGACACGTCGCATGAGTTGCGCACGCCGCTGGCCGCAGTGCAATCGGCGCTCGAGGGACTACGCGACGGCCTCATCGAACCGTCGCCGGAGACTTTCGCGGCTCTCCATGACCGGATGTTCCTCCTCACGCGGCTTGTCTCGGACCTGCACCAGCTCGCGCTCGCCGACGCGGGTCAGCTCTCGATTGAGCGTCGGCCCGTGAAGCTGGACGAGATCACGAGCGGCATCGTGGAGACCATCGGGTTCCAGCTCGAGGATGGAGGGCTCACGCTCGAGACCGGACTGGACCCTGATCTGCCCACGCTCCTAGTCGACAAGCAACGCATCGAGCAGGTTCTTCTCAACCTCCTCGCAAATGCGATTCGCCACACTCCGGAGGGCGGACGAATCGAGATCTTGGCTAACCGCACAGCCGATGGTCAAATCGCTGTCCGCGTCTGTGACACCGGGCCGGGCATTCCTCCTGAGGATCTTGAACGCGTGTTCGAGCGCTTCTTCCGCGTCGATCCGTCGCGCGAGAGCGGGGGCGCGGGCCTGGGACTGTCCATCGCGAAGGCGCTGGTCGAGGCTCACGGGGGCCGAATCTGGGCGGAGAACCGCCCCGAGGGCGGCGCTTGCTTTGTTTTCACGCTGCCGCCCGCCGGATTGTAGAAGTCAAAGGGAAACCCGCCGCTTTTCCAGACGGCGGGTCCCTGGGTACGACAAGAAGAGAAGGCAGACCATTACGGCATGGCTGCCAGCTTCATCTCCAGAACGTGCGCGAGTCGCTCAAGCCAATCGATGACGCGCGGCCCCAGACCCAGAGGAGTTGCCACGGACGATGAATCGTCCGAGGAGAGCGAGACCGTGAGCGTCCCGAAGTCCGCGGCCGCACCTTCGGCAACGGCCTGCCCTGCTTGGGCGGAAACGGTTGCCGCACGAGAAGACGCGCCTGCGGCTCCCATCATCGGGCATGCGGCCGTGGCAGCGGGCGCAGGCGTTGCGGCTGCAGCGGCGGGGGCAGCCGTCTGGGACGCTGTGCTCGTCGCCGACGACGCGCCAACGCGGTTGGCGAGCCGCTCGCGGAGACGATCAGCCATCGCCTGGATCTTCGAGGCTACGCTCGTTGCACCCTGAGCCGCCTGGGATGCCTGAGCCTGACCGCTCTGCGTCGCACTCATGGGCCCGCCTTGCATCATCGCGCAGCCGGTCTGCCCCGCAGCCGCAGACTGCGTCGTGGATGTCGGAGCGGAAGGCATCGTCTGCGTCGTCGGCGCAGCAGGGGTCTGACCGCCTTGCATCATCCCCATTGAGCCGCTCTGCATCATCACGCAGCCACTCGAGCCGGCAGCCATCGTGCCTGGATTCTGGGTTGACGACGCAGTCGTCTGCGCCGCCGCTTGGCCGGGCATGGCCATTCCGGCCACTTGCCCCCTCTGCACCATCATGGCGCCGGGCTGATTCGTCGCGACGACGACCGCACTCGGAGCCATCGCCTGGGATGCGGCGGCGGTCGCGCTGGATGACAGCGCGTCGAGTCGCGCCATGAGGCCCGGGAACGCTTCGATGAGGATCTTCCCTTGCTTCATCGTCAGCGTCTCTTCCAGGGTGTCGACGGCAGCGGCAGCCTGCTTCCGGAAGTCTTCCCGCGCCGCTTTCATGTCCGCGCTGAACGCGGCAAGGCGAGTGTCCAGCTCCTCGGCCGTCCCGTTGAACGCGATCATGTCGCTCTCGAAGCTCGCTTCCTTCTGTGAGAGGACGTTCCCCTGCGCGAGCAGGTTCTGGATCGTCGTCCGCACGGTCTCCATCTGGCTTCGAGACAGTTCGAGCCGATTCACGAGAAGAATGAGCGGCAGGTTGCCGCTTGACTGAGCACTCGCAGCCTGCGAACTCGTTTGCGCTACCTGAGTGCTCGCAGGTATCGCGGCCAGCGCGGCAAGCGCCGCAACCGCGATAGCAACTCGTAGAACCTTTCCTTTCATGTCCGATCCCTCCACGACTCACATCGTGGATCCAACGTAGCCTCCTCCTGTGAACGGGATCGCGTGCAGCGATGTCACAATTGTGAAGACCGCCCGTAGCGCGGAAGCCAACCGCAGGACCCTTGGCGCTCGACCATGCGTTATGATGGGGCCGCGTTGTAGGAGGTTGCAGTGAGAACGGGGCGGTTGGTCACTCTCGCGAGCGCGCTGCTCGCGGCGTTCTCTCTTCAGGCTGTTTCGCAGATCGCCATCCTCTGCACGACGACGGTCGTCGGCGACGTCGTGCGCCAGATCGCAGGAGATGCCGTCTCGGTCACCGTGCTTCTTCCCATTGGCGCCGATCCCCACGCATTTCAAGCGTCTCCCCAGGATGCGATCGCGATCGAGGCGGCCGACATCGTGTTCCTCAGCGGCGCGGGCCTCGAGACGTCGCTTCTGCCTCTTCTCCAGAGCGCAACGGGTTCGGTGGTAGACCTCTCGAGCGCCCTGACGCTGCGAGAGGGTGGAGGTGATGAAGAGGACGGCGGGGTGGATCCGCATGTGTGGCTCGACCCCCTCAACGTCGTTGAGTGGACGCGTGAGATTGCCGCCGCCCTCAGCAAGGTCGACCCAGGACATGCCGACGCCTACGGCGACCGCGCCGCGGCGTACGCAACCGAGCTGTACGCGCTCGACGCCTGGATTCGCGATCAAGTCGCGACGCTCCCCGTCGAGGCGAGGAACCTCGTCACGGACCATGAGGCGTTCGGCTACTTCGCCGATCACTATGGCTTCCAGCAGATCGGCGCCGTCATTCCTAGCTACAGCACGCTGTCCGAGCCCTCCGCACGAGAAGTCGCGTCGCTCGAGGACGCGATTCGGGCTGCAGGAGTGCCTTGCCTCTTCGTCGGAACAACGATCCCCGCAGCCCTTGCCGAGCAGGTGGCGGCCGATACGGGAACCCGTGTTGTCTTTCTCTACGCGGAGTCGCTGAGTGACGCCGATGGACCCGCGCCGACCTACATCGATCTCATGAGGTTCGACGCGACAACCATTGTGGAAGGACTCAGAAGCTCGCCATGACCGATCGGGAGTTGAGATCTCGAGCCGTGCGTCACGCCCGGCGGAGTGTGGTCTCGACCGCAGTGCATGACGCAAACGCCTCAGCCATCGCTGCGCGCCATTTGACTGCGGCCTACGAGAGGCGCATTGCTCTTCGTGAAGTCTCGTTTGACCTTCCGGCCGGAGAACACCTCGCCATTGTCGGGCCGAACGGCGCCGGCAAGAGCACCTTGCTCAAGGTGATCGCCGGGATTCTCCCGGTCAGCGAGGGAGAGATTCGGATTCATGGCCACGCGCCGAGGGAACACCTGTGCACGGCGTACGTTCCGCAGCGAAGTGACGTGGACTGGCGCTTCCCCGTGACTGTCGAGGACGTGGTGCGAATGGGCCGCACGGGGCAATTGGGCCCTCTTCGCCGACTCGGAGAGCGGGATCGACAGCTCACGCGCGAAGCGATCGCGCGTGTCGGGCTTTCCTTGCTGTCCGGGCGGCAGATTGGAGAACTGTCGGGTGGCGAACAGCAGCGGATGTTCATTGCCCGCGCCATCGCGCAGGAGGCCGAAGTCGTCCTCCTCGACGAGCCTCTTGCGGGCCTCGACATTCCGGCCGAAGCGGATGTCCTGGCGCTCCTCGATCGCCTTGAGGGGACGACGCTACTTGTCGCACTCCACGACCTCGCGGTGGCGGGAACGCATTTCGGCCGTGTACTCCTGCTTCGGGAGCGGTTGGTTGGCTACGGAGCGCCCGAGGACGTGTTCCGTCCAGAGCTCTTGCAGGCAGCCTATGGAGACTACGTCCACCTGGTGCGAACGTCCGACGGAACGCTCATCGTGCACGACGAGTGCGCCAAGGAGGGATTATGACGACGGCCTTCGAGTGGCTGATCGCGCCGCTTCGCTACCCGTTCATGGTTCGGGCCCTCGTCGCGTCAGCGCTCGTCGGCGGCCTGTGCTCGATCGTCGGGACGTTCGTCGTCCTGCGGTCGATGGCCTTCCTCGGCGATGCGATCGCCCACTCCGTTCTTCCTGGGATCGCGACCGGCGTCCTCGTTGCCGGACGAGGCGATCGCCGAGGCCTCTTTTGGTGGGCGCTCGGGACGTCGATCCTCGTTGCGTTGGGCATTGGCTGGGTCGGTGAACGAAAGCGGGTCCGAGAGGAGACGGCGATTGGCATTGTCTTCGCCGGAATGTTCGCGTTGGGAATTGCCCTGCTCTCGACCGTCAGGGGCTTCGCTGTGGATCTCGTCCACGTCCTGTTCGGCGACGTCCTTGGGGTTTCGGGGTTCGACCTCACGCTCATCGCCGCGTTCGGAGGAGGAGTCCTCCTGCTCGTCCTTCTCTTCTACAAGGAGCTCCTCCTCGTGTCGTTCGATCCGACGCTCGCCACGACGCTGCGTCTCCCAGTCGCCGTCTACCGCCGGTTGCTCCTCGTCCTCGTCGCCGTGACGGTCGTCGTCTCTCTGCAGGTCGTCGGCCTTGCCCTGACGCTTGCCTTGCTTGTGGCTCCGGCTGCGACGGCGCTCTTGCTCGCCCGGCGGGTGCCCGCAGTGATGGCTCTCGCGGCTCTCGTCGGCGTCGCGTCGGGAGTCATTGGCTTGTACTTGTCGTTCTACTTCTCGGTCGCGTCGGGCGCGGCCGTGGTTCTCGTAGCAATCGCTGTCTTCCTGGTGGCCCTCCTTGCCCGTCCGCGGCGACGCTCTCGCGGAACTGCAACGCTGTAGCGGCTTGCAGCGGCACGGCGCGTCCTGTACCGTGGATCCATGTCCATCGAGGTCCGGACCGCTCTGCGCGCGGATCGAGAGAGAATCCTGGCCATTTCCTCCCAGATCTGGGACGGCCATGACTATGTCCCCGACATGCTCGACGAGTGGCTCGCGGGCAAGACGGGCGAGCTGCTCGTCGCCGTGCTCGATGGGGCGGTGGGAGCGTTTTCCTATCGGACGTGGCTCGCTCCAGGTCACGCATGGCTCCAAGGCATCCGCACTGACACCGCGATGCGTGGCCGCGGGGCAGGGCGGGCGCTGACCGAGGCGTCGCTCGAGAGGTCTTGGCGCGACGGTGCGCGACGCATCGGGCTCTCGACCTATGTCGACAACCGGACATCGACGCACATCGCGGAGACCTTCGGGTTCCGTCGCGCCGCGTCGTTCGTCTATCTCGAGGGAGACCTGTCGAGCGGCTCCAAGAGCGAAGACTCCCCTGTCGAGACCCTCACGGAAGAGGAATCAGCCCGGTTCATCGCGAGCTCCGACAGCCTGGCGGTGGCGAACGGACGTTTCCCCTCGGGCTGGAAGTTCCTTGAGTTCGATTGGTCGCCAGAGACAGCCCTCGCGTGGGCACCGTATCGGATCGGGATCCGCTGCAAGGGGAGGATCGTCTCGGCTCTTTGCGCGTCTCAGCGCTCCGCTGGAGCCGACTGCGCCACTCAGCGGCCCTCGGACCTGAAGGTCGGCGTTCTCTCTTTCCTCGACGGGGAGCCGGAAGATCTGCCCATCCTTCTCTCTCACGCAGCCGGCGACCTCGGAGCGACCGCGTGGGAGGCGATGGTCCCGAAAGCCGGGGACCGAAGCGCAGCTGCGCTCGAAGCGTTGCGCGATACAGGGCTTCGCCCGTGGTCGGACTCCCAGGAGGACGTGTTCGCCTATGAACTCGACCGAGAGAGTGCACTCCACCCGGACAGGAGATCCCAATCATGAAGCGCGAGCCAGCGGGACTCTCCGCTGAGGAACGCGCGCGATACGCCCGTCATCTTGTGATTCCGGATTTCGGTGATCTGGCTCAGCGCAAGCTCAAGGACGCCCGCGTCCTTGTCGTTGGACTAGGAGGCCTTGGGAGCCCGACGTCTCTCTACCTCGCGGCCGCCGGAGTGGGGACACTCGGAATCGTTGACGCGGATTCTGTTGAGATTTCGAATCTCCAACGCCAGGTGATCTACGCGGAGAGGGATGCTGGAGCACCGAAGGTGGAGGCTGCGATGGCTCGCCTCTGCGGCCTCAACTCACACGTCAAGATTCAGACTCACGGCCAGCAATTCTCCAGCAGCAACGCGGCGCGCATCGCGGCGAACTACGACGCGATCGTCGACGGAACCGACAACCTGGAAACGCGCTACGTCATGAACGAGACCGCCCTCAGGCTCGAAATCCCATACATCTACGGCGCGGTCTACCAACTCGAAGGACAGGCTGCTCTTCTATGCACGCCGGGCGGCCCCTGCTATTCCTGCCTCTTCCCGACGCCGCCTCCGCCCGAGTCGCTCCGACCCGCGTCGGAGACCGGCATCCTCGGAGTCGTCCCTGGAATCATCGGACTCATCCAAGCCACGGAAGTGATCCGATGGATCACCGGGTACGCCGAGCGAGGCCCGAATCGACTTCTTCTCTACGATGCGCGACGGATTGAGTTCACGTCCATCCCGATCGAGGCAGACCCGGATTGTCCTCTCTGCCACGCTCACGTGAAGGGAAGCACATCGCGAGATGAGTCCAGCAGCGACTCGCGGGGGCCTAGCGAACGGACGTCGTCTCCGTGAAGCGAACGCCGAGCGTCGCGAGTTCCTCGAGCACCGGCTCGTAGACCGCGGGCACGGTCGGCACCTGAACTCCCGTGAGGTCGATTTCGCCCTGTAGAACCATTCGCGCGGCGATCGCCGCCGGAAGGCCGACGAGTCGGGACATCGACGTATCGCCATCCGGAATACCGTAGTCCACGAGAGTCGACGCGATCCTCTCCGTCCGGTCGTCGTAGCGAACGACGAACTCGTGCTGCATGATAAGCATGTCTCGCTCACCCGGCCCGTACTGCATCTTGGACAGCATTCGCTGCGCGAGGACATCGAGGTAGGTTGTGGCGCCCTTCGGCAGCGGATCGTTGCTCGTGAGTCCGAGCCAGACAAGGTCCGTTACCGGCTTCGCATCCGCCGATAGATCCAACCGGTGGGCAAGATCGCGCGGCGTTGCTGCCCCCTGCATGCCGAGAAGCCGTCCGGTCCATTGTGCGAAGCTCAATCCGGAGAGGTCCGCGCGGTCCGTCTCATCGAGGATCCCGAGGTCGGAAATCGCTTTCAAGGTCTCGCACCAGCCGGGATAGCGAAGCGTCCCACGGAACATGTCCCTCACGGTTGCGATGCCGTAGGTATCGATGTACGGCAACGAGTCACGATTGGGGTAGACCTCGAGGTCGCCGAATTCGACCACATGACACGTCCAGTGATGCGCGAAGAGGTCCGGTCCGGGGATATCGACGATCTTGCCGTCCTTGAGGAAGCGGGCCGGGTTCTTGCCGGCGAGAACGACTCCGCGCGGCGCCCAGGAGAACTTGTACCCCATCGGATTCGTGTTCGCCTCAGGCGCCGGCAAGCCTCCGGTGTTCGATGTGAAGCCCACGAGGGTTCCCCCCTCGTCGCGGATGCGATGGATGATTTGCATCGCCGACATGTGATCGACGCCGGGATCGACGCCGATCTCATTCAGGAGGATGACTCGCGCATCGCGAGCAGCGCCGTCGAGTGCACGCATGGCGTCTTTGACGTACGACGTCGTGACCATGTGCTTCTTGTGCTGTACGCAGAGCCGCGCGACGACGGGGTGGTACACATAGGGCAAGAGGCTGATCGAAAGGTCGTGCTTCGCGATCAACGCATCGAGAGCCTTCTCGTCTTCTACGTCGAGCGAAACGGCGGTTCCGTTCTTCGCTCCGGCGAGGAGCTTCTCCGCCTTGTCGATGGTCCGCGTCGCGACGGTCACTTGAAATCCCTTTACCTCCGTCAAGTAGCGAACAAGGGGACCGGCGACGAGACCGGCTCCGAGAATGAGAACTCTGCTCACGGTGTCTCCTCCCTACAATCTCAGGCCGAATTCAGGTGCTGCTCCAGGTATTGGTAGCTCGGCGTCAGCGCGCCGCGGTAGACGATGATCGCTCGCTTCAACTCCGGCGGAAGGTTGAGGCTCTCGAAGTCGCTCGAGTAGTCCGCACCAGCGATGGTCGGCACGAACCGCTTGAGGACCGTGCTGAAGTAGGCGGACGCCTCGCGCGGCAGCTCGCTTGGCAGGATTTCGACCGCCATCACGACGGGGCCTCGCCCCTCGACGCCGGCTGACGTCGTGCCGCTCTCCGGTTGGAAGACGTAGAGCGGTTCGTCAGGCTCCGTGGCTTTCACCGTGACTTCGACACTGCCCTTGACGTCGCAAGTGATATCCCCGATCACGCGAAGCTTCGGCTGCCCCTCGCGGTATAGCTCGCGAATCGCTTGCCGAGTGATGAGCCGCGGATACTTCGGCTCCCAGTAGATGCAGTTGGTCATGATGTGCATGTGGGGCAGGTACTGCTCGAAGCAGGGGCCATAGCGCTCGGGGTGCTTGTAGTACTCGTCGAGGTCGAAGGGCCGCCCGGCCATGAGCGGCTGCACGGTGTCCACCTCTTTGAACACGACCTTCACGATGGGTGCGGAGCCGTCTCCAACTCCGGCAAGCAATTCGCGCGGCGCGACCTCGCGAATTGGCAAGAGATCGAGGATCTCTTGCGCCCCGCGAGACACATTGCCGTAGCCCGCAATGCCCACGACGAGAGGGGCGATCTCGGGAGGAAGACCGGATATCCGAATCTCATCTCCCACCGCGCGGATCTCGGCCTTCGCCTCGTCAAGCGACGCGTATGACGACGCCTGACGGATCTCCTGGAACGGCGTTTTGACGCCCTCCCAAGCGAGACGCTTCCCGAGCGCCCACAGGGTGTCGATCATTCCTGCAAGTCCGGCGTAGTTCCCAAAGAAGATCAAGCGCCGTCCTCGATCGTCGACGACCTTCTCGTAGTCGACAATCGTCGATCCGAGCTGAAGGATTCGATGCAGCATCGGCATGTTGAACGGCTGGCCCTTGATCGTGTGCGAGAAGAAGACGTAGACCTTGTCAGGGCGTAGCACCTCGACGGGGATCTCCTTCAACCCGATGACGACAGGGCACGCATCCAGGTCCTCGACGACGGAAATGCCGAGGCGACGGTATTCGTCATTGTTGTAGACCCGGCGATCGGATGACTGAACGACGCATTCCAGCTTGTGTTCGGCGATGAGCTCACGCACGTGCTCGGGGATCAACGGCGTGCGACGTTCCCACGCGTAAAGATCCTCCCGCCGAATGCCGATTCGATTCACCATTCGACGCTTCCCTCCCACGTTCGCGAGAACGTGCCTCC
>CAIMCX010000093.1 GCA_903839615.1 uncultured bacterium
CGTGTCGCAATCCGTGTCCTTGAGGCAGACGTTCGTCGGGTACATCACCGCGCTCTCAGAGCCGTCGAGGAGCCCGTCTGCGTCGCTGTCGGGGTTCGTCGGATTCGGGCGGAGGTCTCCGCCAAACCATCCGCTATTGTAGAAGATTTCATCACCATCCCCCATACCATCACCATCGCTGTCGATGTTCGTCGCGCTCGTGCCAGTAATGTTCTGTTCGACGACATCGGGGAGGCCGTCTCCATCCAGGTCTGACTCGAGGATCATCTCGGCAGCATCGATGAGAATGTGCGTGCCGTCGATTGCCGCCCCGATGATCTCCTTCAGCGGAATCTCCGTCCCGGACTCGAACACAATTCCCGTCGTCCACACCGGGTCCGGGATGAGAGCAACCACGATGGCCGCCGTATCCAGACCCAGGCCCACAGCTTTCAGAGCGATATCCGATTGGTTCATGGCGAGGATCACGGCCTGCACATTGACGGTCCCTGTGCCGCACCCGTCGAGGCAGCTGGAGCCGGTGGTGGTACCGCCGCTGGTGTCGATGGTCTTCGTGCACGGCGCCGCGGGACCTCCGACGGTCATCATGTGGACCTTGTCATTCGGCTTGTACTTGATCACGGGGGCGGCAACCGGAATGCCGTTCGTGGCGATGACAATCGGCGTGGGGCCCGGCGCATTCCCTACCACCGTCTCCGTAAGGTCCTGCCCAGACACCGTGGCGAAGCTCCCCTGCGGAGAGCTCAGCGTCCCGTCCAAGCCTGACGCCTCGGTCACCTGCGCCAGCACGTTGAACCCGGTAGCCGTGGGGCCGGCGCAGGTGACAGTGATCACCGTCGCGCGGCGACTCACGCTGAGTCCCGCCGCGCCCGAGCTGGACGCATGGATGCCGTCGGTCGGGGTGTAGGTCGCCGTGTCGACATCGTAGTCCGTCCCGTCCGCCTTGAGCGCGGTCCACACGTAGCTGTACGTCCACATTCGGGTTGGCGGGCTGTTGTTCGTGCTCTCACCTTGATAGCTGAGGGACAACGCGCTCCCGCCCGCATCCTTGACCGAAGAGTCGATGGCGATCGTCCCGCTTGGCTTCACATCCACGGACGACGCGCCTCCTGTGTCCGTGACGGTGGCTTTCAGGGTCGTCGACTCGTTCACGAGCACTCCGTCGGTAACCCCATACGAGACGGTGGCCTGCGTCGGACGGAGTTCCACCGCGAGGTACTCGTACGTTTTGGAGCCGTCGGTGTAGGTTGCGGAGAGAGTCGTGAGCCCCGCGTCGTTCGCGCCCGGCCGATACGAGATCGTGCAATTCCCGCTTGCATCCACCGCCGCCGGGTTTGATCCGACGAACACGCCGGCCTTCCCTCCGTCGTCGAACGTCACGCTCCCCGAGTTCGTCTGCACGTGGACCATCACGGCCACGCTCTCGTAGATGTAGGCCGTCGAGGGCGAGAGAGTCAGGTCAATCTCGGTCGACGCGCACACCCCGAGTTCCGCACACGTGACTGCGCACGCCGCGAGGAGGGCGAGTGAGAGAGCCTTCGCAAGGCCCTTCGCCCGGGCTGGGCGATCTGCTCTTCTGAGTGCCATTCGTCTCATGTTGTCCTCCTCTAGAACGTCACGCCGGCGCCAATGCCCGCGCGAGTCAGCCCGTAGCGGCCGAACGTGGCCTGGATGGAGAGCGTTCCCGGCGATATCCGGAACGCCAGCTGTGTCGCGAGGCTTGCGAACCCGAAGGC
This sequence comes from uncultured bacterium, assembly GCA_903839615.1. Lineage (GTDB taxonomy): Bacteria > Bipolaricaulota > Bipolaricaulia > UBA7950 > UBA9294 > CAIOGO01. Next base: position 1,737 of record CAIMCX010000093.1, read on the forward strand.
AGTTCCCCGCTGGGCAAATGCCACGCTCGTAGACGCCGAGAAGAGCCCCTGGCTGAGTGACAACCGCATCGAGAGACCCGTCAGTCCCCTCTCGAGACCCGTCGCGCTGATGCCAAGAGAACCTGTCAACGCTCCATGGCTGAACGGCGTATTGCACCCCGCGGAGAGTGACGAGATCTCGAGCTTGTCCAGCATGACGCCGAAGTCAAAACAACCGAGGGAGCCCGACACATTCAGACCTGTCGACGTCACGGGATCTCGGAACAAGGTGAACGATGTGCTGAACCCGATGTCCTTGGCGACCTTGGCCGAGATGCTGACCGTGGCGGACAGCGTCTGCGTGGTCGAGACGCTAAACGAGAAGGCCATCTTCGCCTCGGTCAGCGAGACGATCCCCAGAGACATGTTGCAGAGAGGGAATCCGCCGAGCGAACCGTTCAGAAAGCAGTTGCCCCAATCCGGGGAGCACTCTCCGGAGCTCACGCTGCCGGAAGCGGAGTACCCCTTGATCACGGTGGCCGCGGGGCTGGCGTTGAGTCCCGCCGTGATATTCAAGGAGGCTCCCAACGGAGAACTCCATGAGACGTAGAGGATGTTTCCGAGGCCGACGTCTCGATTGGCCTCCTCGTAGTGCAGCGGGGCGTACGACGCATTCGGGTTCGGGAAGTTCACATCCTCGAGCATGGACAACCAGCGGAGCTGGAACCCTGCGCACTCAAACGAGGCCGTGAAGCGGGCGGTCACGAAATAGGGCCCGCCAGGCGGGATCAAGACCGAGTTCGGTAGGTTGTTCACGTCCGTGACCGCTTCGAACGGCACCGCAAACCACATTTCGCCGATGAGGTGGATGTTGTCGAGGACCGCGCAGCTCACGTCGATTGGCGCCATTTGGACGTCCGCGATGCCGACAGCGTGCTCGGGTCCGGCCATGTTCGTCGCCATGTCGAGCCTGATGTCCGCAAAGCCGCAATCGGCCGTCACATTCAGGTTCGAGGCGATCGCGAACTCAAGCTCGGAGAACTCGCTCGGAGTATCCAATGCGATCTCGTCAGTGAGAGTCGTCGGGATTCGGCGAGTCACGAGATCGAGTCCGAATTGGCCCGATAGCTGAGCCGATGCCACCACGGCAACGATCACAAGTCCGACCACTGCCAACGGAAGGCAGCAACTCGCCCCATCGACCCGAAGCCTCCACCGTCTCGACGCGCAGCACCCTCTCTCCCGCAGGCGCGCAATCGATCCGTCTCCCCTCGCCATACCCACACCCTCCCCCCCAGCTGCCAGACATCTGTCCGTCAGCCGCCTCCTCGGCGTCCTCCCACGCGGCGCGCAGTGCGTCCTAGACTCGCCCTGAGAGAAAAAGAGAGGGAGTGCGCGACAGCGCTGCATCGACCCTGGCAGGGGACTGTGTTGCCTTTCGTGGCGCTCCCTTTTTTTCTCTCTACTCGCTGTCAGCGCCTCTCAGTGCGCTAGGTCGCTCGCCTCCTTGCCATCGCAAGAAAAAGCTCGCCTGCACGCGCAGGCGAGACATACCGCAATACGCAGTACCGCATCGAATCCCCGCATCATCGATGCCGCGCTACCCCAACTTCCAACCGCGCGACACGCCACCACCACACGAAAGCCAGCACGCCCCCGCGTGCTTCTCGCCTACATTAGGGTCTCCTCTGGCCCGTGTCAAGAGGTATCGCACTGAGTCCTTTCCATGACCCTCTCTGCCTTTTGAGCCGTTGTGCACCTTTCTAAGGGATGAGAGGGATGAGCCATCGGCAATGCGATGCGGCTGTTCGTCGCGAGGCGGCTACAATAGGCGGCAGCATGGGCATTGCAGCGCACCCTCTGAAGCGATATCGCAAGGAGTCAACCATCTCGTACGCGGAGGGCGTGTTCGCAACGCTCGAGCTGCTCGCGGCGCGTCCCGAGTCGACCGTGTCCGTCCTCCTCTCAAGCCGCGGCGAACCCAACGAAGGGGCGGCCAAGATCCGCGCTCTGTGCGCCGAGCACGACATCCCGGTCGTTGTCGACGACCGGGCGATCGAGCGGCTCTCGCCACGCGGGAGCCATCTCGCGATCGGCGTGTTTCGCAAGTACGAGGCGCGCCTCGACCCGGCCGCCGATCATGTTGTCCTCGTCGAGCCGGCCGACATGGGCAATCTCGGAACGATTGCCCGGACGATGGTCGCCTTCGGCTTCGCCAACCTCGGGCTCATCCGCCCGGCCGTCGATGCCTTCGATCCGAAGGCGATCCGGGCGTCGATGGGCGCCCTCTTCCGCCTCTCGTTCGCCTACTTCGAATCGTTCGATGGCTATGTCCAAGCGTTCCCCCGCCCCGTCATCGCGTTCATGACCGACGGCCGCACGCCGCTTGATCGAGCCGAGTTCCCGTATCCATGCGCCCTCGCTTTCGGAAACGAGTCGAGTGGTCTTCCGCCGCGCTTCCACGACACCGGCACGAGCGTTGCGATTTCCCAGACCCGCGCGGTCGACTCATTGAGCCTGCCTACGGCCGCCGCCGTTGCCCTGCACGAAGCCGCGAAGCGGCGCCGAAATCCGTAGTCCCTCCCGCGCGTTGCGGTCGACTCTCGTTCTTCTCACAATCGAGTCGTGGAGACTCGAGAACGCGATCTTCCCGACCATTCCGTGCGTGTCAGCCATCGCACCAAGCACGTTCACCTGAGGTTCTCGCTGCGGGGTGGGCTTGAGGTGATCGTGCCCCCTGGATTCGATTGCACGGAGATCCCGGAACTCTTGCGCGAGAAGCGACGCTGGATCGGGCGGGCGTCACGAGAGATCGAACAGCAGCGTCGTCTTCTCGATCCGTGGCCGCACGACCGAATCCCGGAGAAGATCGAGCTTCGCGCTCTCGGAGAGACGTGGACCGTGGAGGCGACAGAAACGGACGCAGCGCGTCTCCGCGTTCGGGAGGAAGACGGCCTTCGACTTCACCTCTCCGGCCCCATCGGCGATCCCGAGAAGTGGCGCGCAGCGCTCAGGCGTTGGCTCACACGCAGGGCAAGACAGCACCTGGGCAGATGGGTCGAACGAGAAGCGGAGAATCATGGGCTCCACCATGGCTCTGTTTCCATCCGCTGGCAGAAGAGCCGTTGGGGCAGCTGCTCGCGGCAAAGCCGCAGCCAGCTGAGCCACTCTTCCACCGGGCCGACTCTGTCGCTCAATGCCGGTCTCCTCTTCCTGCCGCCGCACTTGATGCGCTACGTGATCCTCCATGAGCTGTGTCATACGGAGCGAATGGACCATTCCCCCTCCTTCTGGAAGAAGCTCGAGCGGATCGAGCCGCAGGCTCGCGCACTGCGCGATGAACTCCGCTCCGCCTGGCGCTACGTTCCTTCGTGGCTGGAAGATGCCCCGTCTCGTCCTGCCCGCGAAGGAGCGCTCGGCGCAGGCTGTCGTTGACAGGAAGAAGACGCAGGCGTAGCCTCCCCTCTGGAGGTGGCGATGAAGACACTCGTCGTCTACTACTCGAAGTCGGGCAACACGCGCCGCGTCGCGGAAGAAATCCAGAAGGCACTGGGAGCGGATACAGAGGAACTGGTTGAGATCGGAACGAAGCGGTCCGGGTTCTTCGGTTTCCTGTTCGCGGGACGAGATGCAATGAGGGGGCGGTCAAGCAAGATCGAAGCAGCAAAGAAGAGTCCGACTGACTACGACCTCGTGTTCGTCGGATCGCCGGTGTGGGGCTGGAACCTCGTTCCTGCAGTGCGCAGCTACTTGACCGCGGCGGATCTCAAGGGGAAGCCCGTCGCCTTCTTCTGCACGATGGGCAGCTCGGGAGACGCGAAGACGTTCGCCGCGATGCGCGAGCTCGCTCCGGGCTCGAAGTCGCTCGGCGAGCTTGCCGTCCCGCAGGCAGAACTCAAGTCGGCGGATGCGCTCGCGAAGCGAGTCGGCGGATGGGCGCAGGAGATGGCGGCAAAGGCTGGAGCGAAGTAGCGTCAGATCGCGGCCCGCGGCTGCTCAGCCGGCGGCGGGGCTGAGCAGCTAGTAAGTTCGGCTGCCGGACTCTTGGCAGGTCGAGACGAGGCAGCCTACTCTGTGCTACGCCCCCGTTGTCGCAGCACGAGGCTCGCGGCCACGACGGTGAGTACCACAAACGCGAGAACCCCGCCGAATCCCAACGGCTCCTGCCATGGGGCAAGGCCCTTGACCATCACCGCACGCAGGACCCGGTTCGAGTAGGTGAGCGGCACGAGGTACGACAGCGGCCTCAGGACGGCCGGAATCGCTTGCACGGGCCACATCATTCCGGAGAGCAGGACCGACGGGAGCATCACAAGCGGGAAGAAGACGACAGCCTGCGATTCCGTCTGCGCCAGCGCCGAGAGCAGTGTGCCGAGCCCGACACTTCCGACGGCAAATAGGATCACGCACAGGAATGCCCAGAATATCGAGCCGTTGATCACGATGTGAAACACGAGGCTCCCGATCGTGAGGACGACGGCCGACTGCACCAGAGCGATGAGGCCGAACGCGAGGACGTAGCCGAGGATGAACTCGCCGCGCCGCACGGGAGAGACCCACACGCGGGCGAACGTCCCGTCGACCTTCTCGCGGACGATCGAGAGGAGCGTCAAGACCGTGCTGATCATCGCCACGACCATGCCCATGATCGCCGGAGCGAAGCTGTCGATGAACCGCACCTCGACGCCGTAGAGGTCCCGGACCTGGACATCCACCGGGCCTCCTTCGCCGAGCTTCAACAGCGCGTCGGCAAGGCTCTTCCGAACGGTCGCCGCGATCTGCGGATCGGACTCATCGAGTGTGAGGTCGATTCGCCCCTGCGCGCTCGTCGCGACGCCCATGGCGAAGTGAGCGTAGTAGAGGCTCGTGAACTTGGCCGGAATGCGGATGACGGCCTGGTACCCGCCGTCGAGCAGAAGCCGCTCGGGATCCCCACCGGGAGCGAGGACGCGAACCGTTAGAGCCTCGTCCTTCTGGAGGTTCTCGAGGATCGATGCCGTGAGATCGGTCTTGTCCTCGTCGACGAACGCGACTCGGACCCCGCGGATGTCGCCGGAGAAAGAGTAGCCGAAGAGGATCATCGCGAAGGCGGGCAGGAGGAGCATGAACGCCAGAACCCGCCGGTCGTGCCACAGCTGGCGCAGCACTCGTTCGGCCATCGCCCCGATGCGATGGAGTTTCATTGCGCACCCCCTTGTCGCGCGCCGGTGAGGACGAGGAAGACGTCCTCCATGTCCGGCACGGCGCGCCCGCTCAGCGCCGCCGCGCGGGACTTCAGTTCGGCCGGCGTTCCCTCCGCGGCGAGATGACCCCGCTGCATGAGCCCTACGCGGCCGCAGCGATCGGCCTCATGGAGGTAGTGCGTCGAAACGAGGAGCGTCCGCCCTTGGGCGCTCAATTGATGGAAGTAGTCCCAAAACTCGGCGCGCAATGCAGGGTCGAGACCGATCGTCGGCTCGTCGAGCAGGAGGGCGTCCGCCTCATGGATGAGCGTGCAGGCAAGCGAAAGCCGCTGCCTCTCGCCGCCCGAGAGGCGATCCGCGCGCTGCCTCGAGCGATCAGCGAGGTTCATCATCTCAAGCAGCTGGGCCGTCCGTGCCGCAATGCGTTTCCGATCCATTCCATAGATCTGGCCGAAGAAGAGAAGGTTCTCGCCGATGGAGAGGTCGCGGTAGACGGCCCGCTCCTGCGGCATGTATCCGAACTGCTCTTCCACCGCGCGTCGCTCTCGCGGCATCAAGTATCCGAGGAGCCGCACCTCTCCCGCCGTCGGAGGCGTGAGGCCACACAGCATCCGCATGAGCGTCGTCTTGCCCGAACCACTGGGCCCGACGAGGCCGTAGATCTCGCCCGCCTCGACGGCCAACGACAGACCGTCGACCGCCCGTAGCGTCCCGAAGGTCTTGACGACCGCTTTGGCCGAGAAGACGGGCGCACCCTCACGGCTCACGACGTCGCCTCCTCGGGCACGGAGAACAGGGTCGGGTCAAGACCTTGGTTGATGGTTACCGAGTCGTAGGCAATGACGTTCTTGAGCACGCCGGCGTCGTCATACGTCTCGAGTCGGCGGGGAACGAAGACGCCGTCGGCAACCTTCTCGATGTTGAGGAAGCGGACGTCGACGAGGAGCTTCCCGTCCGTGTCGTAGAGGAGACGGCGCCGAGGAACGAACGTCTCTGGATCGACCCACAATTCGATCGCACCGTAGACAGCGTCTGCTCCGCTGCCGACTCCGCGCAGATGGTAGGCGCCGTCCTCGATGCCGACGAGAGTGAACGCATAGCTCTTGAGCTCGTCCTGAACGTCACGCAGTAGTTGGCGAAATGCGAGCCACGGCTGTTCGGCGGCGGACAGGGCGGAGAGATCCTTCGTGTACCACGTCTCGTTCGCAGCGATGTAGGTCCACATTGCACTTCCGACGATGATTGTCAGATTCCCGGCGAGGTAGTCTGGAGACAGGTACTCCTGCCGCATCTTGTCCGGTTGGAGGAGTGAGAGGCGCAGCTCCTGTGTCAGCTTCACTGCGCCGTCTTGGTAGGTCTGAACGGTCATGTGCGCGTCGAAGTCCTCGATCGCGGTGACGTTGGCACGGAGTCGAGCGAGGACGTCGTCCGCCGCGAGGGAGGTCTGGCCAAGAGCGGCAGAGGAAACAAGCGCGCTGCACACGACCCCAAAGCAGAGGGCTAGATGTCGTCTCATGCGTTCTCCTTCCGACGTCTGTTCACGTAGCGGCGGCCCTTCTCGGTCAGCAGGCCATCGTAGTAGATGGTCCTGACAGTGCGCACGATGTCGGGAAGCGGGATGCCCCGCTCGAAAAGCACGGAGGGAACGAGCACCGTTTGCACTACTCCGAGAAGAAGGAGGATCCAGTGATCGGGGTCGACGTCGGCGCGCAGGTACCCCTCCTCCTGTGCTTTCTCCATGAGTCCTCGGAAACGTGATAGACGCGAGACGCGGATGGCATCGATCTTCGCCCACAGCTCCGGAGTCACTGAGCCCAGCTCGGTCTGACTGAGGATTTGCGCCTGAATCTGGGGCAGGAATTGGGCGACGTAATCGAGCGACCGACCGATTCGATCCATCGCCGGCGAGTTCTCCTCGTCGAGGATGGCATCCCAGCGGGCGAGGTTGCCTTCGATGAACGCAATGAGAATGGCGCCGACGAGTGCATCCTTCGTGGGGAAGCATTGGTAGAGCGTTTTCTTGCTGATCCGCGCTCGTTCGGCCATCGCATTCGTCGTGATCGCGCGAAGTCCTTTCTCCGCAAGCAGTCTGCGTCCGCAGGCGACGATCCGTTCCTTCATTCCGTCCATCGTGGCTCCACGAGTACCATTGTAGTATTCCTAGTATCCACCCGCACACATCGCTGTCAAGTCAGAAGAGAAACGAAGCGGGGCCGAACGAGCTCGACCCCGCGATACCATCTGACAGCTGGGCTAAGGCTTCCCGTCCAGGTACTTGAGCCATCCCGTCACGCTGACGCCGTCTTTCGCAAACGCTGACGCATAGAGAGCGTCGGCCGGCGGATTCGACGCCCCGCCGCCACCCACCGTGGCGACGAGCGCGCCCATCTCCTTCGATCGCCGCATGCCCTCGGCGATCACGGCCTTGGCCAGTCCGCGACGCTGGTGCTCGGGCATCGTGCCCACCGGTTCGCAGTACGTCGCGCGAGTGACATCGTCGTACCACACCGTCGCGAACGCGGCGACTTCGCCCGTGGGGGCCTCGGCCACGATGTCGAGATCGCGCCGGTACATGGGCGCATGCATCGCGTTGCGAAGCCAGGCCCAGCCCTCGTACTTCTCGTCCGGCGTGTTGGGATGGAAGGACCTCCAGCTCACCCAGCTCCGCTTCGCGAGGTCCTCGTCATCGGCCTTCATAGCGCGGACCGTGTACCCCTCTGCGATCGGGACATCGGGGATCGGGAGCGAGAGATCGCGCTTGCGCTCGATCTGCTGCCAGTCGGCGCGCCGCGTGTGGCCGCGTCGCGCCAGGAGTTCCGTGCGCATCGCGTCGCAGTCCTGGGCACTGACATTGATGAAC
>CAIMCX010000094.1 GCA_903839615.1 uncultured bacterium
ACCGCCAAAGATTGCCAAGCATCACGAGCTGAGAGTGCGACTTGGCTCAACTGTCCAAGGAGGACTTTCAGTGAGTTTCGAGCATTTCTCGCTTCACCCGCACATTGTTTCCGGAGTTGACTCCGTCGGTTATCACACCCCCACGCCCATCCAGGAGCAGGCCATCCCGGTCGTCCTCGCACGACGGGACGTTCTCGGTCTCGCGCAGACGGGAACCGGCAAGACAGCCGCGTTCATGCTCCCCATCCTCGACCGCCTCATTCGGGGACCCCGAGGGGGAATCCGCGCGCTCATCCTCGCGCCGACGCGCGAGCTCGCGGAACAGATTCATCAGGCAACAGTCGGCTTCGCCCGACACACGCCGCTGCGCAGCGCCACGATCTACGGAGGAGTAAGCAAACGGCCGCAGCTGGACGCACTTCGCCGCGGAGCGGACATCGTCATCGCTTGTCCCGGTCGGCTTCTTGACCACCTCCGTGAGGGGGATATCGATCTCTCGCACGTCGAGGTCCTCGTGCTCGATGAGGCGGACCGCATGTGCGACATGGGATTCCTGCCAGACATCCGCCAGATCATTCGAAGCGTTCCGGCGCGCCGCCAGACACTCTTCTTCTGCGCCACGATGCCGGGCGACATCCGCCAGCTCGCCCAGAACATCCTTCACGATCCGGCCACCGTGCAGGTCGACCCAATCGCGCCGGCGAAGACGGTATCGCATGCCCTCTACCCAGTTCCTGAGACGCAGAAAACGAATCTCCTTCTGGCCTTGCTCAAGCGAACGGCCACGGGCCGCGTCCTCGTGTTCACGCGAACGAAGCACAAGGCTCACAACCTTGCGCTCATCCTCGCCAAGGCCGGACACCGCGCGACAGCCCTCCAGGGAAACATGTCGCAGGCTCAGCGCCAGGCGGCTATCGACGGGTTCCGTGGCAAGCGTTACGACATCCTCGTGGCGACGGACGTCGCAGCACGCGGCATCGACGTCACGGGAATCACGCATGTGATCAACGTCGACGTGCCGAACACGGTCGACGCCTACACGCACCGCATCGGACGGACCGGACGAGCCGAACACGCCGGCGAGGCATTCACGCTGGCGGCCCCGGCCGACAGCCTCATGATTCGCGACATTGAGCGCGCTGTGGGCACCGCGATCGAGCGGCGCCGTCTTGAGGGCTTCGACTACGGTTCATTCGCGCCGGAGACGCAGTTCGCACCGAAGGCCTCGGTCACACTGCCGCGCGCGTTTCGACAGTCATCGCCGCGTCGGACTGAAGGCGCGCTCTACGTGAGCCGCCATCGCGCCGCGCCGCGAGCGCAGAGCGCGTAAGCGAGTTCCAAGACGGGTCTCCGCGACGCAGCACACGGTCGCAAAGCGAGGCCCAAGATCCTCTCATCGGCAAGCTGGAGTCGCGGCCTACAATGGGTCCGGGCATGAGTGCATGCGCCGGATGGGTCGGCCGCTCTCCGCTTCCGGCGGGGCGCAACGCCGGTCAGGCTATGTGACGATCGCGTGGTAGCCCGCATCCACGTGATGAGTCTCTCCCGTCACTCCCGAAGAGAGCTCGGACAGGAGGTACACGGCCGCCTTCCCGACCTCATCCGTCTCGATGTTGCGTCGCAGCGGCGCCGCGGCCTCAACTTTCGTCAGGATGTCGTCGATCCCGCCGACGGCCATTGCCGATAGGGTGCGGCACGGTCCTGCCGACAGGCTATTGACGCGAATCCCCGCCGGCCCCAGCTCCACCGCCAAGTAGCGAACCGAGGACTCAAGAGCTGCCTTGGCGACGCCCATGACGTTGTAGCCGGGTGCCGCCTTCTCCGCGCCGTAGTAGCTGAGGGTGAGAATCGATCCGCCCTGCGACATGAGCGGTCGTGCGCGACGAGCCACGGCGAGGAGCGAGTAGACCGAGATGTCGAGCGCCTGCGCGAACGCCGCCCGCGGCGTGTCGACGAATCGGCCCGGCTGGAGGTACTCGCGATCGGCGTACGCGACAGAGTGCACGACGAAGTCGAGGCGCTGAAACCGTCTCGCCACGGCGGCAAAGAGGTCATCCAAGCTCGCGTCGTCCGCTACGTCGCAAGGATGCAGCCACGCGTCGGGAATCCTCCCGTCTTCGAGAGTCTTCCGGACGCGCCGCTCCATCTTCTCGCCCGGCAGGTACGGAAACCCGCAGGCGGCTCCCTGCGCCACGGCATTCCGCGCGATGTGCCAGGCGATGCTGCGTTCGTTGGCGATGCCGAAAACGAGTCCCGCCTTGTTCGCTAAGAGCCCCATCGTGGTGTTCCTCCCGTGTGACTACGGTACCGCTCACGCCCGCAATCCACAAGGGTCGGGCGGTTTCGGCTTTCCCATCGCGGAGGCCGGTTCTCAGCAGGGTGCAGGTGCGAGCGCTCGCAAGGCGCTACCCACTTGCGGGAAGGCGCTTGGCTAGGTTCATCGTCTGGTCGATCGGAACGAACTGGTCCTTCGCATATCCGCTCGCGATCAGCCGGCCGTAGATACCGGTCAAGACGTCGTCGGGCAGCGTGGGTGTGCGGCTCAGGATCCACCCGAACGTGCGGCTCGGATCGCCGACCACGGCGTAGCTGTAGTCGGCTCCGAGATTGAGAACCCAGTAGTCGGCGGGGAAGAAGGATAGGCCGAGCAGGCGCACGAAGCTCACCTTGAGCTTCCCCGGCTGCGATGCGTCGGGAATCCAGGCTCGGCCCACGATTCGGGACGGCTTCCCCGCCGCACTGTAGCAGGTGTTGGTCACCTCGACCTGGCCGTTCGGAAGAAGCGCGTAGTAGGCCGTTGTGCCCTGGGCACATCCCGCCTCGAACTTGTTCGGAATGTGGGCCACGGCGTACCAGAGTCCCATGTATCGCTGGATGTCCACGTTCGCCACGGTCATGGGTCCTCCTTGGTGGACATTCACGAAGCTCACTGCCGCAAGAGCCATAATGACCAGAATCCCAAGCGCAAGCTTCATACCCGGACCTCCCCTCCTAACGCCGAGGCATCCAGCCTAGCGCCTTTGAGGGATCTGAGCCAACTATCGGGCGGCTCGCCTCAGGGAAGAACGGAGTTGAGCAAGCTGGGAAGGCGTTCCCGCGTCGTCTCGCACGTCCACGCATCGTCGACGCGGCGCATGACGAAGACATGGCGGGCGGCGTCCGGGTGCGGGCGATACGTTGTCGGCATCCGCAGGAGGTCATCCGACGCGGCAAGTACATTCTGTTCGCTCGACCAGGCGATGGATCCGGCAATCGTATCGGGACCGACGACGCGCCCTGCGAGCGAGAACTGTAGCCGCTGGACGACGTAGGTGTCCCCAGCCACAAGCCCCGCTACGGCAACCTGGACTGTCATGCCGGGATGCCCATCGCTGTCTTGGTCGACGACCCTCGGATCCAGAGCGTCGACGGGGAGTGCGTCGTGCTCTGGATCTGCGAGGACGGCTCCGCGGACCTCCGTCACGGAGGGCTCGAAGAAGCTCCATCCGCCCTCGGTCTCTTCCAGCGAGGCCGTTCGCGAAGTTGGCTGGAGCGACGAGACAAAGCGCTCTGGAACATGGGTCTCGACTACCGGCGGGTCCATCTGGATGTCGGTGAAGCAGTAGACGTTGTGGAGCGTGAGGTACGTTCCTTGTTGCTCAATGTCGACGAGTGCGGTGGCGATCGTCGTCAACTCGACATCGCCGAAGAACGGGAGGGAAGCAATCGCCGGCATGACTTGGACCATTGCCCAACGTCCTGTCAGGTTCGGAGGAAGTGGCGTGCCTCCATCGGCAGCTGAGACGGCACTTGCCATCAGGACGATGAACGCAACAGCCCACCCTCGAACAACGCTTGATCGCTCCATGATTACCCCTCCGAAGGGAGATCCTAACTCGTAGAGCGTCGTCGTCAATGCAGTGTGCCCGCCGAAGAAGATACGCGACTCGTGGCTCGAACAACGACGCGCGGCGTCCGTTCAAGGTTCCTCCCGCAACCGGTAACCGCAGGTCAGGAGGTGCTCTTCGGGTGTGTCTCTCGAGTCCACGGTCGAGTATCCTGTGCGCTTGGAAAGCCCAGGAGGCAGACATGGCGAAGGCAACGGCACGGCACATTCTCGTGGACACGTACGAGGAGGCGGAGGACCTCTTGAGGGAGATCGAGAGCGGCGCGGATTTCGCGGCGCTTGCCGAAGTCCACTCCAAGTGCCCCTCCGGCGCGTCCGGAGGCGACCTCGGCGAGTTCGGCCCCGGTCAGATGGTGCCGGAGTTCGACCACGTCGTGTTCCACGACTCGGTCGGCGTCGTACATGGGCCGGTCCAGACGAAGTTCGGCTACCACTTGATCGAGATCACGAATCGCAGCGACTAGAGGCTCGTCGTGCCGGTCGAACTCGAGAGGGAAATCCGGGAGCGGCTCATTGCGTCGCTCCAGCGCTACTTTGCCGAGCACCTTGAGGTTGAAATCGGACACCTCAAAGCGTCGCTCATTCTTGACTACATCCTGAGAGAGATAGCCCCCACGGTCTACAACCAGGCCGTCGACCATGCCAAGACGGCCATGCAGCAGATGGTGTCAGAAATCGACGGGACGTGCTTCGAGCGGGAGTTCGGATTCTGGAAGAGGTAGCCAAATGGAATCGTCAGCCGCTCTTCATGTTGTCGTGGCCTCGGCGAACCCGGTGAAGGTCCGCGCGACACAGAGCGGGTTCCAGCTGATGTTCCCTCGACGAACGGTGCGCGTAGAAGGGCTCGAGGTTCCGTCCGCTGTCTCTTCCCAACCGCGAACGGATTCCGAGACGCTCCGCGGCGCCGAGGCTCGCACCGCGCGGGCCTGCGAATCTGTTCCCACAGCCGATTTCTGGGTTGGCATCGAGGGCGGCATCGACGAGATGGCGACCGGCATGGTCGCCTATGCTTGGGTGGTCGTGCGGTCGCGCGACCTGGTGGGGCGCGCCCGAAGCGGCACGTTCTTTCTCCCCCAGCCCGTGGCACGCCTCGTACACGAGGGTCTCGAACTCGGTGACGCCGACGATCGAGTCTTTGGGCGGACGAACTCGAAGCAGAACGCGGGCGCTGTGGGACTCCTGACCGGCGGCGCGGTCGACCGCGAGGCCCTCTACCAGCACGCCGTCTCTCTCGCCCTCATCCCGTTCGTGAACCCGGCACTGTACGCGGCAAGCTGAGTTTCGTGAGAGTTGAGACGAGGTCGCACGGTCGTTGCGGAAGAGCGCTGTCTACTCAAACCGCGACGCGCGCAGGAAAACGAGAAGGTGCCGGCCGGCCTGGCGGAACCCGCGCGAGAGGACGCCCACGGCGCGAGCGCTCCGCGGCGTTGCCGGATCGAAGTTGAGGAGTCTACCCGAGTGGGGGTGTTCGAAGACGAGTCTGCCGCGCCAGGAATAAACGTTTGGCACCCCGCGCCGCCGGCTCTCCTGTTGCGCTCGGCGCGTCGCTTGCGCGCCAATACGCTCCAGATGCCTTGCTTGCTCTCTTAGCCCCACCCGATTCGTCTTAGGACGTTGCATCCAGCAGACCTCTCAAGAAGGCATCATACAGCAGCGGGTCCTCGACGATCAAGGACGCGCTCGCGCCGTACGCAACGAGACTGAAGGACTGGTACGAGTTCTGCATGAGAAACCACCCGTCGACGAGGGGACGGTAGCGGCCCCAGAAGTTCTGGACGCTGCGACGGTATCGCCGGCGCACGTCCGACGGAGCGACGAGGTGACCGCCTTTGCGGACGCGCTCGGCGACGCGGGCGACGCAAAGCTCGGCGGACTCGAGGTGGATGAACACGATCTCGACCTCGTAGCCCGCGGCCTGGAACCCGGCGAAGTGACGCGCCAAGCGCGAACTCGAGAGCGTGACCTCGGTGACGAAGCTCTTTCGCTCGGCCACGAGGGCGCGCAGCCGGCGGAAGAAGATCTTCCCGGCGCTGATGTAGGCCGTCTCCGGCCGGCTCGGACTGAGTTCGAGCGCGATATCGTCGGCGCACAAGTACGTGAATCCCGGGTGGGTCTCGAGATACTCGTGCACAAACGTCGTCTTGCCCGCCCCGTTCGGTCCGGCAACCACGATCGCCTTGCGGATCTCGTCCATCGCCGCATGGTAGGAGCTTAGCGCCGTCTCTGCCACCGGATCGGCGCGGCGGACATCTCCGCCGATTCTCCGGTTGCCCGCGCGCGGCGCGCTGTCTACCGTGGGAAGCGACGCGGAGGAGGCGTCCATCGATGAGTTCCTGCATTCCCGCACGCTATCTACCAGCTCCAGTGGTCCTCTACCGCGCACTCGTGGCGCGCGACAGCACGTTCGACGGCCTCTTCGTCGCCGGCGTCATCACGACCGGCGTCTTCTGCCGCCCGACGTGCGGCGCGCGAAAGCCCAAACCGGAGAATGTCGAGTACTTCGCCAGCGCCGCCGACGCCCTCCAGCACGGCTATCGCCCCTGCAAGCTGTGCAACCCCCTTGGAGTCCCCGGTGAGGCACCGGCGTGGCTGCAACCGCTGCTCGACGACGTCCACGCGGATCCGCAGCGCCGCTGGAGAGACCAGGATCTCCGAGATCGAGATCTCGAGCCGGATCGCGTGCGACGCTGGTTCCAGAAGCATCACGGCATGACATTCCACGCCTACGGAAGAGCCTTGCGCCTCGCCACGGCGTTCGGCCGCCTCGGATCCGGCGACGGCGTTGTCGAGTCCGCTTTCGGAGCCGGATACGAGTCGGTGAGCGGCTTCGCGGAGGCGTTCGCCAAGACCACGGGGCGGTCGCCTGCGCAAAGCCGGACACTGCGTCTCATTCGGATCGCACGCGTTCTGACGCCACTCGGACCGATGGTCGCCGGCGCGACGGACGAGGGTCTTTGCCTGCTTGAATTCGCCGACCGCCGCATGCTCGAGACGCAGATCGGCCGGATCCAGAAGGCCCTCGGCGCCCGCGCCTTGCCCGGAGCGAGCCCGCACGTCGCGAAACTCGAACAGGAACTGGCCGAGTACTTCTCCGGCGCTCGACGGATATTCAGCGTGCCGCTCGTCACTGCAGGGACGCCGTTTCAGGAGCGCGTCTGGTCGGCTCTCCAAGCCATTCCGTACGGCGAGACGCGCTCGTATAGAGACCAGGCCGACGCCATCGGGCGGCCGGAGGCCGTGCGCGCCGTCGCGCGCGCCAACGGCGACAACCGCATCTCGATCCTCATCCCTTGTCACCGCGTCATCGGCAAGGACGGCCAGCTCGTCGGCTACGGCGGCGGGGTGTGGAGGAAACGTCACCTGCTCGAACTTGAGCGCTCTACACGAGGACTGTAGATCCGCCCATCCCCGAGATGCACGTGAGATGCCGGAAGCGCGTGCCGTGCAGGTCCATCTCTGGGCACTCGCCTTGACTTGAAGTGTGCCCCCGGTATCATACCGCGCTGATTACTCTGATTTATCAGAACCAGAGGAGGCGCCCGATGAGCGACTCGGACGAGAGGAGAGGCGCGGAAAGCGCGGAATGCTGCCAGGTTGCGGCCGTCGTCCGCGTCGACGAGCGCGGCCAGATGGTCCTGCCGAAGGAGATCCGAGAGCGAATGGGTCTTGCCGCCGGAGACAAGCTTGCGCTGACCGCGATCGGGTCGGGCGACAAGGTCTGCTGCATCGTGTTGGTCAAGGCGGATGCGCTCGTCGACGGCGTCCGCCTGATGATTCGAGCCGTGACCCAAGAGCCGTAGGTCGGACTCTTGGGCCGTGACCCGAGAGCCGTAGTTCGCGCTCTTGGGCTGTGCCCTAAGAGCCATAGAGGTCGGGCTCTTGGGCCGTGACCCAAGAGCCGTAGCTCACGCTCTTGGGCCGTTACTCAAGGAGGAGACGAATGCCTGTGAATTCGAAGCGCGATGACGAGATTCGGAAGTCAGTGCGCGAGAACTACGCCAAGCGCGTAACGTCGAGTGGGTGTGGATGCAGCGACACGCCCTGTTGTTCGCCGTCCGGCAAGACTCCGAGCCAGACGATGGGATACAGCGAGGATGAGTTGCGCTCCATTCCGCAAGGCGCCGACCTCGGCCTCGGTTGCGGCCATCCGACCGCGCTGGCGTCGCTGCGAGAGGGCGAGGTCGTGCTCGACCTCGGATCCGGAGCGGGCATCGACTGTTTCCTCGCCGCTGACAAGATCGGCGAGACGGGGCACGCCATCGGTGTCGACATGACCCCCGAGATGATCGAACGGGCGCGCGAGAACGCTCGCAAGGAGAACATCGCCAACGTCGAGTTCCGCCTCGGCGAGATCGAGCACCTGCCCGTCGCCGACGCGTCGGTCGACGTGGTCGTCTCGAACTGCGTCATCAACCTCTCACCCGACAAGCCTCAGGTGTTCCGCGAAGCGTATCGCGCGCTCAAGCCGGGCGGCCGGTTGATGGTCTCGGACATCGTCTTGCGCGGCGAGCTGCCCCA
>CAIMCX010000095.1 GCA_903839615.1 uncultured bacterium
GGCGAGTCCCAGGCCGGCGCCGCCGTCTTCGCGAGAGCGGGCAGCATGGACGCGGTAGAAACGTTCGAACAGGCGTGGGAGGTGCTCTGGCGAGATGCCCATTCCCGTGTCGCGCACGGCACATCGCACCTTCTCGCCCTCGCGCCCGACCGCAACGGCTACTGTCCCTCCCGTTTCGGTGTACCGAACTGCATTCTCGACCAGGTTCACGATCAGGCGGCGCAGCTGCGTGCGATCTCCTCTCACGTCCGCGGGACCTTCGCCGTCCGATCGAATGACGATGCCCCTCTCCTCGCCGACCGGCCTCAAGGCGTTCACGACGTCAGCGCAAAGCGCCACGAGATCGACCGACTCGAGGACGAGGCGGCCCTCTCCTTCGTCGGCCCGCGCCAGGCTGAGCAGCTGATCGATCAGCCGGTTCATGCCTGTGGCTTCTTCGGCGATCGTCACTAGGGCGGCGCGGTAGTCCTCAGCGGAACGCTCCCGCCGCAGCGCAAGGGTCGCCTCGGCCTCGATCACCGAGAGCGGTGTGCGCAGCTCGTGCGAGGCGTCAGCAGTGAATTGCCGCTGGCGCGTGAAGGCCTTTTCAAGGCGGTCGAGCATCGCGTTGATCGTGCGCCCTAGTCGACCGAGTTCGTCGTCCGAGCGGATGTCGATTCGCCCGGCGAGGTCCTCCTCCTCGATCTCTCGCGTCGTCTGGACCATGCGATCGATCGGCTTCAGAGCACGGCGCGCGAGGAATAGGCCGCCGCCTGCCGAGAGAAGAAGCGTCAGCGGCCCGACGACGAGCAGCGTCTGCAAGAGCGCGCCCTGGGCAGAGGCGATGTTGTCCATCGGCCGGCCGACAACGAGAGCACCACCCTTCCCCGTCGAAGGAGTCTGCCCCGCCCCGTCGTATGGCATGACGTAGACGCGCAGTCTGCTCCCATCTCGTCCTGTCCCCGTGGCAAACGTGGGCGCTCGCCGAAGCGCAGTCTCGATCCAGACAGGCTTCACAACCCCGGTCACGTCCGTCGGCGAAAGGACGTGGATCGGCTCTCCCTGAGGCCCGTACAGCCCGACGACTTCGCCCGGGTCCGCTGCAAATCGCCCTTCGGCCATCGCCTGTTCAAGGTCTCGGATCGCCAGCAACTGGTCGGCGCGATGGACGAGCGAGCGATCCAGGCTGACCCGCAGGCTGTACCCGAGGTAGACGTGGAGCAGGATCCCGAGCACGCAGAAGACGACCGCGAGCAGCAGAAGGTACCACGCGGTCAATCGCGTCCGAATCGTCGGCAGGACCTTCACGAGCACCTCAGCCGATACCCGGCTCCGCGCACCGTCTCGATGACACTTTCCTCTCCCACGCGATCGATCTTCGCACGGAGGCGGCGGATGTAGACGTCGACGAGGTTCGACACGCTGTCGAAGTCATTATTCCATGCATGCTCCTCGAGCATGCCCCGCGTGATGACAGCGCCCGGATTGCGGAGGAAGTACTCGAGCACCGCGTATTCCTTGGACGTCAATTCGATTTCCTCGCCTCCGCGCCGGACCCGGCGGGGCACGGTGTCAAGCACGAGGTCTCCGAACGTCAGGACCGTAGAACGGGACGGGGCCTGCCTCCGAGTCAACGCGCGGACGCGCGCCACGAGCTCGTCGAACGCGAATGGCTTCACGAGGTAGTCATCGGCGCCGGAGTCGAGTCCCGTCACGCGGTCGGGCACCGCGTCCTTCGCCGTCAGCATCAGAATCGGCGTCTCGTTCCCTCCTGCCCGCAGATTGCGGCAGACCGCGAAGCCGTCGCGCTTCGGCATCATCACATCAAGGATGACCGCGTCGTACGGCTGGGTCTCGGCGAAGTACTGCCCCTCTTCGCCGTCGCGCGCGACATCGACGGCGTAGCCTTCCTCCGTCAACCCACGCTCGAGCACCGAGCACAGCCGAAGATCGTCATCCACGACCAGAATGCGCATTCTGCCTCTCCCTTGCGATTATAGGCCCACTGAGATGAATGGGAGATGAACTGCGGCGCAGCGGCTGGGAGCAATCACTTCCCATCGAGTCCCGTGAGGGGGCGGAGAACCCTGCATCGTCGCCCGCCCGCTCTCCCATCCATTGCGGGTGGCAGGCCTGCCTCGGTATCCTCCCGCGGGAGGGATCTATGCCCCTATCGAAAGCGCAGGAGAAGGCGTTCCAGAAGTGGCTAGGCGACCATCACGTGAGCCGGACATGCCCCGCATGCGGTTCCGAGGCCGGCTGGACGGCGTACAACGAGATCCTCTCGACGATGATCCTTGATCTCGAGCAGAAGAAGATCTCGCCGTCGACCAACGGTTTCCTTGTGCTCACGTGCAACAACTGCCGGCACATCCTCTTCTTTGCCGCGCCCCCGATACTGCAGGGCTAGGCGCACGAGGCGAGACGCACGCGTGACGCAGGCGACCTATCCTGCGCGGGCAGCTTGAGCCGGACGTCGTACGGAGGTTGGAGCCATGCCAAATGAGATCCGAGTCTTGGGAATCGTCGGGAGTCCACGCGAGGGCGGCAACACGGACACGCTGGTGGCGGAGACTCTGCGCGCAGCGGAAGAGGCCGGCGCCCGCACGAAGAAGCTCTTCATCGGCAAGTACAAGATCGCACCGTGCACGTCCTGCGGGGCTTGTGTCAAGACAGGCCAATGCTTCCAGCGCGACGGGATGGACGAGCTCGTCCCACTCATGGAGGAACATCAGATCTGGGTTCTCGGCACGCCGGTCTATTGGTGGGGGGCAACGGCCCAGATGAAGGTCTTCATCGACCGCTGGTTCGCTCCGTGGGCGAACCCGAAGACGCGCGAGGTGTTCAACCATCGCATCGCCGTTCTCGCAACGCCGCTCGGCGACACGAACCCGGCCGTCGCAAGGCACACGACGGGCATGTTCGAGGACATCTTCGCGTTCCTCGGCATTCCCATCGCCGCAACCGTCGTCGCCCACAACGTCGGAGGATCCGGAATCGAGAAGGGAGCCGACGTCCTCAAGCGGCCCGAGCTCCTGGAGGCGGCGCGCGACGCCGGCCGGAAGGCCGTCGAGCTGGCGCAGGGGAAGTAGGGCCTCGCGCCTAGGCGACGTAGCCCGCCTTCTCCAAGAGAGCGATCCCCCGACGCACGTCGTCGACTCCGAAGATGCTGCCCGCATCAAGGGCAAGCAGGAGCGCGATGTCGCGCGGCGACGTCGCCCCATCGCAGTGATTGAGCAGCCCCTCGGCCGCGGCGCGGTGACTCGCGCCGAATCGCTCCTTGAAGAAGGCGCGTTCCTCTTCTGTGAACCGCTCGGTGATGGAGTAGACAAGTGGCCCGTCGATTCGCCTCGTGGGGAGTGACTCGCCGTCTTTCGGAAGCGGCCGGCGAGGGCCGCTCGGAGGAGCGACGTGCTGCCGAACCGAGTGCAGGAGGGCGGCGCGCTCTTCTTGCGCCGCAGAGCGGACGCAAGGGAGGGTCTGCGCGCGCTCGATCTCGATCCCGAGTGCCAGATCGAGGAGTCGTCTGCCTTCGTCGGGTTCGAGGAGCC
>CAIMCX010000096.1 GCA_903839615.1 uncultured bacterium
AGCGCGCCTCGAGGAGCGTCGTGACCGGGACGTGCGACACGATGCGCCACGCGGTGGGGTCGGAGGTCGGGGCGGAAACTCCCGGGGCGACCGGTTCGGAAGGATCGTCCGTGTCTGCGGCCGTCAGCTCTGCCAATGGGCGGATCGAGACGTAGGTGAAGAGGCCGTCGGCGGTCTCGAACTGCCCCTGGTCCGAAGCAGCGACGCGTCGCCACTCGTCAGGAAATGCGTAGGAGAACGCTGCCCCGCGGCGCCCGGAGATGAGATCTCCCCACTCGGCATCGGGACTGCCGCCGCGCATCCAGTAGCCGGCTGCGTCGACCAGCATCGAGTCGGAGTCCGATTCTGGGTGGGCTTGGTCGAACTCGCGCAGGAGCGCGGCGGCGAGCACGTCGAAGTAGACGGCCCCCACATAGCGTCCGTTCTGCCAGAGCCCGATTCCGACTCCCATGACGGGCTTCGGCGGGGATTCCGGTTGCCCATTGCGCGTCGCCAAGGCGAACGGAATGAAGGTGACACTGCCCTCGGCGGCCACGGGTTGTTGTCTTGCGAGATCTCCAGCCGTGATCACGTCGGGGGGAACAGGGGTGGGAGCTCCGGTCGCATCGCGCCCAACATGGACAACCTCGGCGCCGGACGCATCCGCCACGGCGACCTGGTCGTAGCTCCCCCGTTCGAGAAGGAAGGCGAGAGATTCCTGCAGGAGGGTGTCTCTCCAGCCCGACGATGCTGCCTCGAAGTCGCGGATTCCATTGAGGTCGACGAAGAGTTCGAGATCGGACATCGTGGCGTGGAGGAAGGCGGAGATGGCGCGCTGTCGCATCTGAACGGCGTGCGTCTCGGCGTCGCGAACCATCGCGTCGCGGTGCTGGCTGGCGCTGCGATAGACGAGGACCGAAATCCCTAGGAGAAGGCATGAGGCAAGGACGAAGGCCGCGAGAAAACGGGTGACCGTCTCGCGGTCGGCTCGGGTCCCGGTGCTCACTGGCTTGTCTCCCCCTCTGCGCACGGCGTCATGCGCCACGCACAGTTCCACTATGCTACGCACGAGCTTGCGCTGCGCCTACCCTGAGGGTCTCGGCGTCATCGCTAGACAGATTGTCATCCCAGGCCGTGGAAAAGCGGTGTTACCTACGTGATGCTGTCGTGAGTCAAGAGCGTCACGACGTGGTTGCGGTGACCGGCTGCCCTCTTCACAGGAGCGGGGCCGCTGGCCGCCTTCGCCTTGGAACTAGGCGGCTGGAGGATTCGGCCCTACGGTCGAATCCCCTGGCTCCGTCTGGGTGGGTGAATCCCGTTGCGGTTGTGTTAGGGCGAGTTGGCGGCGACTTCTGCGGGTAGGGAGAGATCGAGGACCACGGGCCAGTGGTCGGAGACGCTGCCGGCCGGCGTCGTGTGGGCAATTGCCACGTACCTCACGCGTTCTGCGAGACCTCGCGACACCAGGATGAAGTCGATCTGCGAGTGCTCGCGGGCACCGTCGTCGATGCCGTCCCCGTCACGGTCGTACCAGTCGGTGTAGCGATCCTCTTGCGGCAACGTCGCGCAGACGTTTACAAGCTCGTCACCCTGGACGGCGGGGTCGAGGTCCTTGAGAATCGAGAGGACGCGCGAGGTGGGGTGATTTCCCGCGGCATCGATTGCGGCGGGGTCGAAGTCGTTGAGGTCCCCGAGAACGATGACCTCCCGCCCTCGCGCAAGCGCATTGCGCGCCAGGTTCGCGAGGGCCGTTGCCTGTGCCTCCCGTTGGATCGAGCGGTCGCAGCGGTCAGGGTAGGCAAGCAGATGCGCGCCGATGATGGTGACCGGCGTTCCTGCAAGGTCGAAGTCGGCGCAGTAGTTCTTCGACACGGCATAGGAGCCGCTGCCGCAGCTGAGAAGCGATCTGGCTACGGGGTACGCAATGCGCTCGTTCGTGCGGCTTGGCGTCTGCTCTGGCACGAGGTTTGAGAGCGCGGCGACGTCCTGGCCGGTCGAGGTGTCGGTTCCCTGGACGAAGATCTGGGAGTAGCCGTCGCCCAGGAGCGCGTCCAGCTTTGACAGCATGACGGGGCCCTCCACTTCGGCGAGGCTGATGTAGTCGGCGTCGAGCGACTGCAGGGTTGCTGCGACGGCCTCGAGGTGCTGCTGGGCGCGTGCCGGGCTGCCCCAGTGGTCGATAGAGTCGTTGGTTCCGTCGAACAGCCACTCTGCGTTGAACTCCACGATGCGGAAGGTGGAGGCCGCCGGAGGGAGCACGAGGTCCGCTGCCTGGGCGCATCCGGCGACTAGGAGGACGCCGACGAGAGGCCACAGTACTCGACGCTTCATGATGTCACCACCGGCGGCGAGTGTAGGGGAGGCAGCGAGGATGAGCAAGGAAGTAACAGATACAAGCAGAGATCGCCAGAAAGGTGACGGGTAAGGCCGATAGGTTCAAGATGATGCGAGTGAAATGTCCAAGAGGGCAGTTCAGTCGGACAAGGTGGTCGCGGCGGATGCGGTGGTTCAAGAAGCGCGAGCCGGAGGCGGTCGAAGTACGGGGAAGCGCGGTACGATGTCCAGTCTGTGGGAACGATACGTTCTGGCGCCGGAAGGGACTGCTCCACGGAGCGGTGGCCTCGTTCCTCGACGCGGAGCGGACGGCCCCGACGTGCGAGTGCTTCATGCGCAGACGTCGATTGGTTCCTGCCTCGGGAATAGGTGCGAGACGGCCAGACACCGCGGCGGGTCTCTGGCCCCAAAGGGGCAACGCGTCCTCTTCACGCCGAACTCGCGTGCCCCAAGGAGTCTCTCCGTCCGTGAAGCGGAATACGAAGGAGAGCGGATTGTGAGACTACGAAACAAGGCCGTCGTAGGTGTTGCTGTAGTGAGTCTGGCGGTCGCTGGCGTCGTGGCCGTGGCGATGGCGCGAGCGGAAGCGGGACGATGGGCCGTACCGGAGGCCGCATGATGGGCGGCGTTGGCTGAGCCCTCGCCAGCGAGTGGACCCGCAGGCAGTCCAGATGGACTGACTGCGGTAGCTCTTGCGAGTCACGTCGGGCGGCCATCGTGTATTCTAGGGAGTCCACATCGATGCGGTGCAAGGGAGGGCGAACGATGCTGACGGCGGCACCGAAGGGGTGGTTGTCCCGGGACTACGAAGTGCGCGACGCGAGCGCGCAGCGCGTGGGCGATATCCGGTTCGCGCTGTGGCAGGCGCGGGGAACGATCTGGGTTGGAGACGAGGATCGCGTCTGCCGCGTCTCGCGCCGCGGGGTCCTCTTTGGACCGATCCTGTTGACAGGGCCCGTGGGCAAGACCGCACAAGCGACGAAACTGAGCGCGTTCACGCGCGCCTTCGCGATCGAGCACGGGGGACGGCTGTTCATCCTCCGCTCACCCTCGGTGTGGTTCCGCGAGATGCGTCTTGTGGAGAACGATCACGAGATCGGGAACGCCGTTCCGGAAGGCGTGTTCAGTCGCCGCGCGCAATTCGACCTTCCGGAATCGCTGCCGCTCGAACTGCAGTTGTTCATTGTCTGGCTTGCCTACTTCGTCTGGCGGCGGTGGCAAGACTCATCCGTGTCGTTCTCCGGTGTTCTCCAGACTGAGTCCCGGCGCGGGTGAGCGAAAGCCATGTGCACGGAGGACGTCCGGAACTTCCTCGATGGGCTTGAGCCGAGGGCTCGCGCGATCGTGGGAATTCTTCGCGACGTCGCGCGAGAGACCGTGCCCGACGCAGCGGAGACCCTTCTGTGGGGCAGTCTGTCGTACCACATGCCCGACGTAGGCGGGCGCGTGAAGGGAGCGGTCTGCCAGATCACGGCGAAGCGCGGAGAGGTGCGGCTCGAGTTCATTCATGGGGTGCGTCTCAGAGATCCAGAGAGGCTCTTGCGCGGCGACCGGCTGTCCAAGCGGTACGTTCCCATCAGATCTGTTGAAGAGGCGCGGCGGCACGAGATTGCTGAGCTGGTGCTCGAGGCGTCGGCCATCGAGCTATCGCCGAGAGCCTAGCCTGCCTCTGGAGGCGTGCGTGGGAAGGACGTGGAGATGAACGGGGAAGGAAGAGACGAGCAGGACATCGGCTTCTACGCCGAGACGTACGACGCGGCGGTGCCAGATTGGCCGGGAGAGATCCGGTTCTACCTCGAGGCGGCGGACTGGGCGAAGTCGCGCGGTGAGAGCGTGCTGGAATTGGCCTGCGGCACGGGCCGCGTGACCGTCCGACTGGCGCAGAGGGGCGCGAAGGCGGTGGGTCTCGATCTCTCGACCGACATGCTGGCTGTGGCACGGGAGAAGAGCACCGACATCCGGAACCTGCGCTGGGTCGAAGGGGACATGCGGTCGTTCGACCTCGATCAGTCGTTCGGATTGATCCTGATCCCCGGACACGCCTTCCACAACCTCCTCACGCCTGACGACCAGGTCGCCTGCCTCACGTCCGTCATGCGGCACCTCACGCCCGGAGGCATGCTCGTTGTCCACCTCGACCACCAGGACATGGGCTGGCTCGGGGATCTCGTGCGCGCCAAGGGCGGCATCTTCGAGGAGGAAGAGACGTTCGAGCGGCCGAAGACGGGGCGGAGAGTGCGCGCGATGCGCGCCTGGGCGTACGAGCGATCGACGCAGACCGTGACCTGCCAGACGCGGTGGGAGGAGCTGGACGAGAATGGCGACATCGTGGAAACGCGCGAGACCGAGGCGATTCGCCTGCACTGCCTCTTCCGCTTCGAAGTGGAGCACTTGATGGCGCGCGTCGGCCTCGAAGTGCGCGCCGTATACGGCGACTTCTTCCAGCAACCTCTGGCGGACGACAGCCCAGGCATGATCTGGGTCGCGCGTCGGCCGGAGAAGGACGAAACGGGCGCCCGTGAGCAGCCGTAGCGCGAGGGGAGAAACCCATGTCGGACAATGGACCGAAGAAGGCACCTGAGTACTCCGGGCAGATGATTCCCGTGCACGTCGAACTGAGTTCGACGCAGGTTGTCCTGGCGCAGCCGGAGATGCGCGACCTGCTTGCGAGAGCTGCGATCATCGCGGTCGGCGACTGCGGTTGCCGTAGGGATGCTCGCGTTTGCGACCATCCTCTCGACGTCTGCCTTGCGGTGGATGCGGAAGCGCGTTCGGAGATAGAAAAGCACGCCTGGCGCGCGATCTCGCTCGACGAGGCGCTCTCCGTGCTCGAGCGGTCGCATCGCGCCGGCCTGGTTCACGTAGCGTATCGGAAGCCCGGTGAGCCGGTCACGCTCATCTGCTCCTGCTGCACGTGTGCCTGCAGCCCGTTGCGGGAACTGAAGGGTCGCGACTACCACGAGGTGGTGACCGAATCGGCGTACGTCGCGCGGGTCGACGTGTCAGCCTGCGCCGGCTGTGGGCGATGCGTCGAACGCTGCCCATTCGGCGCTTTTCGCTGGAACGGCACCGATCGCCCGGTGTTCCGCGCCGCCGCTTGCTTCGGCTGCGGTCTCTGTGTCAGCACGTGTCCCGCCGGCGCGATTTCGTTTGTGGGTCGCTAGCCGCGGTCGAAGGGTGCGTCACGCGACGAGCGCGAGAGCCGCGGCGATGTCCTGGGTGATCATCCTGCGCTTCGACGTCTCGATGAAGAAGCTCGCACCTGCCTGCAAGTATGAGGGGAAGACGCGGATCCCACGCCAGACATACTCCGGGCCACGGAGCTTGTACGTCGATCCGGCGGGGATGGCACGTCTCTCTCCGGACCGCCGTGCAATCGCGTTCAGCGCCTTGATCGCTACGTCGCCCATCAAGAGCGCAGCCCGAAGCCGGGGGAAAAGGGCAAGCTCTCGCTCGAGGAACTCGGAACAAGTGGAAACGGTCGCGGTCTTGATCCCATAAGCCGTCTTGGCGCACTTCACGGCGGTAGTGAGATAGATGCCTTGGCGCAGAAGTTCCGTGACGGACGTCACATTCGCGCCCGCGTCGCGGAACGCCTGGAGAGTCGTCTGGGCGAACACAGCGGTGTCTGAGGAGTAGAAGCCATCCTCCGATCGCCAGCGGGGCGGCCTCGGAGATCAAGACGATCGACATGCGGTTTGGGGAGACGTCGACGTTCGCCACGTCATAGAGAAGGTGGCTGACGTCGGCACAGGGGAAATCGAGGCATGCAATGTGGTCCGATGGCCGCATGGAACCTCCTGCGGGCGGCGCGCCTGCCTTGCGCTCGACGGCCGCCCGGCCCGGACTCAGCCGCGCGCGAGGAGGCCGAGATAGTACGGCCAGATGACAAGACTCACGATGCACTGCCACCACAGCAGCTTGGCGAACGCTATCGTGAACAACCACCCGCCGAACCACACGATTCCCGCCGTGCTTCCCATACCCATGACGCGGATATCCCTCGACATCGTCTGTACCTCCTTCCGTGCTTCCAGGCATTCTACTCACAGGTCACGAGAGGGAGAACTCCGGCGGCGGCAAGGGCGGGGCTAGATTGCCCGGCGCACCCCGTCGATCAGACGGTTGATCTGATCGGCCGTGTGGGTTGAGAAGACGGCAATGCGAAGCGATTCGACGTCGGGCGCGTCGGAGTACCCGCGAGGCGCAACGTAGGCAACGACAATGTCCTCGCGGTCGAGGGCGAGGAGGACCTTCTCGAGGTCGATCCCTGAAGATCCCAGGAGGCTGATGATCGGGATCGGGGTGTCTGCGAGGTCGAAGCCGAGGTCACGAAGCCCGGCCCGCGCGCGGCGAACGTTCTGCCACAGAGCGCGCCGCATCTCCGGACGATCGGCAAGAAGCCGTAGGCCGGCCGTCGCGGCGGCCAAGGCGGGAATGGGGGGAGCGGAGGCGCCGGACAGGATTCCGGATCGCGCCAGGATCTTCGCCGCGAGCTTCGTACTCCCCGGGACGATGCCGCCGCTCCCGCCGAAGGCCTTGCTCAGCGTGGCACAGAAGGAGAGGCCGTCGCGCGCCAGGCCGCAGTACTCGAAGCTCCCCCGTCCGCCTTCTCCAATCACCCCGACGGCGTGGGCATCGTCGACGGCGAGGAGACTCCCCGGGTACCGCTCGAGTGCGGCTGCGTAGGCGCAGAGTGGGGCGAGGGCGCCCGTCGTGGGAAAGACGCCGTCGGTCATTACGAGCGGACGCAGGCCGGCGCGAACGTGGAGCGCGAGCTGCCGGGCTAGGTCATCAGGGTCGAGGTGGTGAAAGAAGACGAGAGGCGCACCCGTCGCGCGGAGGGCGTCGAGCAGGCTGTAGTGCGCGGCACTGTCAACGAAGGCAATGTCGTAGTCGTCACGGAGTGCCTGTGCGAGGACAGCGGGGCCGAGGTAGCCGGAGGCGACGCAGGTGACCGTCTCCGTGCCGAAGAACTGCCGCGCCGCGGCGACAAGGTCCTCGAACGGAGGCGTTAAGGCGC
>CAIMCX010000097.1 GCA_903839615.1 uncultured bacterium
CAAAGGCGCAGGCGGAGTACGACAAGTTCGCCGAGCGTCGCCGCGCGCTCGTCGAAGCCGAGGCGGAGAGAGAAGCGGCCAAGGCGCTCGAAGAGGCGGCCAAGCGCTTGCCCGCGCCTGACGCCAAGAAGCCCGGTCCGCTAGGGAAGAAGCCATGAAGCGGCACTTCGAACCTGGATTCCGGGCCGTGGGGTCTGGTCTTGCACTGCAACACTCCTCGCTTCTCCGCTCTTTCGCGTCCAACGGTGAGCGCGACGGCTGGCTCGCGCCTCGTTCTCTGACGTGGGTCGACGTGCCGCGCTGCCGGCGTCTGGTCGAATCGCACCTCCTCCTTGTTCTGACACTCGGCGGCGCGACGGAGAAGGGGTACTCGCTGGTCAAAAGGGGTCCTGGGGAACCGAGACTACCCCTTCTCAGGGGCGCGAGGGCCCGGTCCTACATTCCAGCACTGGATACTGCTAGATCCGTGTAGATCCCGCATCGCTGCTAGGCGCGGTGGCGTCTTGCGAACGGCGCCGCTGCTCGCTTACCGAGACGATGTGATCCGGGGTCGTGTCTTGCCTCTTGGCGTCCACGACATGAGCGCGTCGGCTGGTCGGGTCTGGAGCTCGATCAGGGGATGCGCGTGCCGGGGACACAATACCAGACCCCGTCTTCTCGTGGCGCTCACCCCGAGTGAGTCCGGACGGGCCGACTGGGAGTTCGCGCGCCGGGGGAGCTCGAGTAGAATGGTCGCGCAGCAGAGAGGTGCACGATGGCACGAGAAGTCATCTTCGTCGTAGAGGAGTCGCCGGAAGGCGGATACGAGGCTCGAGCCGTCGGCCATTCGGTGTTTGTCGAGGCCGAGACGCTCGACGAGCTGAGAACGAGGATCCAGGATGCGGTTCGCTGCCACTTCGAGCCGGCGGACATGCCGGACCTTATTCGGCTACATCAAGTCCGCGACGAGGTCATCGCGGCATGAAGCTGCCCCGGGATGTCGGCGGGAGAGATCTCGCCCGACTCCTCGCAAGGTACGGCTACGAGATCACGCGCCAGACGGGAAGCCACTTGCGTCTGACATCCTCTGCTGGGGGTGGCGTGCATCATCTGACGCTGCCAAATCACAAACCCCTCAAGGTAGGGACGCTCAGCGCAGCGTTGGGAGATATCGCGAAGTACCTCGAGATCGAGAAGCCGGACCTTGTGCGCCAGCTCTTCGAGGCCTGAACCATCCGAGGAGGGTGACCCGGTCCGCGAGCCGTCACTGCATGTGTACTCATCCGAGCTATGCGCCGTGACTACGGTCAGCGGCTTGATGGATTCGATGTCGTCGCGGATCGCCTGTTCGACATCCCACAGATCGACCGCGCGTTGGGCGTTGAGCCAGAACTCGGGGGGGATCCTGGGGGCACAATACCGAACTCCGTCCTTGTCGTGATCCCTCGCGGTGCACATGAGAATGCGAGGGTCAGGGTTTCAGGGTGGGAGGGGTTGGTCTGGCGTTCCAGCGCCTGGATCTAGTGCCTTTCACTGCACTAGCGGGCACACCCCAGAGGTCTACGCCACGCGCAGCGGCCTGACGCTCTTGTTGTCCGCGACAGTCGCCTGTTCTGGATCCCGCAGATCCGCTGATGGCTGTGCATGGGATGCCGAGTTTCGATCCTTACGATTGGCCGAACCTGAGAGTTACGATGGGCCGGTCACGAAAGTAGCAATTGGCCGACCTCCCGAGTTACAATTAGCCGATGCCCACCTCTGATCTGTACCCGAGGCTCGCCGCGGTGCCGTTGCGTGAGGCGCTGGAAGACTCGCCCGTCGCACTGATCCACGGGCCGCGCCAGTGCGGCAAGACGACGCTGGCCCGCACGGTCTGCGATCCGCTGGGCTACGAGTACATCACCTTCGACGACGACGTGGCTCGCACTGCCGCCCGGGAGGATCCCGCCGGATTCGTCGGCGAGCTACCAGAGCGCACCGTGCTCGACGAGGTCCAGCGGGCGCCAGCGCTGTTCCTGGCGATCAAGCGCGCCGTCGATCGCAATCGCACGCCAGGGCGGTTCGTCCTCACCGGGTCGACCAACGTGCTCCTCCTTCCCTCCGTGGCCGACTCGCTTGCGGGGCGCATGGAGATCGTGCGCCTGCACCCGCTTGCACAGGTGGAGATTGCGCGAGGGAAGCCAACCTTCCTGGACGTGCTCTTCGAGGGCGGTTTCCACACGAGGCAGCGGCCACGGCTCGGGCGTGCGCTCGCGGAGTTCATGGTCGCAGGCGGGTACCCCGCGGCGCTCGCGCGGCCGGCAGGTCCGAGACGTAGCCGTTGGTACCGCGACTACGTACGGGCTATCGTCGAACGCGACGTGCGCGACCTCGCGCGCATTCAGCAACTGGATGTGCTTCCGAGGCTGATGGAGTTTGCCGCGTCGCAGACCGCTCACCTCATCAATGTCTCCGAGCTCGCGGCGCCGTTCCAGGTAAGCCGCCAGACCGTTCGCGACTACGTCACGCTGCTTGCCCGCGTGTTCCTCATCGAGGAGCTTCCGTCTTGGCACTCGAACCGCCTGAGCCGGCTCGTAAAGACGCCGAAGCTTCATATGGGTGACACGGGCCTCGCGGCCGCGGTGCTGCGGCTTGATGCCGCTGGGTTATGGGACGATCGCGCCATCTTTGGCCACCTGTTGGAGACGTTCGTCCTGCAGGAACTGCAGCGGCAGGCGACAGCATACCCTACGCGGCTTGCGTTCCATCACTTCCGCGACAAGGATGGCGTCGAGGTGGATATCGTCATCGAGCGTGGTCCGCGCGCGATCGCCGGCGTCGAGGTCAAGGCTTCCGCCACCGTCACGGACGCCGACTTTCGCGGTTTGCGAAAGCTTCGTCAGGCGACGGGCGAAGCATTCCGCGCGGGGGTCGTGCTCTATGACGGCGAGACCAGCGCGAGCTTCGGCGACGGGCTGTTCGCGGTGCCCGTTCGCTTCCTGTGGGAGGAGTCGTGAAGGGCGGCCGAGGACGTGCACAACGACTCGTGGTCCCTCCGTCAGGAGACTGAGGTGAGGCGCGAGGGTCATGCCTCTCCATCCAGCAGTAGGTTCTAGCGCTTCCCACAACTGCGACCGGTGGCACATCCCCAAAGCCCACGCGACCGTCAGGGGCTTGATGCACTCGATGTCGTCGCGGATCGCCTGTTCGGCATCTCATAGATCGACCGCGCTGGGCGTTGAGCCAGAACTCGGGGAGTGCTGGAAGAGCTTCGACAGACGCAGCGCCAGCTCGGGGCTTGACCGGAGAGAGAAAATAGCCATGATATAGCCAGAATGCGATACGAGATCGTGCTCGCGCCGGAAGCCATCGAAGATCTGAAGAGCCTTCGCGCGAACGAGCGTGCGATGGTCAGGCAGGCGCTGGAGACGTATCTCCGGAACGAGCCGGCGAAGGTTTCGAAGAGCCGGATCAAGCGACTCAAGGGGTTGTCGGAGCCGCAGTGTCGGCTCCGAGTCGGCGATGTACGCGTCTTCTACGATATCTCGGAGCGTGCCGTTGAGGTCCTGGCAATCGTGGCCAAGGGCGATACAGAGGAATGGCTGCAGAAAGCAGGTGAAGCTCGATGAAGAAGGCCGCGCTGTCTGAAGTGAAGGATGACCTGTCGCGCTATCTGCGCCTCGCTGAGAAGGAAGAGATCGTGATCACGAGGCACGGGAAGCCGGCCGGGGTTCTTATTGGGTTCGAGAGCGAGGACGACTGGTTCGACTACCGACTGGAGAACGACCCCGCTTTCCTCGCTCGGGTCGAGTCAGCTCGCGCGAGCGTGCGCGCCGGGCGGGCGTCGCAGCTCGAGGATCTGGAAGTCTAGAGTCTGAGAATCCGGGGGAGCGAGCCGGGACACAAACCCGGGATGTGTTCGCTCGGCCGCCCCGTGGTCGCCGCGATGCCTCCTAGGCTATCATCGGTGTCCCCATGAAATCACACAAGGGCGGCGTCCGGCTGTCGGCGAGCGATCTCGCGAATCACTTGGGCTGTCGACATCTGACGTTCCTCGACCTCGGCGCCGCACGCGGCGAGATCGATGCGCCGATGTACCGCGACGTCGCTCTCGAGGCGCTTCAGGAACGCGGTCTGGCGCACGAGACGGCCTACGTCGAGAGCCTTCGCACTCAAGGGCTCTCGATCGTTCGCGTGCCCAACGATCTGCCGGCGCAGGAAGCGTTCGACCAGACGTGCGCGGCGATGCGCGAGGGGCACGACGTAATCGTGCAGGCGACACTCCTCGGCGACGGCTGGATGGGACGCGCCGACGTGTTGCGCCGCGTCGAGGCGCCGGCGGCGGAGCCCGGCGACTACTCCTACGAGGTGCTCGACACGAAGCTGGCTCGAGAGACGCGAGGCCGGACGGTCCTCCAGCTCTGCCTCTACTCCGATCTCTTGGCGGGAATCCAGGGTCGGCTGCCGGAGCGGATGCATGTGGTTCCGCCCGGAACGGACTTCCAGCCGGAGACGTTCCGCGTCGACGACTACATGGCCTACTACCGTCTCGTGCGGCGGCGACTGGAAGAGGCGGTGGCCGACGGGCGTTGGACCGGCGCAGCGACATACCCCGATCCGTGTGAGCAGTGCGACATCTGCCGCTGGTGGCAGTGGTGTGATGGGCAACGGCACGACGACGACCACCTCTCGCTTGTCGCCGGGATCAGCAAGATGCAGATCGCCGAACTCACGGAGCGGTCGGTCGAGACGCTCGAAGCGTTGGCGGAACTTGCCTTTCCGCTCGATCCGAAGCCGGAGCGCGGGGCGATGGAAAGCTACGAACGGATCCACCACCAGGCGCGCGTTCAGCTCGAGGGTCGCCGGCGCGGGGCGCCGGTCCACGAGCTGCTTCCGGTGGAAGAGGGATTTGGTCTCGCGCTCCTGCCGGAGCCCACGTCGCAGGATGTCTTCCTCGA
>CAIMCX010000098.1 GCA_903839615.1 uncultured bacterium
CGCGCGCCGGACTCGCGGATTTGGCGCAGGTGTTCGACGACCTCGTCCCGATGGGTGCGAAGAACCCGGAGGCTCAGGTGGAGAGGATTCGTCGCTTCTACGACCCGATCTTCGAGCGGACCTACGAGAATCCCGCGGCGCGCGTGCGCGACCTGATCAGTCTAGAACAGATCGCGAGTGGCTACCGCTCGCGGCACCAGTTCCTTGCCGACGTCCAGCTCGACCCGCCGACGTCGACGAGCGACCTTGCCGCGTCTCCGTACCTCGACGAGGACTGGCTTGTTCTGTCGACGATCCACTCGGCGAAGGGCTGCGAGTGGGACGTGGTCTACCTCATCCATGCCGCCGACGGCTTCCTGCCGTCCGACCTCTCCACAGGGTCGGAAGAGGAGATCGAGGAGGAGCGGCGTCTGGCATACGTTGCGCTGACTCGCGCCAAGGACCACCTCTACGTCGCGTGGCCTTTGCGGTACTACCACAAGTGGTACGCGCTAGGGGACAGTCACAGCTACGCCCAGCTCTGTCGGTTCTTCACGAAGGACGTGCTCGCTTCCGTTGAAGAGATCGCGCTGGCGCGCCCGGAAGAAAAGGAGGACGCGGGGTCGTTCTACGACCCCGACGCCGACATCCGCCACCGGATGCGCGAGATGTGGGAGTAGCCGCCGGCGGCCTCTCTGCCCCAGCCCAGCCAAGGCAATTCCTGGAACAACGCCTGCTGCGGCAGCCAGGAACAGAGCCTGCTTCATCTCGTCTCCTTTGCCATGGATGCACGATGGGCGCGCGGAGTGTGGACAACGCAAGTCAAGCGTGAAGAGCCCGTGATGCGGCTGGTGCCTGTGCCCGTGCAGGCAGGTGGACGACCACGTACTCTCCGTGCCGACGAGGTGGGAAGGCGTGTACGGCGAGGCGATTGCACTGGCACTGGCCGCGTCGGCGGCGTGGGGAATCGGGATGACGGCGGCGACCCCGTCCATTCGCTACGTCGACCGGCTGACGTACCTTGTGGTTCGATGGGGATTGGTGGCGGCTTTCGCGGCGATCTACGCGCTGTCGACGCGACACTTCGCCGTGCCGGCGCTGGAGCCGGCACTGTGGGCTCTCGTTGCAGGACTCGTCGATGCGACCGCCGGCGGTTTCTTCTACCTCCTCGCGCTCGAGCGAACGTCGACGTATCAGGCGACGACGCTTTCGAACACCGCGCCGCTCTGGGGCGTGTTCGGAGCGGTCCTCCTCTTGGGCGAACCCTTGCGATGGAGCGCGGCCGCCGCGGCGGGTCTTGTCATCATGGGCTCCTTCTTCCTCGTGCGGCGGAGTGCCGACGGTCGACGCGGGATCTCGGGACTCGTCCTCGCCTTGCTAACAGGCATCTTGTGGGGAGTAGCCGAGACGGTGCCCGCGAAGCTGGCTCTTGAGCAGGGGCTGCCGCCGGAGACGCTCCTCTTCCTCTTTGCGTGCGCCGGCTGCGGCGGAGCGCTCGCACTCCTGCCGTTCCTGCGGCGCCGCACTCCGGTCCGCGTCGAGGCGAAGGGGTTCCTGTACGTCGCGTTGTCCGGAGTCGTTGGGGCCGGAGTCGGCTGGCTCCTCTGGCTCTTCAGTCTCGAACGGGCACCGGCGAGCGTGGTCGCGCCGGTGCGCGGAGCGACCCTCGTCTTCTGCCTCATCTACTCCGTCGTGTTTCTGCGGGAGCGACCGTCGCTTCGCGCTCTCGTGGGGATTGCCTTCGCGGCGGGCGCCGTTCTGCTCGTGTCGTTCGGTTCGTGAGTCCCTCAGGCTTCACTTGCCCACTGCGCGACGTGCCTGCGCGATCTCGCGGC
Source organism: uncultured bacterium (assembly GCA_903839615.1). Lineage (GTDB taxonomy): Bacteria > Bipolaricaulota > Bipolaricaulia > UBA7950 > UBA9294 > CAIOGO01. Next base: position 1,815 of record CAIMCX010000098.1, read on the forward strand.
CGAGACCGAAGGCAGCCTCCAGCTTGTCCGGAAGATCTGCGATGGGATGTCCCGTTCCGCCCCTTCGTTGTAGGTTCGGCACGCGAGCGCATGCATCCTGCTCCCGAAAGCCCTCGTGATCCGGTCGAGCCCGTCGACCATCGCCCCGGAGTCGTGGCAATAGGTGACGAAGAGGACGAAGTCCTTGTTCCCGAAGTGCCGCGGCGAGGCGATGGCTTCGAGGCGGTCGAACAGGGTCTTGAGTTGAGATGTCATGTACCCCAAGAACATGGGTGCGGCGAGTACTACGACATCGGACTGCGAGAACGCGGCGTAGACCTCCTGCATGTCGTCGCGAGTCACACAGGTTCCCGAGCTTGCCGCAGTTCCGCAAGCCCCGCACCCACGGCAGTGCGCGATCTCCATGTCGATCGGGTAGAAGTGGCGAACTGCGCGTCGTGTCTCGCCGCCCACGCCGGCGAGGAAGCGCTCCACGAGCGCGTCGGAGTTGCCACCCTTACGCGAGCTCCCGTGCAAGACGACAACCTTCATCTGCGACCTCCGAAGAAGCACACTGAGGGCCGACCCCGTATTCCATGTCGGCCCTCAGTCTCGAGGTCCTCCACCAACCCCTTGGCGCAGGCCCCCTCTCTCGAGGCGATCGTCCCTGTTCCCCGTCTCGCTCGCGTCTCAGCCTCGGCCAGCGCATCGTGCGGGTCTAGAGGCTCTAGGGTTCGGCGGGTTGGCGCCCCGCTCGTGATCCGTTATGTTGGTGCCAACTGACTTCTACATGGAGGGACCATGCGCGACTACTTACTTTTCCGGAAGTTCCTTACACCCATCGTCATCGAGCTCCTGTTCTGGGTCGGCGTCGGACTGTGTGTTGCCGAGGGAATCGCGATGATCGCGTTCTCTGCCGGGCGACTCGGTAACGGCTTTGGGATCTTCAGCGGCATCCTCATTTTGCTCGTCGGCCCCGTGGTCGTCCGCGTCGTATGTGAGCTGATCATGGCGATCTTCGGGATTCACGACGCGCTCAGGAACGGCGACAAGAGCTAGCTGCGGCGTCCGCCCCGAGGCGAAAGCCACTCGTCTGCGGACCTGATCGGCTACGAGGTTGTCGACCTTGCAGGCTCTCGGAGGCGAGGATATAGTTAGCCAGCTAATGGTCAGGTAGAGAACCGTTAGGAGGCTAACGAATGTCAGAGAGGGCTCACTCGCCCAGAGAGCGCACGGTCGGCCAGCTGCTGTTGCAGCTCTGCCCCATGATTGGCGACCGCATGCGCGTGAAGATGGAGGGCATAGGCCTGTACAAGGCTCAAGGGTTCGCGTTGCTCTTCCTGTCCCACTACGAGGGCGTGCCGCAGACGGAGATCTCTCGCTCCCTCCACCTGTCGCCGGCATCGGTGACGAACATGCTCCAGCGCATGGAGCGCGACGGGTGGGTTGAGCGTCGTCCCGACCCCGACGACCAGCGCGTGTCCCGCGTCTACCTCACCAACAAGGCTCGGGCTCTTCAGGAGGAGGTCGCGACCACGATCCGTGAGCTCGAGCAAGAAGTGACGTGCGCCCTCACCGCGGCAGAGCAGACGGAGCTGCAGAAGCTCCTGCTCAGGGTTCACGCTCGGCTCCTCGAGCACATGCCCGCAGGACGACATCACGTCTTCCCCTTCGCAGAGGCGGGGGGTGAGGAATCGTGAAGTCGCTGATTCGTCTGTATCGTTTCGTCCGCCCTTACAAGTGGCAGGCGATCGGTGCCCTCGTGCTGCTGCTCGGCATGGTGGCGGCCGATCTTGCGATCCCGCGGCTGACGCAGCGGATCATCGACCAGGGAATCGGACGGGGCAACCTGCACGTCGTCTGGACAACATCGCTCATCATGCTCGGCGCGGCCCTGGCGAGCGCGCTGTTCGCGATCGTCAACAACGCGCTTTCCGTCCGCGTCGGGCAGAGCTTCGCTGCCGACGTGCGTAGCGCGCTCGTGCGCCGCGTGCAGAGCTTCTCGTTCGGCAACCTCGATCGGCTGCAGACCGGCCAGCTCATCGTCCGCTCGACGAGCGACGTCAACTTCGTGCAGATGATTGTGCAGATGACGCTCAGGATCCTGACTCGCGCGCCCATCTGGATGCTTGGCGCGATCGGCTTTCTGTTCGCTACGAGCATCGATCTCGGGTGGATCGTGCTCGCCTTCTTCCCGGTGATCATCCTTTTCGTCCTGTTGTTTGCCGGTCCGGCGCGATCGATGTTCCTCGGCGTCCAAGAGCGGCTCGACCGGTTGAACACGGTCCTGCAGGAGAACCTCGCCGGCGTCCGCGTCGTCAAGGCGTTCGTTCGCGAAGACCAGGAGATCGAGCGCTTCGGATCCGCGAACGAAGCGCTGACGGCGCAATCCATCCGCGTGTTCCGAGTCCTTGCCTTGCTCATGCCGCTGATGACGGTCATCTTGAATGCGGCCGTCATCGTCGCCCTGTGGTTCGGCGGGTCGATGACACGCCCCGTCGGCGGCCTGCCAGGTCACATGACCGTCGGCCAGGTCGTCGCCTCGGTCAACTACCTCTCGATGGCCCTCTTCCCGCTCATGATGCTTGCTGGGATGGTTGCGCCGCTGGCAGCGGCGGACGCGTCGGCAAGTCGCATCCTCGAGGTGCTGGATGGTGAGGCAGAGGTGAAGGAGCGTTCGGGCGCCAAGTCTCTCGCGGCTCCGAGGGGGCGCATTGCTTTCGAGGATGTCTGTTTCAGCTACTCGGCTGATTGCCGCGATCCGGTTCTGCAAGGCGTAAGCTTCGTTGCCGAGCCCGGAGAGACCGTGGCCATTCTCGGGGCGACGGGATCGGGCAAGTCAACCCTCATCCATCTGATCCCGCGTTTCTATGACGTAACGTCGGGCCGCGTGACGTTCGACGGCGTGGATGTGCGTGACGTGGAGTTGGCTTCCCTGCGGTCGCAGATCGGCATCGCGTTGCAGGAGGCCGTCTTGTTCAGCGGAACGGTGCGAGACAACCTCCGCTACGGACGTCCCGACGCATCGCAGGCCGAAGTAGAGGCCGCGGCGGAGGCGGCCCAGGCGGCCGAGTTCATTCGCGCCCTTCCGGACGGGTACGACACGGCAATCGGCGAGCGCGGCGTAACGCTCTCCGGCGGACAGCGGCAACGCCTCGCCATCGCTCGCGCCCTCGTGGTTCGGCCCAAGGTGCTCATCCTCGATGACTCGACCAGCTCCGTGGACATCGAGACGGAGGTTCGACTGCAGGATGCTCTGGACCGGCTGATCGCCGAGTCACGACACACGACGACGCGGTTCATCGTGGCCCAGAGAATCTCGACCGTCCTTCTGGCCGACAAGATCCTCGTCCTCGACGGCGGAAGAATCGTCGCCGTCGGCACTCACCGCGAGCTCATGGAGACGAGTCCCGTGTACCGCGACATCTACCAGTCTCAACTGGGTGACGGCCGGCGGTCGCCTCCGGCCGACAAGACTGGGCCGTTGTCGGCGGGGGAGGTGCGCCGTGGCTAACGATCAAACGCAGAGGAGCGCGGGACCGCGCATGCCGGGGCCCGGCCCTCGAGGCCACGGCGGCATGATGGCCGTCGAGCGTGCGAAGAACGTTCGCGGTACGTTGCGGCGCCTCGTCGGCTACGCGGCGCCGCACCGCACGGCCCTGGTCATCGTCATCATCCTTGCCGCTCTGGGCACGGGAATGGGTCTCACCGGCCCCTACCTAATGGGCAAGGGCATCGACTCCATCATCCAGATCGCGATCGGGAGGGCGGGGATGGACGCTCTCTTCCGCATCATCCTAGCCATGATCGGCGTGTACGTCGTGTCCTGGCTCGCGAACGCTGCCCAAGGGTGGGTCGTCGCGTCGGTGGCGCAGAAGATGATGCGCAAAGTGCGCGGCGAGTTGTTCGATCACATGCAGACCCTGTCGCTGCGGTTCTTCGATTCGCGGACGTCGGGCGAACTCATGAGCCGCTTGACGAACGATATGGACGCCGTGAGTCGCGTCCTGTCGCAAAATGTGACGCAGCTCTTCTCCGGGATTCTCACGCTCGTGGGCGTCCTCGTCATCATGTTCGTCCTCAATCCGCTTCTCGCGCTCGGGACTCTTGTTGCGTTTCCGTTGATGATTGGCCTCGTCGCCCTTGTCGGGTCGAAGACGCGGAAAGCGTTTCGCGGCTACCAGCTGAATCTCGGCACGCTGAACGGGATTCTCGAGGAGACCTACAGCGGCCAACGTGTCGTCATGGCGTACGGGCAGCAGGATGCAATGCTGCGGAAGTTCGACGAAGCGAACGAGGTGGTCCGCAAAGTCGGTACGCACGCGATGACGTATTCCCTGCTCGTGATGCCGATGATGGGTATCCTGTCGAACGCCAACATCGCCATCGTGGCCGGACTCGGCGGCTGGATGACGATCGTCGGAATGGCCACTGTCGGCACGATCGCATCGTTCATTAGCTACTCGGGACGATTCGCGGAGCCGCTCCGCATGCTTGGCGACCTCTACAACCAGGTGCAAGCTGCTGTGGCTGGCGCGGAACGCATCTTCGCGACGATCGACACAGCTCCAGACCAAACCGATGAAGAAGGTGCCGTCGAACTCGGACGTTTGGAGGGTGACGTGGCCTTCGACCACGTGACGTTCTCGTACGTGCCTGGAGTTCCCGTGCTGAAGGACGTTTCTTTTCATGCGCGGCCCGGCCAACGCGTTGCGCTCGTTGGGCCCACCGGGGCAGGGAAGACGACGATGGTCAACCTCTTGTCGCGGTTCTACGACCTCGACTCGGGGTCGATCCAGATTGACGGAATCGACGTGCGGAAGGTCTCGCGCGCCAGCCTGCGCCGGAATCTTGGGACGGTGCTGCAGCAATCATTCCTGTTCGCCGAGAGCGTGAAGGAGAACATCCGTTACGGAAGGCTGAACGCGACCGACGAGGAAGTCATTCGGGCCGCGACCCTGGCGCGAGCCGACGGATTCATCCGACATCTTCCGCAGGGATACGACACGGTGTTGTCCGAGCGTGGCGCGAACATCTCGGAAGGACAACGCCAGCTGATCGCGATTGCGCGCGCCATCCTCGCCGACCCGCGGATTCTCATTCTGGATGAAGCGACATCGAGCGTTGACACGCGGACCGAAGTGCACATCCAGGAAGCATTGCTCGAGCTGATGAAGGGGCGGACGAGCTTCGTCATCGCGCACCGTCTCTCGACGATTCGCGGGGCGGACCAAGTCATCATGATCGACGGTGGAGAGATCGTCGAGCGCGGATCCCACGAGGAGCTCATTGAGGCTCGTGGAGCGTACTACCGGCTCTACATGAGTCAGTTCCGCGACCAAGCCACGGCCTCCTCCGCATGATGCGCGCCCGCCCGGCTTCACAGGTTGCACAAGGTTAGGACGTACCATTTGTGAACAGATGGATGGACAGAGAGGAGTGACATGAAGAAGGTTCTGGGGTTACTTTGTGTGTTGACGGTTTGCGGGTTGGCCGTCTCAGCATTCGCGCAGGCGGATCTCGACGCGTTCCCCATCGGGACGACAAAGATGGTGTACAACATCCGGAGTGAAGACATGGGGCAGGCGCAGCCGCTCGAGCTTAGCGTCGTCTCCCAAGGTAACGGTCTCTACACCGTGAAGATGTCGACCGAGGCGACGGGCACGAAGGATCAGCTCGCCGCGTTCGGCTTCATCTTCGGCGCAACGCATGTCAGCGCGGGGAGCGGCCAGAACGTCTCGTATTCATCGCTTCAGGCGCTGATGGACCAGCGCAGCCGCCTCCAAGAAGGACAACAATACCTCCTGCCGGGCGGCGGGTCGTTCGCCAACATCGCCGGCGTGACCATGGCTGGAGTGTGGTGCCTCCAGGGCACGCTTGTGGATCCCAGCGAGCCGAACACGCGCACGACGGTGGCTTTCGCATTGTCGGCCCCTGTCTACATCTCGCCGCTGATCCGCGTCGAGGAGCTCCGCAGCGGCCAGTGGGTCGAGACGTTCTCTCTTGTGCTGGTCGAGTACACGGTGACGGGGAGCTAGGCATGGCATTGCTCGATCTGAAGGGTGTAGTGAAAGACTACCCGCTCGGCCAGACAGTCGTGCACGCGTTGCGTGGGCTCGACCTCGCGATCGAGAAGGGTGAGATTGTCGCGATCATGGGCCCCTCGGGGTCCGGCAAGTCGACGCTCATGCACGTGCTTGGCGCATTGGACACCCCGACCGACGGGACGGCGTCCCTCGAGGGGCACAACCTCGAGGAGTTGGGCGAGGACGAACTCGTGACGCTGCGCGGCAAGAAGGTGGGCTTCGTGTTTCAGACGTTCAACCTGATCCAAAGCCTCACGGCGCAGCAGAACGTCGAGCTGCCGATGATCTTCCTCGGGGTGCGCAAGAAGGCGCGCGCCGAGCGAGCCCGCCTGCTTCTCGAGAAGGTCGGGCTCGGAGAGCGGCTGGAACACCGGCCGAACGAGCTCTCCGGCGGAGAGAGGCAACGCGTGGCGATTGCGCGCGCTCTCGCCAACAACCCGGAGATCATCCTTGCCGACGAGCCGACGGGAAACCTCGACTCGGAGACGGGAGCGACGATCCTCGACCTCCTGAAGAAGCTCAGCCTGGACGAAGGGAAGACGATGATTCTCATCACCCACGACCCTGACGCGGCGGCGATCGCCGGCCGCATCATCCGATTGCGCGACGGGCGCGTCGTCCAGGAGGTGCGCAATGCTTAGCGAGTTCTTCCGACTGGCGGCGCAGAGCATCCTTCACCGCAAGCTCCGTAGCCTGCTTGCGGTTCTCGGGGTCCTCATCGGCATTGCGGCGGTCGTTGGGTTGATCTCCATTGGTCTCAGTCTCGAAGGAATGATGAAGGGCGAGGTCTCGAAGGTCTTCGGGGCGGACACGTTTGTGATCATGGACAAGGACACGTTCTCAAGGGGCCACAGCAGCGGCGCGAAGCAGTACGCGCTCGACCTCCCAACGCTTGAGAACGTGGAAGGGGTCAAGACCGTTGCCGCCATCCGGCAACGTACGGCATTCGTGCAGGGGAGTGCGGGAGCGGACGGGAAGCTCACGCAGGGTTTCTTCCCGGTGATGGGGCTCTCGCCGCAATTCCTGACGGAGTTCAAGGCGTTCACTCCCGACACGAAGCTCGAGCCGGGTGGACGCAACATCGCAGAAGGCGACCTCGCCGTGGCTGTGCTGAGCGATGAGCTGGCCAAGCGACTGAACGTGGCCGTCGGGGATTCCATCCTCGTCGCAGGCGAGAAGTCGAACGAAATCAAGGCGAGCGTCATCGGCATCCTCGCGCCGTCGGACGCGAAGCAGAGCCAGGGATTCTCAGGCGGGATGGGAGCAACAACGACGGACACGATCTACATCCCCAATGCCGCGATGGGCCAGCTTTGGCCCGAAGGCAACGACTTCCTCGTCACGGCGGTCCGGATCCTGCCTGGGTACAAGGTGGACGACGTGGCCGATCGCGCCGAGGCGGCGCTGAAGGCCGAGGGTTCCCAAGTGGCCGCCATCACATCGAGCGACATCACGAGCTTCATCGACAAGATCCTGAGTTCGGTGAGCGTTTTCCTTGCCGGCCTGGCCGCGATCTCGCTCGTGGTCGGCGGCGTCGGCGTGATGAACACGATGTTCACCTCGGTGCTCGAACGGACGAAGGACATCGGCGTGATGAAGGCCGTCGGAGCGAAGAACCGACACGTCTTGGCGATCTTCCTCATTGAGTCGGGATTGATCGGTGTCTTGGGCGGCGTCATTGGAATCCTGGCGGGATTGGGTCTCAGCGCGGGGGCATGCTTTGCGATCAACACCTTTGCCAACATGCCTGGTGGCGTCACCTTCCCCTTTGTTGCGAGCCCCGTCCTGATTCTGGCGACGCTTGTGAGTTCGTTCGCTGTCGGGGCCCTGTCGGGCCTGTGGCCGGCGCGCCGCGGCGCGCGGATGCCGGTCGTTGATGCACTGAGGTATGAGTAGTCGGCTGACGCGGGACGACGTACGCGCGCTCGGCCTTCAGATCTTGCGTGGGAAGCCGGATCCGGTCGTTCGGGTCCGGCTTCTCCGCGATGTCCTCTGCGTGGGAGACGGTGACGATCGACTGCGCTCGGCGCGGGCTGCGCTGGAGGACTCCGTGCACGTCACGCCACTACGTGAGCAGCAGCTCCCCGACGGAAGCTGGGGCAGACTGCACTCGCGCGACACGTCATCCGCACAGACGATCCCCGCCACGGAATGGGCGGTCGAACGGGCGTTGGCTATTGGAGTCGATCCGGAGGGCCCGATGCTCGTGGCGGCCTCGCGGTACCTGGCGTCGATCGTCGAAGGGCGCGCTCGGGCGTCGGATCCTCCCGAGCGAAACGATCGCTGGGCTACGGGTGTCGGCCTGTTCGCCGCCGCGGCGCTGGCTCGGATCGCGCCGAGTCACATCTCGCTCGGTCCCGTGTGGGATCTCTGGCATGAGATCGCGCGGCGCTCGTTCGCCGGTGGATCATACAGCGCCGACGCGGAGGCCGACGCGCACCACGATCTCACGGGAGCCTCGGTGCGCGGAACGTATCTTGTCCTGTCGAATCGATACGCTCTGTCTCTCCTCGCGGCGCGAGCGGCTCGAATGGACTCGGAGCTGCGGCGCGCGATCGCTCTCTGGGTTGGGCACAAACCGGACGGTGTCGGCTATTACGGCCTCCCTCTCTCTGTGCCGCCCGAGGCGTCCTCAGCGGGCGTCTTCGAACGTTTCCTCTTGTCCCACGAGGCGGTCGCGCGGCTTGGCGTGCCGGCGGCGGCGACGGGGCCGCTGGCCGATTGGTTCGGCAGTCACCGCCGAGAGGATGGGTTCTGGGATCTGGGGCC
>CAIMCX010000099.1 GCA_903839615.1 uncultured bacterium
CGCGAACAGGTCGCGCAGCGGGCCAAGCTGTTGCCGCGTCTGCTTCACAATCGGGCCCGAGAGAGCGATCCCGACGAGGAACGCTCCGATGGCGGCGGAGACCTGGAGCCGCTGAGCCAGCCCCGCGACGAGCAGGACCACGCCAAGAACCGCGAACAGGGTCGCTTCTTGAGAGCGGTGCGAGAGGAGGCGGCTCAACGCCTTGCCGTAGCGGAGCGCGACGAACATCGCGGCCCCCACAGCTGCAAGGGCAATCAAGACGGAAACCGCCGCGGTCGCGATGCCCTTCCCTACGAGGAGCACGCCGACAAGCGGCAGGAAGACGGCCATCGAGAGATCCTCGATCACGAGGATCGACACGACGACTGGCGTTTCAGGATACGACATCCGGCCGAGATCGGTGAGGACTCCCACAACGACACCGGAAGACGAGACGTACGTAATGCCGCCGAGCAGCACCGCAGCAAGCGGCCGCCAGCCCAAGACGAGCCCCGCCGCCAGCCCCGGCGTGAAATTGAGGACGAAGTCAACGACTCCCGCCGGGAGTCCGGACCGCAGCTTGGCACTCAGCTCCTTGCCCGTGTAGTCGAGGCCGAGCATGAATAGGAGCAAGAGGACGCCAACTTCCGCCCCCACGTGGACGACGTTCTCGTTGAGGGGAATCGGGAGGAGGCCTCCTCTCCCAAGAGTGAGCCCGGCAAGGAGGTAGAGCGGAATCGCGGAGAAAGCGAACCGGTTCGCGAGCCGCGTCAGGATCGCGAGCCCGATCACCACCGCGCCCAATTCAATGAGAACGAGGGAGAGATCGAACGCGCCCGGCCCAGACATGCCACCAGCTTACCACGCATCGCACCGGGCTGCCCTTCTCGCCGCCGGGCATGCCCGCCGCGCTCTATGCTGCTAGAATGGGACCATGAAATCAGTATTCTCGACGCAGCGAGTCAACTTCATCGGGCCCGCAACCTTGGTCATCGGCAAGCGGAAGATCGCCGGCAAAGCCGTGATGTGTGGCACGCTGTACGTCGAAGTCGCGGCGTCCGCGAACTTCGCAGCTGCATCGTCATCTACGAATTTCCGGCCCTCGGACATCAGCGGAAGCTTCACGGCGGGCGAAGAGGGTGCTCTGGCGGCCGTCAAGAAAGGCGAGGCCGAGATCGTGTGGAAGAACCAGGGCAAGGAAGCCACACTCGCGCTCACCGTGACCGAAGTGCACGAGGCGAGCGTCAAGTTCGTCGCGCGCAATCCATAGGACCGACGCCGGCAGGCGGACGTCCCTCTCCGAGTGCGCGGTGTGCAGTCCGGGGTCCGAGCCGCCGAGTGCGTTCCTCAGTTCATTGAGTCTGTTGGGTTCGTTGCGTTCTTCTGTCGGTAGCACAGCCGCGTCCGCCGCGGGCGGTCGCAATGCCCTCGAGTCGCTGAGTCACCGCCCGTACTCGACGTAGCGGTTCACGATGTGGAACCCGACGGATTCGTAGAGGCCGCGGGCGGCAACGTTTGGTTCGCCGGTCGAGACGCAGACGCGGTCCATGCCGCGCGCTTTCATTCGGCGCAGGCACTCAAGAAGAACGGCGCGCGTCAAGCCCTGGCGGCGGTACGCCTCGCGCGCGCCCACCGGCCCGAAGTCGCCGATCTTGTTGACCGTGTCCAACCAGCCATTCACATACGCGGCGATCGTCCCATCCGGAGCAACGGCGACCACGTCGAGATCTCGGTCGTAGCCTGGCATCTCCATGAAGCGAGCGTACTGCTCATCGGTGACCTCGCCGACCGTCCACGGGCGCCATACCTCACGGTGTCCTTCGGCGCGAAGTGAGACTTCGGCGGGGTCGGATGCCAGAGACCGGACCGTGTAGCCGGGAGGGAGCCCTTGTTCGCCGATTGGGTCGTCCAGCGAGCGCAGCATGTTGACTTCGACATACTCGCCACGGTGAAAGCCGTGCTCTTCCAGGAGGGCGATCCGCTCCGCGTTGTCCTGCCGCGCGCCGACCATCATCGGCCCCTTCCAGCGCTCCGCATCGCCCGCGCGCAGCTCAGCCAGAAGTCCCTCTGCCCACGCAAGGGCTTCGTCCTCGATGCCCTTCACCTCGTAGCCGGGAAGCACTTGCCAATCGAAGTACGCGTCGTCGCCGAGGAGCGCATAGCCGATGAGCTTCTCGCCCGCGCGCCAGAGCCGAACGTGCACCCGCGGATCCAGGTGGCAATCGATCATGAAGAACCCAAACGCCAACTCGCCGACGTGCCAGTAGCGCCAGTCGTTCGTCTGTGCCCGTGCCTGCATCAACAAGGCGTAGATCTGCTGCAGGTCAGCCTCGGTCTCGTAGGGGCGGGATGTCACCGGACGTACAAGACCAGCATGACGGTGCTTCGAGTCCATTGATCGTCTCCTACATCCACTCCCTGTGTCGACCAGCGCCGGGCGCGAGCCTACGCCAGTGTGTCGCCTACGGCAAGCATCTCCGCGGATGACGCACCGAGGGCCGCAGCCTGGCGCCTACGGCGTGAGCGCCGTGACCTGCTCCTGCGATAACTCCTCTTTTCTCTTCCCGTCTTAGGATCGCATGCGAGTTCGGGCGGTGAGCTACGGGAAGAGCCTGCCCGGAACGGCCAGCGTCCGAAGCGGTACGGCTTCCACGCGATCCGCAATGGGATACCGTTTGTCGCCGGGGTAGATGACGCTCACCCATGCCAGACCCAGATCCGCCAAAGCGATGCGAATCGACGGCGTCAGGCGCGGCGCGTCGGCGCGCTTGCACTCGACTCCCAACAGCTGGTCGCCCCGCCGCAGGATCAGGTCGATCTCCGCTCCCTGATGCGTCGCCCAGAACCAGGCATCATCGTGAGGTTCCACAGCCAGGACCTGCTCGATGACGAAGCCTTCCCACGAAGCACCCAGCTTGGGGTGGCTGAGCAGCGCCTTCTCGGTTCCCAGCCCCAGCAGTTGGTGCAGGAGGCCGCTGTCGCGCACGTAGACCTTGGGCGACTTGACCTGTCTCTTGCCCAGGTTGGCGTGCCAGGGCTGGAGCTGGCGAATCATCATGGCATCGGTCAGGACGTCGAGGTAGCGGCGGCAGGTAGAAGGATTGACGCCCAACGCTCTGGCTGGCTCGGCAGCGTTCCAGGTTTGCCCGTGGTAGTGTGCCACCATCGTCCAGAAGCGCTGCAAGGCCGCCGCCGGGACACGCACGCCCCACTGGGGCAGGTCGCGGTCAAGCAGCGTACGGATGAGCTGCTTGCGCCAAGCGAGACTGTCCTGCTCCGTGCGCGCTAGGTAGGAGAGCGGGAAGCCGCCGCGTCGCCAGAGCGTGTCCGACGACTCGGGCCCGAGCTCGGCAACGCTGAAACCGCCGATTTCAATCCGTTCCATACGGCCCGCCAGACTCTCGGAACTCTGCCGCATCAGGTCCCCCGAGGCACTGCCTAGGATCAGGAAGCGCGCCGTACGGTCGCGCCGGTCGACCAACACACGGAGCACTGGGAATAGGTCCGGCCGGCGCTGGATCTCGTCAATCACGACCAGCCCGCGGAGAGGCCCGAGCGCCGTCATGGGCTCGTCAAGACGCGCAAGACTGGCCGGGTCCTCGAGGTCGAAGTAGTTGACGGAGTCCTCTGGCACCAGCTCACGCGCCAGAGTGGTCTTGCCGCATTGACGCGGTCCGGTGAGAACGGCAATCGGGTTGCGGGTAAGGGCGGCCTGAATCGCATCGAGAGTGCTTCGCCGAGTGATCACGATGCTGCCATTCTACCACGAAAATCGCGCATGC
>CAIMCX010000100.1 GCA_903839615.1 uncultured bacterium
ACTCCGCAGATCGACGGATGGCTCGGGGCCACGTGGTCGTCCACGCTGCGCCTTGGAGGTCTCCCCGTCGAGCTGCAGACGGTCGACCTCGCTGGCGTGTGGACGGGTGACGGCGGGAGACTCGAACTCGACGCTTCTCTCGTCGGCGAGTGGGGTATGCGTGCATCCGTTCACGGCGAAGGAACGGCCTGGCGCAGCGGCTCGCTCAAATCGGGGAATCTCGTCGCCGTTGAATTTGGCGGCGACGGTGAGCTCTCCGCACCGTGGTCCTGGGCGTCGGCCTGGCTGAACGGAGAGGCCGAAGGTGCAGGCCTCTACGCGGACGCTCGCGTGAGCCTTGCATGGCCGAAGGGACCTTGGACGGCTGATCTCAGCTTCGGGCTGTCGGGACCCGTTCCGCTTCGGCTGTCTGCAGGCATGACTGATCTCACGTTGCGTTCTCTCGCCGCGTCTCTCTCCGCGCGTCTCCCCGTCGCCGGAGGGGAGTTGAAGCTCGATGCGAAGGCGTCGCTGCTCCCCGTTCTCGAAGCGGTCGCGGAGGGAACGTGGACGCGAGGCACACAGGAGTGGCGAGCTCGACTCGACGCTCGCCCTACCGAGGACGCAATCCAGCTCCTCGTTTCGATTGGCGACGCCGCAGCGAGCGTCGAGGCGCGGACGCGCCTCCTCTCTGGCGTACCTACAGACGGCGATCTGTCTCTGACGTTGGGTGGCAGCGCTCTGCGTTTGCGTACCGGCCTGTCGCTCGACAGCTCGGGGCCGCGGTTCCGCGCCGGGGTAGAAGTGACGCTCAACAGCCTCTTCCCGAAGGTGCCGAATGAACCGCCTGTGCCCGCGTTGGAGAGCGGGCCTCCCGACCCCGAAGTCGGGACGGCGATTCGCTTCTCGGCGGACGGCTCGACCGATCCGGACGGCGAGATCCGCGAATTCCTGTGGGACTTCGGCGACGGTAGTGCAGCGGAGGGTCGCTCCGTCGATCACGCGTACACCACCGACGGGACCTACACCGTCGTCCTTACGGTGGCCGACGACGACGGAGTTACGTCCTCGCTCTCTCGGACGTTACGCGTCTGGCCCGGCAACACGGCGCCGAAGGCAACGTTCGTGGCGTATGCGGTCACCGCGAGCGGCGTGCGCCTTCCGCGCCCCTTGCGGGACGGAGACCTCGTCCGTCTCGATGCGACCGAGTCCTCCGACCTTGACGGCACGGTCGTTGAGTACGCGTGGGACGTCGGCGCCGATGGCACGTTCGACGTCACGTCATCCGAAGCGACAGCGACCGTGGGGCAGCTCAATGCAGGCTCTCACCCGGTGACGCTGCGCGTCATCGACGACTCGGGGCGTTCGGATGCCGTGATGCAGGTGATCGTCGTCGACAAGAGCGAGCCACCGCAGGCCCAGTTCACGTTCGCACCTCCGACGCCGGCGGTCCGCGATCCGGTGTACTTCACCGACCGATCGGTCGACACCGACGGCGAGATTGCCACGCACGAGTGGGACTTCGGCGACGGGACGGAGAGCCGCGAGGCGAGTCCGATCCACCGCTATGACCAGGCGGGACAGTACACCGTGACTCTGCGGGTCACCGATGACGCTGGCTTGACCTCGACCGCGAAGCAGACGATCACAGTCTCCACCGTGCCCGAGATCGTCGGGGTGAACGATGTCTGGGCTGTCCTCATCGGCATTTCGAACTACGAGGAAGTGAAGGACCTCCAGTACGCCTCCGACGACGCCGTCGCCATGGCGCGTTGGCTCCTCGATTCGGGCGTCGCGCCGGACCACATCCGCCTGCTTCTTGACCGCGAGGGCCCTGAAGAGGAACTCGGCGGACTTGTCGCGCGGCGAGCGACACTAGTGAACGTGCGCGAGGCGCTCGGCTGGCTACGACGAGTAGCGAAGCCCGACGACCTCGTTGTCATCCACTTCTCCGGTCACGGGTTCCAGGGACCCGACGACAACGGGGACGAGAAGGACGGGGTCGATGAGTTCTTCGTCCTCTGGGACACGCTGAACGCCGACAAGGAAGACACCGCGTTGCGCGACGACGAATTCGGTGCGGCGCTCGACCGCGTGGAGTCGCAACACGTCGTCATCTTCTTTGATGCGTGCTATTCCGGCGGCCTCTCGCGTAGCCTCCCGTCGTCGGCCCGCCCTGCGCCGGGGAAGGAGGATCTCTTCTCCGACTTCTCGGTCGAAGGACGACTCGTTTTCTCCGCCGCATCCGAGTCGCAGGAGTCGTTCGAATCGGACGAGCTCCGGCACGGGATCTTCACCTACTACCTCCTGCAGGGCCTGCGAGGAAGCGCCGATGTAAACGGCGATGGTCGCGTCACGGCGTGGGAGCTCTACGAGTACGTGGCGAGTGCCGTTCCTGCGCGGGCCAAGCTTGAGCACAACGCCACGCAGACTCCCCAGCTTCTAGGCGAGGGCGATGTTCGAGTCCTCCTCGCCCAAGCGGCTCAGCCACCGGAGGTCGACTTCAGCTACGAACCCGCAACTCCGTACGCCGGAGGTGAGGTGCACTTCGCCGACCAGTCGAAGGGTGACCGGCGAATCGCCAAGGAGAACTGGGCTCTCGGCGACGGGACAGCCTCGGAGAATGCCGCTCCCGTCCACGTTTACTCTGCTCCAGGCGACTACATGGTCGAGCTCCGCGTGACGCAAGATAACGGGGTGGAGAGCGCGGCACGGCACGTCGTCCACGTCGAACCTGCCGGACGAGTCCTCAGTGCCGACGCATCCTCCGGTGCGATCGTCCTCTCGCTTGGCAGCGACCACGGGGTCGCCGTAGGCGATCACTTCGAAATCTCGACAGGTCACGCATCGGGGATCGCTCCGACCGAACTCGATGTGGTCGAAGTCATCGACGGCCGGACGTCGGCCGCGCGCGTCATCCAGGGTGAATCCCCTGTGGCGGGAGCCGAAGTCCGTCCCCTGTCGTCAGGATAGGCGGCCTCTACTCCTCGATCTCGAGCGTTAACAGGAAGTCGCGATCGACGCGGTGCACTTTCAGGACGACGTGGTCTCCCGGCTTCTTCGTCGCGAGGTACGCCGAGAACTCCGCGCACGTGTTGACAGCTACGGCGTTGATGTGGGTAATCACGTCGCCCACCTGAAGGCCGCGCAGCTCTGCGATCGTGCCCGCGACAACCTGCGTGACGCGAACCCCCACCCCCCCGGTCTCGCCACAGAGGATGCCCAGCGAAACCGACGTCCGCGCGTAGTTCACTTCCACCGTATCGAGCGGCAGCTTGCTCACCGAGGAGAACGGGACGAGCACCGTCGGCTGGCCGATGACGTTCCCCGCGCCGGTCCCGCGCGACTGTCCCTCTCCCGGAACGGGGAGGTACGCGTCGACGCGGATGATCCCGCGCTGCGTTGGGTCCGTCGCCTCGGAGTGGCTGGGCGTCTCGAACCGGAATGCCAGCGCCTGGTCTGTGCTCACTTGCCAGCCCGAGATGCGAACCGTCTGGCGAGGGGCCAGGATCCACTTCCGATCATCGGCCGTCCCGGTGGCGGCAAGACCTCCGTTCGTGTTGAGTCCGTCGATCGCCAAGACGACGCCAAGAGACGCATCCGTCTTGTTGGTCAGCACGACGCGATACGTCGCGCCAAGAACCGGTTCCGTCGTGTACGTCCTCGTGAAGATGTAGTCCACCTTCGCGAGGGCAGCGCACTCCGCCGGCACGGACGAGCCGCCGCTGCAGTTCGCCGACGCGTGGGCTACGCTCGCCGCGTCGTCCTTCGCAAGGTTGCCGATGTCCATCGTCAGGAATCGCACGTCGAGCGGCTCGTACCATCCCATGCCGAGAAGACCGAGAGAGTGGAAGACTTCGACGCCGACGTCCAAGAAACGAGTACTCATCCCCGCCGCGCCGGCAAGGAGAGACGAAAAGAGCACGAGCCCCAAAGCCAGACTTGCCAAGAGCTTTCGCCGAGGCATACTTCCCCCTTCTCCGTGCCGCACCTGCGGACGGACCCAAAGAGTGCCAAAAAGGACGTTTGAGTATACCCCGCGCCCCACAGCAGGTTCCGAGGCGCTCGCCGTGCCGCCGCTATCGCGGCAGCGTGACACCCGTCTGGTCCTGATACCCGCCGCCCGCTTCCTTCTCGCCATACGTGCGCCGCGGGCGGGAGCCGCGGAAGAAGACGACTTGGGCGATCCCTTGGCCGACGTGCAGTCGGATCGGCAGTGGCGACACGTTCGCTAACTCAATCGTGAGGATTCCGCGCCAGCCAGGCTCGAGGGGCGTCACGTTGACGAGCAGCCCGCACCGCGCGTACGAGCTCTTGCCCCAGCAGACCCCGCAGACGTCGTCCGGCATCTGGAACCGCTCGACCGACTCCGCGAGGACCTGCGAGTTCGGGGCAAGTTCAAACGCCTTGTCGACGTCGAGCGCGCGGAAGTGTTCGTTGGGGAACTCGATCGGGTCGAGGACGGCGTTGACTCCTCCGAGGGGAACAAGGATCTTCCGCCCCAAGCGCAGGTCGTAACCGAAGCTGCCAAGTCCGTAGGACGGTTTCCCTTCTTGGCGGGCCACAAACGGCGACAACATGGGTCGGCTTCCCGCGCACAGCGCGGCGATCTCTTGGTCGGACAGAATCCCGTATGTCATGTGCTTTCGCTCTCCTTCAGGTACTCGGGGTGTCCGACCGATGCCACGAGCTGGTCGATGAACGCCCACCACTCCGGCAATCGATGGGTCGCTCGCTGCCGGACGATTCGCTGCAGCGCCATGTAGTTGGCCGACACGATCCGCCGCTGGAGGAACGACTCCGGCAACTGCCATCTCGCCTCTTCCCAGCGGCCCTCGGCAATCAGCTGGTTCAGGAAGGCCAGGTGCGGTTCCGGCACGGGATGCGCGAAGTCCGACTGCGTGAGGGGACGTGCTGTGACCGTATGCATCGTTGATTCGCTCTGTCGAGTGACCCCGACCCGGTAGGTGTCGAACTGCTGCCAGAAGTAGCGGGGAGCCACGATGTCGAGCCAAACGACGATCGACTCGAGGAACTTGTTGTGGCCATCGCCGAGGAAGCAGAGTCGCCGCGCCACGGCCGCCATCCGTGCGGGCTCTTGGCGGTGCGACAGCGAGAGACCCAGCAGGGCGGAGTCGTATCCGTGTTCTTCCAGCACGCGCAGTCTCACGACGCCCCCTCTGGAGCCTGTTTTCGGCTCCCAGGTTGTGTCAGGGGTGCGCCGCGCGCGCAGAGCGGGCAGTCTGCATAAGCGTAGGTCGGGATCTCCAGGCGCACGAGAGCCTGAATCGGGAGTCCTTCGACCTCGTGCGACTCCGAGCGGTCGACGATGGCCCCCACGCAGACCGGCTCAGCTCCATAGCCTCGCACGAGCGCCATGAGTTCCCGCGTCGTTCGGCCCGTCGTGATCACGTCTTCGATTACGGCAACCCGTTCGCCAGGATGAATCGAGAACCCGCGCCGAAGCTGGAAGAGATTATCCGCGCCGCGCTCCGGGAACTGGAACGGCCGGCGAAGGCCTCGTGCCACCTCGTAGCCGACAAGGATGCCACCGAGCGGAGGCGAGACGACGCGGTCCACGTCACCTCTCAGCCGCCGCGCCAACTCGCCGCCCACGGCCGCCGCGTGCTGGGGATCCTCCAGCACCTTGGCGCACTGGACGTATCGCTCCGAGTGCCGGCCAGACGAGAGGAGAAAGTGCCCATTTTGCACGGCCCCCAACTCTTCCAGAAGCGCAAGCCACTTGTCGCTTGGACTCATCGCCCTCCCGCTCCGATCTCCTCTTTCCACCTCCGCGCCGCCTCCCGTGGAGACGAGGCCGCGAACACACCGCGCGAGACGTTGTAGACGAGGATCTCATGCTGCACGGCGCCCTCGAACGCCCTCACGTCCCCGCCCTGTGCGCCGAGCCCCGGAACAAGCCACGGCAGGTCGGGCGCAGCGTCGTGAACCTTGCGTGCCAGCTCGAACCTCGTCGCGCCGACCACGAGTCCGACGCGTCCCGGATACTCCCGGGCCCACTCCGCGGCCAATTCCGTCACGCGCAGAAAAAGCGGCGGGCTGCCGTGCTCGACCACCCGCGCCGCAGAGGCATTCGACGGCAGAACTACGACGAAGACCGTCCCGCCCCGCTCGAGAAAGGGGCGGATGGCGTCTTCGCCCATGTAGGGGACAACGGTGATTGCGTCAGCGCCAAGAACATCGAATGCCGCTCGCGCGTAGGCTTCCGCCGTCGACGCAATGTCGCCGCGCTTCGCGTCGAGGAGCGCCGGCCGATCCACTGCGTGGACCCACCGGATCGTCTCCGCGAGGACGTCCGCTCCTCGCGGCCCGAGTGCCTCGAAGAACGCGCTGTTCGGCTTGTAGGCGCACGCGTGCTCTCTTGTCTCCTCAATCACTCGCCGCACCGTCTCCCGGACCTCGTCGACGGAACCCGATTGAGGATCCAACCCAACGCACAGCCGCCCACCGGTTTCGCGCTGCGCCTCGATCAGCCGGTCAAGAAACACTCCATCCTCCTCGATGTGCCGCCCCGACCAGGTCCGCCACGTCCCCGATTCCTCTTTCATCGAGCCACTGTTCGATCTCAGCGGCGAGTGCGAACGTCGCGGCAGGATCCGCCATCACCCCAAACCCGACGCCAACCAGGTTCGCGCCGGCACACAGCATCTCAATCGCATCTCGGGCGCGCGTCACGCCCCCGGTCCCGATGAGGAAGGTGTCAGGGAACGCTTGCCGCGCCTCAAACACACGCGCCAACGCGATCGGGAGGATGGCGGGCCCACACAGGCCACCGGTCCCGCGCGCCAAGAACGCGCGCCCCGTGTCCACGCAGATGCGGAGGCCGCGGACGGCATTGATCAGCGTGAGTCCATCCGCCCCCGCAGACAGCGCAGCTTCCCCCAACGCAACCAGGTTGTCGCAGCTCGGTAGTTTCACGAGGAGCGGCCGGCGACTCGCGCTGCGGGCCTCGCGAACGTAGGCCGCGACGTCGTTCGGCCGGTCGGCCATCGTCTCCCCGCGCACGTTGGGGCACGAAAGGTTGAGCTCAAGCCAATCCACTCCGGGTTCAGTCTCCAACGCGGCTGCCAGATGACTGATCTCGTCGGGCGTGCGCCCTGCGAGACTCACGATGCGCACCGTCGCGAGCTCCCGCAGGCGTGGCAGCACATTGCCGCGGAACGCGTCGAGACCCGGGTTCTCGAGTCCGATCGAGTTGATGGCGCCGCCGGGCGCGTCCAAGAGGCGTGGCTGCGGGTTCCCCGCCCGCGGTTCGGGAGTGATCGTCTTCGTCGTCAGCGCACCGAGGGAGCGGAAGTCGAGCGTCTCCGCCAGCTCAAACCCAAACCCTGCCGGGCCAGAGGCAAGCACGATCGGAGTACGGAAGCTTCCCTTTGCGTGACGTACGTCTATCCGAGCCACGGGATCTCCGAACAGGGGAACAGAGGCCCGTCGACGCACACCCGGCGCATGCCGGAGGTCGTCGAGATGCTGCAGCTGAGGCAAGCTCCGAACCCGCACCCGAGACGGCTTTCAAGCGACACGTACGCGTCCGGTGAGGCGCGATGGCGGCGAGCAACGCTCGCTAGGAGGGACTCCGGGCCGCAGGCAATGATCCCGAGCCCTTCTATCCATCGGGCGGACAACCTGTCCTCCGCAGTCTCCCCCGTCTCGTCTTCGCACGCGAAGTCGACCTCGGGCAGAAGGTCCCGAACGTCGCGCGAGCGGAATCCGAACGCCGTCCTCTCGACGAACTCAGGGTGAGATGCGGCGAAGTGGAGAAGCGGCGCGACGCCCGAACCGCCGCCGACAAGGACGTACGTGCGGCGGTCGTCGATTCGCTCGATGTACGGGACTCCGTACGGACCGCGCAGGTCGACTGCCGCATCGCGAGGCGAGCTCGCCATCGCGCCGCGCAGCGCTCCCTCGGCCTTGAGGAGGAACTCGACCCAATCGGGCCCCGCCGCAAGCGTTGACAACGCCCGCGGCAGTGCCGGCCCCCACGGTAGACGCACCATGAGGAACTGCCCCGGCGCAGGAATGGGGCTCAGGCCCTCGATCGCAATCCGCACGCGGGCGTAGCCGCCCGCCGCGCGCACGTCGATGATCCTCGCTCGCCGAACAAGAAAAGACGGCCCTGTATGGGCCGTGCGCGTGCGCTTCCGAATGTCTGCTTTCACCCGATTCCCCCTCGTGGTCCTCGGGATGGGATGGTACCCGGACGTCCCGCAGCGACGCAAGCGTCCCGCAAGAGAAAGGCCCGCCCGAAGGGGGCTGGCTTGATACGCCTTCTTCTCCTATTCGCTCGCCTGGGCTTTGGCCCACGTGTCGCGCAGGGTCGCCGTTCGATTGAACACAGGACGTGCCGCCATGCTGTCCGGATCGCAGGCGAAGTACCCTTTGCGCTCGAACTGGAAAAGGTCGCCGGGCCTCGCCTCCGCGAGCAACGGCTCGAGCTTGCAGCGCTCGACGACACCAAGGGAGAGGGGATTCACTCCCGAGACCCAATCGTCACCCTCCGCGACGGCCTCCGCTCGCTCCCGCTCGAACAGAACATCGTAGAGCCGGACTTCGCCTTCCACAGCGTGCGGTGCCGACACCCAATGCAGAGTCGCTTTGACCTTTCGCCCGTCAGGCGAATCGCCGCCACGCGTAGCGGGGTCGTAGGTGCAGCGAATCTCAGCAACCTCGCCTCTCTTGTCCCTCATAATGCTGTCGCAGCGAATGAAGTACGCGTAGCGCAGCCGCACTTCGCGTCCCGGCGCAAGCCGGAAGAACTTCGCCGGCGGGTCTTCCATGAAGTCCTCGCGTTCGATCCACACCTCGCGCGAGAACGGAACCTTTCGCGTCCCCGCGCTCGGATCCTCCGGATTATTGACTGCGTCGAGCCATTCGACCTGCCCCTCGGGATAGTTCGTGATCACGATCCGGACCGGATCGAGCACGGCCATGACGCGCGGAGCGCGCATGTTCAGGTCCTGTCGCACGCAGTGTTCGAGGTAAGCGAGGTCGACCATGCCCTCGGCTTTCGTCACGCCGACTCCACGAATGAAAGCGCGGATCGCCTCCGGCGTGTACCCTCTTCGACGCATCCCGCGCAAGGTCGGCATACGCGGGTCGTCCCACCCTCGAACGTGCCCCTCCTCCACCAGACGGCGCAGCTTGCGTTTGCTCATCACGGTGTGCGTGATGTTGAGCCGACTGAACTCGACCTGGCGCGGCCGATAGGGCACCGGCAGGTTGTCGAGGAACCAGTCGTAGAGAGGCCGGTGGTTCTCAAACGCGAGATCGCAGAGCGAATGCGTGATCCCCTCGATGGCGTCCGATTGACCGTGCGTCCAATCGTACGTCGGATAGATGCACCACGTGTCGCCGCTGCGATGATGTGTCGCCCGCAAGATCCGATACATCACCGGATCGCGCATGTTCAGGTTCGGGTGCGCCATGTCGATCTTCGCCCGCAACGTGCGCGAACCGTCCGGGAATTCACCCGCGCGCATCCGACGGAACAGGTCGAGGTTCTCCGCGACCGATCGATTGCGGTAGGGACTGTCCTTGCCCGGCGGCGTGACGATCTCTTCGCCTCGCTCTACGGCCGTTCCACGGTACTCGCTGATCTCGTCCGCCGTGAGGTCGCAGACGTACGCCTTGCCCTCGCGAATGAGGAGTTCCGCCCACTCATAGAGCTGCTCGAAGTAGTCGGACGCGAAGAACAGCCGGTCTCCCCAGTCGACGCCAAGCCAGTGCATGTCGTCGACGATCCCGTCGACGAACTCCTGCTCCTCTTTCGTCGGGTTCGTATCGTCGAATCGGAGGTTGAACTTGCCCCCGTATTGCAGCGCGACCCCGTAGCTTAGGAGGAAGGCCTTCGCGTGACCGATGTGGATGTACCCGTTGGGCTCCGGTGGGAACCGCGTGTGTACTCGTCCGTCGTTCTTCCCGGCCGCGACGTCTGCGGCGACGATCTCACGGATGAAATCCAACCCCGCGCTCTCTCGACTGCTCTCTACTGCCCCATGGCACCGACCTCCTGGTCCGGTTTCTGCCCGCCCCGTGGCGGGCACAGGGCGACAGTCTACTGCGCGGCTCGCACGCTGCCTAGGGCGCAGGACCTGCCCGGGTCCGCCCGCCGATGCAGAGACGGACCCGAGACGCACGTTCGTGAGACTCCTCGCACCGCCTCTCGGCGGTGAGAGCGAGGTCGCCATGCGGAAGACGAAGATCGGAGCTGTGCCCTACGTCGCCCCCATTCCCATCGTTCTCGTCGGCGCCGACGTCGACGGAAGGCCGAACTTCGCCACCGTCGGCGACTGCGCCGTGCTTGGCATCCGTCCCCCGCTGGTGGTCGTCTCCCTTAGCGCGACGCACCACACGACGCGCGGAGTTCTCGCGCACCGGGCCTTCAGCATCAACGTGCCGACTGAGTCGATGGTCGCCCTTGTCGACCACTTCGGAGTGGTCTCCGGACGGGACGTCGACAAGGCTCTCCTGTTGCCTTCCGAGCCGGGGGAGGTTGAAGGAGTCCCGCTCGCCGCCGATTGTCCGATCTCGATCGAGTGCCGCGTCCGCTCCGTCGTCGACGTCGAGCATCGTCGCATCTTCATTGCCAACGTCGTGCAGACCCACGTCGCTTCCAACCTCGTCCGCGAAGACGGCGGCCGGCTCTGCGTCGCGCCGCTGGCCGAGATCCACCCCATTCTCTACGCGCTCGACGGGGGCTACTACGGAGTCGGAGCGAAGATCGGAACGTCACACGAGAGCGGACGCAGCTTCATCCCGGCGGATCCCCGATAACGTGCGGCGAGACGAACGTCCGCGGTTCCGGTACGCTCGCCCCATGGGCTGGCTCTGGCGCGAGTGGCGGCGAAGGCGGATTCGCGGACGGGAGTTCCCGGCGGAGTGGGCGCACATCCTGGCGCGCACGTTCCCACGGATCCTGCGGCTCAGCGACGCCGACCGCGCAGAACTCGAGAGCCGTATCCAGGTCTTCTTTATCGAGAAGCGTTTTGAGGGCGCGGCCGACTTCGAGATCACGGACGAGGTCCGCCTGAGCATCGCAGCCCAGGCATGCCTCCTGCTCCTCCATCACGACACCGGCGACTACCCTGACCTCCTGTCGATCATTGTCTACCCGGGCGAGTACCTCGCCCGCCAGCGCGTGCGGGATGAAATCGGCCTCGTCCGCGAAACCGACCAGGTGCGGCTCGGAGAGACCGGCGCGCGCGGCGCCGTCGTCGTCTCGTGGGACGCCGCGCGCCGAGGAGCGTCTGACGAGAACGACGGACACAGCGTCGTCCTGCATGAGTTCGCGCACCTACTCGACGCCGAAGCCGGCGGCTTCGACGGCGCGCCCCGCCTCCCACGGCGCTCGATGTACGAGAGCTGGTCCCGCATCCTCAAAGACGAGTACGCAACGCTGCAGAGGCGCGCTGCGAGCGGCGAACCCGTGGACCTCAACCCCTACGGCGCGACGAGCCCGGCGGAGTTCTTCGCCGTAGCCACCGAGAGCTTCTTCCAAGAGCCCCACGCGCTCTCTCAGAACCATCCCGCGCTGTTCGAGGAACTCGCCCACTTCTACCGGCAGGATCCGCGAGGGTTCATGCCCCCAAGCTCGTCTAGTGCCCCACCGCAATACCCTCCGGTAAGTTGAGGCCGGTGAACAGTGTCTCCGTCCCTGTCCCATCGGCGTTCGCCCGAAGGAGCGAGCTACCGGCCGTCCAGTAGACCTTCCCGGTCGTGACGGAGACCGCAATCGACTCCGCCGCAACTTGTCCGCTCACCAGGATGGTTTCGCCGCTTCCGTCGGCAGCCATTCGCGAGATCGTCCCCGCATCTTCGTCGGTCCAGTAGACGGCTGTGCCCCCCGCTTCGCCGAGAGTGAGGTCGGTCGGGCCGCAGAGTCCCTCGGCGAGTGCGGCGGGGCTCTTCCCATCGAGACCCGAACGCATGATCCGCCCGCGGCAGGTCGGGGGGCGCGCGCTTGTCCCCACTCCAACCCAGTCGTTCGCCAACCAGTAGAGCTTCGCCCCGCGAGGGTCGACAGCGATCTGCCACGCGAACGCCCCGCTCGGTGAGAAGGTGGCGAGGGTCTCGGCGCCCGTCCCATCGAGATGCGCCCTCCTCACGGCTCCCTCGACTGCCGGCGACGCGTCGGCCGCACTCGGCAACGTCGTCCAGTAGACGCGATCCCGCGCGACATCCACCGCCACGCCGGTTGGGTAATTCTGATCTAGAGAAATGATGCGCCGATTCGCGCCGTCGAGGTCCGCGCTCTCCACCGTGCCCGCTCCCGGATCCGTCCAGTACATCCGGCCGCCGGCAACGACCAGATCCTCCGGCCCGATCAGTCCGCTCAGGACGACCGTCGAGCTCCCTCCGTCGAGCGGAGAGCGGCGAATCGTGCCGCTGCCGCGCTCGATCCAGAAGAGAGCCTCGCTTCCTGGCGCCCCGGTCACATGGATGAAGTCCGCCTTCCGCGCCGTGACGGATCCTGCAGCCGCCGCCACGGTGAGGGTCACGGAGTACGTCCCGGCTTGGGTGTAGACGTGGACGGGATCTGCCTCGGCCGATGATCCTCCATCGCCGAAGTCCCACGCGTAGGATGTCACCCTGGCAGAGACGATTGCGTGGAACGCTACGGCAAGCGGCGTTGTGCCAGCCGTTCGATCTGCGGTGAAGTCAACGACTCCGAGCGCTACAGCGCATCCGAAGAGAAGCAAGGCCCAGGCGATGCTCGCCGCGATTCCCAGGCATCGCAGATTCCGATTCCGCATTCGTTACTCCTTTCCCCCGCGCCACCACTATCGCGGGGATGACATTCGAGGTCAACGGCGCGAGACGGCTCGTTCCTCTCAGAGACCTGAGGCCTTGCTGTTGGGCGGCCACCGCGGGTTGGCGTCCGCCAGTCAGGGGCTGTAGGCTTCCCACGGACGTAAGGAGGCCTTCCATGACCCAAGACGAAGTGCTGGCGTTGCTCGACAAGATGCTCCCGCAGGGTGGCAGCGGGACCGTTCTCCTCGCGACGTGCGATGGGGAGCGACCACGCGTGAGGGCTATGGCCTCCGTGCGAGATGGGCTTCGGTTCTACATTGGAACTGCGCGCGCTTCGCAGAAAGTGCACGATATCGCGGCCTGCGCGTCGATCGAGATCGTGGCTCTGTTGCCGCAACCTGATGGAGTCGGTCAACTGCGCATCGCGGGCAAGGCCGTCGAGGTTAAGGGCAAGGCGCTGCACGATGCATGGACACGCGCCAAGGGCTACGACGTCCACTTCTTCATGAAGGGCGGCCTCGACGACCCGGGGTTCTATGCATGCACCGTCGAGCCGGACCGAGCGTTGCTCATGCTCCCCGGGAGCATGGACGAGCAAGAGCTGCCGCTCTCCTGGTTCGGATAGCCACAGCACTGTGTCAAGTTCGGCAGGTCCCGAGCGGTGAGACGCTTGCGCGACTCTGACGGGCTAAGTTCGACGTCGCCTGGGTGAGGTGGACCGTGCCGCCGGAGTTGCCGGAGATTGTCTGTCGTGCGCGCGAGATGAGTCGCCGGCTTGCCGGTCGCATGATCACCCATGTCGAGGCCCTGCAGCCGAAGTGCCTCAACGTCCCTGTCGCGACGCTCCGAAAGGCGCTCTCCGGAGCCCGCATTAGTGGGGTCTTGAACCGCGGCAAGTGGCTGTTCGTCGAGACATCCAAGGGGCACCTCTTGCTCAATCTCGGGATGGGTGGGGAGATTCTGCTCGTGCCGACTGACAGGCTTCCGCAGAAGTGGCGCGTTCGCTTCGACCTGGATCATAGTGAGTCCCTGGCCGTCAACTTCTGGTGGTTTGGGTACGCGCACTACGTCCCGACCGCGAAGCTCGGCAAGCACGCAATGACAGCCGGCCTTGGCCCGAACGCTCTCGACGTCTCGCTTGACGATTTCCGTGCCCTCTTGGCCGGCCGTCGCGGCGCGATCAAGCCTTTCCTGCTCGATCAGACGCACGTTGCCGGAATCGGAAACGCCTATATCCATGACATCCTCTTTCGCGCCCGGCTTCACCCGCTGCGACCCATCTCGTCCTTGTCGCAGCCGGAGATCGATGGACTTCATGCCGCGATCCGGACCGAGTTCGAGCGCAGCATCCAGCTTGGCGCCGCGTTCTTCGAGGTCGATCTCGACGGAAAGCCCGGCGGCTTCGCGGCATCCGACCTCCTCGTTGGCTATCGCCAAGGGAAGCCTTGCCCGCAGTGCGGGACGACGGTCGAGAAGATCAAGACCGGAACGACTGCCACATTCATCTGCCCGCGCTGTCAACCGCTGCGCGCTCCGTCTCCCAAGAGGCGGTCGACGAGAGTCAAGAAGGCCTGATCGCCGGCTGGCGGGCGACGCAGCGGTCTGCGAGGGGGCGCCGGCACGCCTTCGGGCCAGGAGCAAGTACGGCACGGGTCGCGACCTCGGCCGCACGCCGCGAGATCTCCGGGTGCGCCTGGATGCCCCAGACCGGCGATCCACCCAACCTCGGGATGAGGAGAGCGGCGCAGGTACTCCACTCCCAAGAGACTGGCGACCAGCGTCTGGTGGCCGAAACAGGATCCGAGCATCCGCAGGCCGAGTGCGGCCCCGCTTGTCCCGCTTCCGCCTCCCGCTCCATCCAGGGCGCCCACTGCAGAATCGATGCTTCCGAACCCGAGAGGACG
>CAIMCX010000101.1 GCA_903839615.1 uncultured bacterium
AGACCTTGTCAGGGCGTAGCACCTCGACGGGGATCTCCTTCAACCCGATGACGACAGGGCACGCATCCAGGTCCTCGACGACGGAAATGCCGAGGCGACGGTATTCGTCATCGTTGTAGACCCGGCGATCGGATGACTGAACGACGCATTCCAGCTTGTGTTCGGCGATGAGCTCACGCACGTGCTCGGGGATCAACGGCGTGCGACGTTCCCACGCATAAAGATCCTCCCGCCGAATGCCGATTCGATTCACCATTCGACGCTTCCCTCCCACGTTCGCGAGAACGTGCCTCCCTGCAGCCCAGGCAGTATACCGGACGAACGACCTCCGTGCACGGATGTGCCCATGACATGGACGGATCCGGCCTCGCCTGCCGCAGCGACGGGCTCGGGTCCCTGAGAAGAGCGTCGACTCCGGACGTCGGGCTCAGGTCGAAGGATCAGGAAGAAAGGACACCGCAGGCCTCCTGCGGCGTGGTGGGTGGTACAGGGCTCGAACCTGTGACCTCATGCACGTCAAGCATGCGCTCTCCCAACTGAGCTAACCACCCATTGGGCTGAGGCGGCGAGCGGATTCGAACCGCTGGATCAGGGATTTGCAGTCCCTTGCCTTACCACTTGGCTACACCGCCAAAGCGGCTCGAAGTATACGGGCTCGTGGAGAACCGGTCAATCGCGCATTCGGACCGTGTCGGGCTCAGGAGGCACTTACCGCATGCATTGCATTAGATGTAGGATCAGAGAGGATACTGGGACTGGTGATATCTATGTCCAGATGGATCAGGAAGCGACTCCTCTGACTCTCGGCATGAGCGTCATGCTCAGCGCCGCCGTAGCCGCCGCGCCGATCCCGATCGTTGTCGTAGCAGCGGGACAAAAGACTCCCACAAACACGGAGCCTCTCCGCTTCGTCGTAGCGTGGAGCGAACCGGTCTCGGGCTTCACCGCCGAAGACGCGTCCCCTTCTCTCGGAGCCGTCACGGGATGTCGTGAGGTCCTCCCCAACGACGGTACGACGTTTGAGATCCAGGTCGCCGCTGTGCCCAACGATGGCTTGGTCTGCCTGTCGATTCCCGCCGGCGCGGCCATCGGGCTCAACGGATCCACAAGCCTTCCCTCGGCAGAATCCGGCGGCTGCATTGTCGTGGATCGAACTCCACCACCCGCCCCGGAACTCATCGGACCCGCTGATTTCCTCGCGACGTCCGCGGCCGCTCCGAAGTTCTCCTGGACCGCGTCGGCGGACGCATCGGGAATCAAGAACTACCGAATCGTCATCGCGGGGCCGACAAACCGAGACACGTACACCACGCGCACAAACTACGCCCCGTCCCTGTCCGAGGGCGTCTACACGTGGCGCTTGAACTGTCGCGATCAGGGGGGAAACACAAGCGCGTGGACGGAGACGCGGACGCTCATCGTCGATCGCAGCCCGCCCGCGGCAGTCGCTCTCGCCTCGCCATCCCGCCTGACAGGCTCCTGGATGCACGATGGGGTCATCACGATTACGGCAACAGGCGGGCTCGACCTCATCGCCGGAACCGCGGGCTACGAGGTGGCATGGACGCGGAACCCCGCGTGGTCGCCGACGGGAACCGCCAATCGTGATCCGGGTTGGAACGGCGAAACTTTCGAGCCTGCAGAGGACGGCGAGTGGTGGTGTCACGCAGCCGCTGTGGATCGCGCGGGCAACAGGAGCGCAGCAGCTCACCTCGGCCCCTTTTGCATCGACCGAGAGCCGCCGACGCTCAGCGGAGTCACCGACACGCTTCGGATCCCGAACGACCCGGGGCGTCTCACCGCGACGTTCGACTGGTCCTGTGTGACCGTAGTTGACGCCCTCGACCCGAACCCGTCAGTCCAGTTCTCGGTTCCGTCTGCAACGGTATTCCTCTTGGGTCGTTCGGAGGTCACGATCACCGTCGAGGATCGCGCCGGCAACCTGCTTACGCGTCACGTCGCGGTCGTTGTGTATAACACGGAACCGCCTATGGTGCGGATCCTGACTCCGGCGGACAGCGAATCCATCGCGCTAGGAGGCGTCATCACGCCGATCTGGGAGACGTCGTCCCTTGCCGCTCTCGACTCCGTTTGGACGGACGGCCTCTGGAACGGATGCCTCGACACACGCGCACCGCGGCTGCATCAGTTCTCTGTCACCGCTCTCGACGTCTCCGGCCTCAGCGCCACGGCCTCGGTGCGCTATCAGGTTCTCTACGCCAAGCGGAAGGTCGAGGTCCTCAGAGTCCGGGGAGACGGAGCCGAGGAGTCTGTCTTTCTCTCCACTCCCGATTCCACGACGCAGACCGATTCGCTCTTGCTCCAGCTTTCCGACTGCCTACGCATTCGTTGCCAGGTGGATCCGACCCCGCCGGGCGTCGGGCGCGCACCGGTGACGTTCACGGTTGCGCGCACCGTTCGAGCGTCCTCTCCGGCGGTTATTGAGGCCTTAGGGACGCTCATCGACAACGGCGAGACCTACGAGATTGAGGTCCCTCTCGCCGCCTTCCGCGTCGGGCAGTACACCATCTGGCTTGGGTTCGCAGACGGCACGAGTGCCGCCTTCTCCTTCCGGCTCGTGCGCTAGAGACGCTGCTAGACGGGCACCTGCGCGCTGTGCCCAGCCTTCGCGGCGCGATCGAGGACCTCGTCGATCCCACCCGCCATGTAGAAGAGCTGTTCCGGCAGGGGATCGAGTTCGCCGTCGACGATCTTGGCGAAGCCACGCACGGTATCGGCAAGCTTGACGTAGGCGCCCGGCCGTCCGGTGAACTGCTCCGCCACGAACATCGGCTGACTCATGAACCGCTCGACCTTCCGTGCGCGGCGGACGGCCAATTGATCCTCATCGGAGAGTTCGTCCATGCCCATGATGGCAATGATGTCCTTGAGGTCCTCGTAGCGTTGGAGGACTTCGAGCGTCTTGCGCGCGACGCGGTAGTGCTCGGCCGTCGTGAACTGCGGGTCGAGGATGGTCGAGTTGGATTGCAGGGGGGCGACCGCGGGGTAGATGCCCTTCTCGACGATCTCACGCGATAGGGTGATCGCTGCATCGAGATGGGAGAAGACTGTCGCCGGAGCGGGGTCAGTAAGGTCATCGGCGGGCACGTACACGGCCTGCACCGACGTGATCGATCCCTTCTTCGTCGACGTGATCCGCTCCTGCAGCTCGCCCATCTCGCTGGCCAGAGTCGGCTGGTAGCCCACCTCGGACGGCATGCGGCCGAGGAGCGCGGAGACCTCGCTGCCTGCCTGGGCAAACCGGAAGATGTTGTCGACGAACAGGAGAATGTCCTTGCGCTCCTCGTCGCGGAAGTACTCGGCGACGGTGACGGCGGTCAGCGCGACGCGAAATCGAGCCCCCGGGGGCTCGTTCATCTGTCCGTAGACGAGAGCGGTGTTCTGGAGAACGCCGGCCTCCTTCATGTCGAGATAGAGGTCGTTTCCCTCACGCGTTCGCTCGCCCACCCCGGCGAACACCGAGTAGCCGTGGTGCTCGTAGGCGATCGAGCGAATGAGCTCCATGATCACGATTGTCTTACCCACGCCGGCGCCGCCGAACAGGCCGATCTTCCCGCCCTTGGGGAAGGGCGCGACCAGGTCGATGGATTTGATCCCCGTCTCGTAGATCTCCGTCCGCGTCTCTTGCTCGAGCAGCGAAGGCGCCTTGCGGTGAATCGAGTAGCGTTTCGACGTCTGTGGCGCGGGGAGGCCGTCGATCGGGCGGCCGACGATGTTCAGCATGCGGCCAAGCGTCTCCGGGCCGACGGGGACGGTGATCGGGCCGCCGTCGCTGACGACGGCCGTGCCACGGGCCAGGCCGTCGGTCGAGTCCATAGCGATCGCGCGGACGATATCGTTTCCTAGGTGCTCTGCGACCTCGAGAACGAGGTCATCCTCGCCCTCACGCTCGATCCGCAGCGCGTCGTTGACGCGTGGCAGAGCGCCCTTCGCGAAGCGAACGTCGACAACCGGACCTCGGATCTCCGTGACTTTCCCCACCGTGACCTGTTCCCCCATCGCTTGGATCCTCCAGCCTGTCCCTACTTTACTCGAAGCGCCTCGGCGCCGCCTTGGATGTCGGCGATCTCCCGCGTGATCGATTGCTGGCGCGCCCGGTTGTACGACCGCCGCAGCGTTTCAAGCAAGTCCTCTGCGTTGTCCGTTGCGTTCTTCATCGCCTGCCGGCGGATTGCGTCCTCGCTCGTCTTCGTCTCCAGGATGGCCGCGTAGAGCTTGACGCGCACGTAGAGCGGCAGGGTGCTCGCAAGCGCCGTTGCCAAGTCGGGTTCGACGAGCGCTTCGCCCGGCTCCGGCTCGACGTTCACCGGCAGAAGCGTAGACACCGTCAGACGCTGGGACAGATCGGACACAAACCTCATGTACACGACCTTCACAGGGCCGATCTCGCCCCGCTCGTAGAGGCCCATCACCTCATCGGCGATGCGCGTCGCCACTTCCCACGTGGGCGGCTCGTAGGTGTTCGCGTACGTGCGCAAAGGCTCGATTCCTCGTCGGACGAAGTAGGCGCGCGCCTTCTCGCCGCCGGCAAGAACCCGCGCCGTGGGTCCGGCCGCCTCGAGTTCCAGTTCGGCCGCGCGATTCAGTTCACCCTTGTACCGCTCGCACAGCCCGCGATCGGAGTTGAGGACGAGGATCGCCGCGCGCTCCTCGCCTACGCTTTTCATCAGCGCGTGGGGCTCCGCGTCGCCGGTCCATTGTCCAACGAGCTTCCGGGTGAACGATTCGAGTTCCGAGAAGTACGGGCGGACCTGCAGAAGACGCCGCTTCAGGCGGGTGACTTTCGTCATGGCGATGGCGTTCATCGCGCTCGTGATCTGAGCGATGTCCTCGATATTCCCGATGCGGTTCTTGATCGCGCGAACGTATTGAGCCATCGCCTACGCCCCGAATCGCTTCTTGAATTCGCCCACCGCTTGATCGAGCTTGGTCCGATACTCCGGACTCAGCTCTTTGCGATCGCGCAGCTCTTGCACCAAGTCCTCGCGGGCCTCGTGGAGGTAGCGCAGCCATTCCTCTTCGAACTTCCGCACCGCAGACACATCGACATCGACCAGGTGGTTCTGCACCGCCACGTAGAGCGCCAAGACCTGATCCTCGACCGGCATGGGCCGGTATTGCCCCTGGCCGAGGATCTGCATCAGGCGGTCGCCGCGGGCCAACTGGGCTTTGGATTCCTCGTCGAGATCGGACGAGAACTCGGCGAACGCCTCGAGTTCGCGGTACTGCGACAACTCGAGCCGCAGTTCGCCGGCGATTTGCGACATGGCGCGGATCTGCGCCGCTCCGCCCACGCGCGACACGGAGTACCCCACGTTGATGGCCGGTCGGACTCCCTGGTTGAAGAGGTTCGTCTCGAGATAGATCTGCCCGTCGGTGATGGAGATTACGTTCGTTGGGATGTAGGACGTGATGTCGCCGGCCTTCGTCTCGATGATGGGGAACGCCGTCAGTGAGCCGCCGCCGAGTCGGTCGGACAGGCGCACAGCGCGCTCGAGCAACCGCGAGTGCGTGTAGAAGATGTCGCCCGGGTACGCCTCGCGCCCTGGTGGACGTCGCAGGAGCAGAGCGATTTCGCGGTACGCCACGGCGTGCTTCGACAGGTCGTCATAGACGACGAACGAGTCGCCGCCCTTGTACGTGAAGTACTCCGCCATGGCGCATCCGACGTAGGGCGCCAAGTATTGCATCGGAGTCGGCGCGTGGGCATCGGCGACGACCACGATCGAGTAAGCCAACGCGTCGTATCGGCTGAGGATATCCACGATCCGCGCGACGGTCGACGCCTTCTGCCCGATCGCTACGTAGACGCAGACGACGCCCTTGCCCTTCTGGTTGATGATCGTGTCCAACGCGATCGCTGTCTTGCCCGTGCGGCGGTCGCCAATGATCAGTTCGCGCTGCCCACGCCCGATCGGAGTCATCGCATCGATTGCCTTGAGCCCGGTTTGAAGCGGCGTGTCCACCGGGCGCCGGTCGATGACTCCGGGAGCCTTCGCCTCGGTCTTGCGCATCGCCGTCGCTTCGATCGGTCCCTTCCCGTCGAGCGGGCGGCCAAGCGGATCGACGACTCGTCCAAGGAACCCCTCTCCGACCGGCGTCTCGAGAACGCGGCCGGTGCGGTGAACCTCGTCGCCTTCCTTCACCTTCTCGGTGTCGCCGAACAGGGCGACGCCGACGCTGTCCTCCTCGAGATTGAGGACGAGTCCGTACACATCGTTCCCGAACGCCGCGATCTCCGAGGACATCGCGCGGTCAAGCCCGTACACGTGAGCGATTCCATCTCCGACCTGCGCGACAACGCCGACCTCCTGCGTCTCGAGGTCATACTGGAAGCCACGAAGGTGCTCCTTCAGGATCGCCGCAATGTCGTCTTTGCGCGTCGTCATGCCTCCCCCGATTGACCGAGCGTCTTGTGAAGTTGATCGAGTCTGGCTTTCAAGGTCCCGTCCAGCGTCCGTCCCTCGATCTCGATCCGCGCTCCGGCAAGCACGGCCGGGTCGACGCTCTCCTCGAGCTTCACCTTCATCCCGAGCGCTCGTCCCAGACTGCCGGTGAGCCGTCCCCGCTCCTCGCTCGACAGCGCCTGGGCGGTCACCACGCGGACGCGAACCACGCCCTCGGCCTCGGCCCGCACGGAGAGGAATTCCCCGAGAACGAGATCGCGGATGAGGAGCCCCATCAGGTGACGAAAACCATCGCTGGCTTCCGGGAAAGCTGTCTCGACCAGCTGTTGCCCTTCCCCGACTGCGCCAGACGGCGTTTCCGTGGAAGCAGCGATTTGGCGCAGCTCCCGCTCCAGGGCGTCGGCTGTCTTTTCCTCGGGGGCGAGGGCGTACAAGTCCTCCGCGATCTGGCGGGCGACGTCTCGCGACCTCAACGGTTCTCCCTCACGCCGTCAAGCGCCGACTCGTCGATCTCTTCCATGAGCTGATCGAGCAGGCGACGGTGGTCCTCGATTCGCACTTCGCGGCTGAGCACGCGCTCCGTTCCGAGGACGACCAGTTCGGCGTACTGGGCCTTGAGTTCCGCCAGCACCCGGTCGCGCTCATGTTCCATTTGGGCGCGCGCATCCGCGAGAATGCGTTCGGCCTCCTCTTTCGCTCGCTGCTTCGCTTCGTCGAGGCTCTTCTCGGCGCGCCGCCGCACTTCTTCCAGAATCTGCACCGACTCCTGCTTCGCCGTGCTGAGCTCGGCCTCGCGTTGGCCCACGAGCTCGGCCGCCTTCTCCTCCGACGTCTTGGCGGCCGCGATCCGCGACGCGATCAGCTCCCGCCGTTTGTCGAGGTACTTCAGCGTCGGCTTCCACAGGATCCAGCGCAGAATCACCAGAAGAACGGCGAACTGAAGCAGGTTGATGACGAGCGTCCAGTTGAAATCGATGATCCTGCCCCATCCGGCGCTCACGCTATCCCTTCCTCTCTACACGACAAACAGGAGAATGATCGAGATCAGGAGCGCGTAGATCGCCGTCGTCTCGACAAACGCAGCTCCAATGATCATCGTGCTGAAGAGCTGACTCCGCATCTCCGGCTGGCGCGCCGTGCCGTCCAGCGCGTGTGCCACCGCATTCCCGATTCCGATTCCCGGGCCGAGCGCCCCGATCCCCATGCACAGCCCCGCGGCGAGGTACTTCGCCGCCTGGATGAGATCCGCGCCGCTGATTCCCCCTGTTGCTGCCTGCGCAGTCTGAAGCATGCACCCTCCCTAGTGATGCTCGGTCGCAAGGTTGATGTAGGCGACCGCCAAAATCGTGAATACAAACGCTTGAATGAGTCCGAAACCGATTCCGAAGATCATTCGCAAGCCGATCGGTATGACGAACGGTTCCAGCTTGGCCATGACGATCGTTACGAGAACCATCTCGGCAAAGACGTTGCCGAAGAGACGGAACCCGTGCGATAGAGGTCGCGCGATGACTTCCGACAGGATCGTGATCGGCGACAACCACCAAGGCGTGAAGAAAGTCCTCCCGTACGCGCGAAGCCCCCTCATGCGAATCCCGTAGTACTGGACGAGAACGAGGACCATGAGCGCGAGACCCAATGTCACGTTGGGATCGGTCG
>CAIMCX010000102.1 GCA_903839615.1 uncultured bacterium
GGGCTCAGGCTCACTCGCCGCAGCGGAGGCGGCTCTGTCCCGCGCTGACCTTGTCATTGATGGGCTCTACGGCAGTGGCCTCTCTCGTCCTCTCGACGGAGCGGCGGCCGAGATCGTGAGGCTCGTCAACGGGTGCAAAGCCGACGTAGTGAGTCTCGACGTTCCGAGCGGGATACTGGCCGACAACGGCGAGGTCACAGGGCCAGCAGTGAAGGCGACGACGACCCTCGCGATGGAGTTCCTCAAGCCGGCGCATCTTCTCTTCCCGGCCGCCGGCCTCTGCGGTGAGGTTGCCGTGGTCCCCGTTGCCTATCCGGCCGAGGCGCGGTAAGGCGCCATCGCTTGGGCGCGAGTTCTCGATCGGGCGAGCGTGCGCCGCCGGCTTCCTCCGCGTCCGCCGGCAGGGCACAAGGGCACGTTCGGCCACGTGCTCCTCGTGGCGGGATCGGTGGGCATGGTCGGGGCGGCGATCCTCGCTGGACGAGCGAGCCTGCGCTCCGGCGCGGGGCTCCTCACGGTCGGCATTCCGGCGTCGCAGGCGGCGACCGTGCACGCCGCGCTTCCCGAGGCACTCGTCGTGAGTCTGGCCGAAGAGAGAGGCCACATCACGCCGGCCGGCGTCGAGAATCTCGGCGCCGCCCTGGGACGCGCCACGGTTCTCGCAATGGGTCCCGGCCTCTCGCGCGATGAGGAGACGAGCGCTGCCGTCCTTGCTGCGCTCCGCGCGTTCGGCGGTCCCGTCGTCGTCGATGCGGATGCGATCTACGCGTTGTCTCGCAGCCCGGAAACCCTGGGGACTCTGGCCGGGCGCGCGATCCTCACGCCGCATCCGGGGGAGTTCGCCTTCCTCTCCGGGATGAGCGTGGCCGACGTCGACCGCGACCGCGTCGCCGTCGCTCCCGACTTCGCAAGGCGCAGTGGCGTGATCGTGATCCTCAAGGGCCGTCCGACGGCGATTGGATTGCCCGACGGGAGGACATACCTCAACCCGACCGGCAACGCAGGTCTCGCAAAGGGCGGCAGCGGCGACGTTCTCACCGGCATCGTCGCGGGACTCGTCGCCGCGGGAGCGTCGCTCGAGGACGCAGCGCTCGTCGGCCCCTACGTCCACGGCTTGGCCGCAGACCTCTTTGCAATTGCAGGTTCCGAGCGCTCGCTCCTGCCGTCGGACGTCGTCGACCTTCTGCCACAGGCCCTGCGGGAGGTCGAGCGATGCGAATGATCGACACGCACGCTCATCTCGACGAGCGCGCGTTCGACCGCGATCGCGCCCTCCTCATCGCTCAACTCCACGCCGACGAGACGGGCGTGGTCACGGTCGGGAGCGCTCTCGACTCAAGCCGGGCGACCGTGCAGCTCGCCGAGCGCCATCGCCACATCTGGGCCACCGTGGGTGCTCACCCGCACGGCGCGAAGTACGTCACGCCCGATGTCCTCCGTGAACTGGAGGACCTGGCGAAGAGCCCGCGTGTCGTCGCGATTGGCGAGATCGGCCTCGACTACTACCGCGACCTCTCGCCGCGCGACGTCCAGCGAAGCGTCTTCGCGGCGCAGCTTGAGCTTGCGAGGAGGCTCGAGCTGCCCGTCGTGCTGCACAATCGGCAGGCGACCGACGACCTCATTGCGATCCTGCGCAAGGCGGGCCGGACGCACGTCGGTGTCGTCCACTCCTTCCTCGGCGACCTGGCCCTTGCGGAAGCTTTCCTTTCGCTCGGCTTCTACATTGGCATCGGCGGTCCCCTCACCTACCCGGCGAACGCGCCGTTGCGAGACGCCGTCCGCCGCGTGCCGCTCGAGCGCCTCCTGCTCGAGACCGACTGCCCGTACCTCACCCCGGTTCCTCATCGTGGCAAACGGAACGAACCCGCCTACATCGAGCTTGTGGCCGCGGAGATCGCGCGCGTCCGCGGGATCTCGATCGACGACGTGGCCCGCCAGACGACGGCGAATGCCGTTGCTCTCTTTGGGTTGCACTAGGAACTCACAACACTACGAAGTCGGGTCACCGCGGAGATCGCAGAGGGGCCGCGGAGGAGAGGGACGACGCTCGTGTGCGGTCAGCCGGTGGAGTCGCCCCTTGTCTTTCTCCGCGCGCTCTGCGGTGGTTTGTCTCCGATGCACTGCCTACGGTTCCCAGCTCCGGAATGTGAGGACGGCGCCGGCGACGGCGAGGACGACGATTGCGGCGCTACCGGCAAGTGGCTCCCACGGAAGCGGAGTTCCTGCGGCGGCGGAGACAGCGGCCGTGAGTAAGCGCCCGGGGAGGAACTCCGAAATGGCTCCAAGTCCGCTGAGCGACGCGAGGAGAATCCACGTGAGGAAGGACAGGACTCCCGCCACGACCTGGGAACGAGCCACCGCGCTCCAGAAGAACGTGGTCGTGACGAAGGTCAGGACGTGGAGCAAGAGCGCGAGAGTCGCGAGAACGAAGGCGGGCGCACTCGGAGGCTGAAAGAGAACGGCGGTGTAGGCGTAGGCACAGAAGGCGGACAAGACGAGCGCCGCGGTGGCCGTGATCCACAGGGTCGCGAGCTTGGCTGCGAGGAAAGCTGTGCGCGATGCCGGCTTCACCAAGACGAAAGCGGCCGTTCCGCGCTCCTTCTCAGCGACGACCGAGCCCATCGTGAGGAAGACGAGGACCAAGAGGACGATCTGCGACACGTTCTTCACGTACTGCGCCACGGCGTCCGCTGCCGTCGGCTCCGGCAGGACGATGGTGACGCCTTGATCTGTCCCGACGCTCTTCACGATCTCGGGCGTGAACTTGGCGAGAAGCGGCGAGGCGAGTCCGAAGAAGACGAACACGAGGCCGAGTACGAGGAGCCGGTAGCTGCGCGCCTGTTCGCGCAGTTCCTTTCGTAGGAGGACGGGGAACGGGCGATGCCTCATGACGTCCTCCCGACCAGGCGAACGAAGACGTCTTCGAGCGATGCGGAACGAATCTCGAGTCGTACGAGCGCTAAACCGCGCGCTGCGATGGCCTGCAGCGCGGCGTCTCTCGCTCCGGGCAGGTCCACGGCGCGAAGCTTGATCCTCAGGCCATCGACCTCCACCGATCCCTTGGCGTCCGCGGGCCATGCGGCGGCGAATGCGGTCGCTGCCTCGGTCGACGCGAATTCCAGCTCGAGCACGGGCGGAGCGAATCGGCGCCCGAGCTCGCCTGTCTCCGCCGTGGCGACCATCCGCCCGCGGTCGATGATGCCCACCGTGTCGCAGACTCGCTCCACATCCTCGAGGATGTGCGTCGACATGAGGACCGTCGTGTTCCCGCGGAGCCGGGCGATGAACTCGAGCACGTCGCGGCGACCGAGCGGGTCGAGTGACGCGCACGGCTCGTCGAGAAAGAGAATGCGGGGGTTGCTCACGATGGCCTGGGCGATGCCGAGTCGCTGAACCATTCCGCCGGAGTAGCCGCCGATGCGGCGACCGCCGGCGCCGGCGAGGCCCGACATCTCGAGCACCTCATCTGCCCGCCGCCGAGCCGAAGCGCGTCCCGTTCCGAACAGCTCCGCGGCGAAGACCAGAAGCTCGCGCCCCGTCATCCAGGAGTAGAAGCGCGGATCTTGGCTCAAGTAGCCGATCTGTGACCGCAACTGAGTCGACGAGCCCGCGGCTGACTCCCCGGCAACCCACGCCTCGCCCGATGTCGCCTCGACGAGTCCGGTCAGGATCTTGATCGCCGTCGTCTTTCCCGCGCCGTTTGGGCCGAGGAATCCGAACACCGACCCCTCGGGGACACGAAGTTCGAGGCCGTCGAGGGCCGCGACGCGCCCGCGCTCGTAGCGCTTGACGAGGGCCCTAGTGCGAATCGCGTCCATCGGGCTCGTCGCCTTCCTCTCCCCGGCCGAGGGTCAGGTAGAGGATCGGCCCAACGATTCCGACGAAGATGACGACGAGGAACCAGGCCCAACGCGGAAGTCCGCGAACGGCCTTCCGCCTCGCCGCGTCGACGACGGCGAGTGTCGCCAAGGCAAGCTCGATTACGCCGAGCGGAATCGCGAGCAGGATCATCTTCGTATCCATACCGAACCCTCCCCTGACAAGCCGGAATTGAACTCCGGGCGCGATCGGCTGTCAACCGGCCAGGCTTGGCCCGTTCGCCTCGCGCCCGATTCGCGTACGTCATCCGGTGGTGCGTCGTGTGATGCGAATCCTGGGAACGCTCCTGGGGCTGGGCTACCATTTCCTCCCCGGCGGACTCGGATCGCCGGCGGAGGAGAGCCGGGCGATGCCTATGAAACACGATGACAAGCTAGCTGCACTGGTCGGACGATCGACGACGGTCAAGAATGCGTCCCGCACGGAGATGATCGAGGAATCGGTCAAGAACCGAGACGCATTCCTGACTCCAAACGGCGCCCTCGCGACGTGGGTGCGCCTTGAGTCCACGGGCCGCAGCCCGAAGGACACGGTGTCGGTCCGGCGCCCGTCGAGCGAGAAGAACATCGACTGGGACTCGCCGAACAACCTGCCGATCACAGAAGAGACGTTCGATCTCCTGTTTGAGGATGCCGTTTTGGTCCTCGGCGCGAAGCGGCGACTCTACGTGACGGACCGCGCGCTCGGCGCGAATCCGCGTTATGCACTTGCCACGCGGACGATCACCGACCGCGCGTTGACGGCCCTCTTCACCGACAACATGTTCCGCCCGATTCCTGCGGGAATGGAGAAGAGCGTCTTCAGCGACCGCGGGTTCACGATCCTCGCTTTGCCGAACGACAAGCTCGACCCGAAGCGCTACGAAGGACGGCTCCGCATCGATCCCGCGACAGGCAAGACGACGACGATGGCCATTGCCATCGACTTCGACCGCCGAATCGGCATCGTCTACGGCTCGGCCTATTGCGGATCGGTCAAGAAGCTCATGTTCTC
Organism: uncultured bacterium; assembly: GCA_903839615.1. Taxonomy (GTDB): domain Bacteria; phylum Bipolaricaulota; class Bipolaricaulia; order UBA7950; family UBA9294; genus CAIOGO01. The sequence continues at coordinate 4,873 of CAIMCX010000102.1, forward strand.
GGTCATGAACTACCTTCTGCCGGGCGTCGGCGTCCTGCCGCTCCACTGCTCGGCGAACGAAGGGAAGAAGGGGGACTCGGCCCTCCTCCTTGGGCTCTCGGGAACGGGAAAGACGACTCTGTCTGCTGACCCCACGCGCGCTCTGCTTGGCGACGACGAGCACGGCTGGAGCGATGATGGAGTCTGGAATTTCGAGAACGGCTGCTTTGCGAAACTGATCAACCTTGACCCGGCGAAGGAGCCCGAGATCTATCGCGCCACGTTCCACGACGACGACTGGCGCCGTCACGGAGCCATTGTCGAGAACGCGATGGTCTACCCCGATGGGAGCGTCGACCTCAACGACGAGCGGCTGACCCCCAACTCGCGGGCCTCGTTCCCGCTCTCGTACCTCGGGAACATCAAGCCGTCCGCTTCCTCGGGTCATCCGTCGACAATCCTCTTCCTGACTGCCGATGCGAACGGCGTCTTGCCTCCGATCGCGCGGCTCACGAAGGAACAGGCCATGCTCTGGTTCCTGATGGGCTACACGAGCAAGCTCGCTGGCACCGAAACGGGCATCGCCGAGCCGAAGTCGACGTTCTCACGCTTCTTCGGCGAGCCGTTCATGCCGTGCAACCCGGATGTCTACGCGCGCATGCTCGGTGAGAAGCTCGACCGACACGGGGCGAAGGTGTTCCTCGTGAACACCGGCTGGAGCGGCGGGCCGTACGGCGTCGGCAAGCGCATGGACATCACCCTGACGCGCACGATGGTTCGCGCCGCGCTCGAGGGTGCTCTCGACAAGGTGGCTTACGACGAGGATCGGACGTTCCATGTCGAGATCCCGCAGGCGTGCCCCGGCGTTCCGAGCGGCGTCCTTCGCCCGCGCGACACGTGGGTGGACAAGGCGGCGTTCGACGA
>CAIMCX010000103.1 GCA_903839615.1 uncultured bacterium
AGCTCGGACAGGCGCTCTACCTCCCGTACCGGCAGGAGCCTGTCGGTACGATCGACGGTGTTCGCGTCATCAACGACTCCAAGGCCACAAGCCCCGCCGCCACGATGGCTGCTCTTCGCTCAGTCTGCGGTCCCGCCGTCCTCCTACTCGGTGGACGCTCGAAGCGTGGTGGCTACGACGAACTGGCGCAGTTCCTCGCCCTGTCTCCGCGTCGCGCCGTCGTTGTGTTCGGAGAGGCTCGCTCCGAGATCGCCGAGCACTTGACCCGGGCGGGCGTGGATCACTCCGTCGTTCAAGATCTTGCGTCGGCCGTCTCCGCTGGCATGGCTCTTGCCCGTCCAGGGGACGCGCTTCTTCTCTCCCCGGCGTGCTCGAGCTTCGATGCCTTCGGGAGCTTTGAGGAGCGCGGCGAGGCATTCAACCGCCTCGTGCGCCAGCACAAGAGGTTCAGCGGGGCTGGCGTCGCGGACGGCTAGCTCCCCGCGGGCGGACATCCGTCCGCCGACGAACGGACCAATCGTCGCTCGCCCGAGGTCCTCCTTCCTTCGCACGCCTGGACATATGGCGTACGCATGACGTGGCGCTAAGCGCTTCCACACGGAAGCGCCCGCCAGCGTGCGAGCGAAGGAGAGTGACTGTGACAGGACGCGCCGATCGGGCGACGATGCTGACGACATCGATTCTCGTCCTCGTCGGTCTTATTGCGCTGTACAGTGCCAGCGCACCGTTCTCTCTTCGTCACTACGGGAGCGACGTCTTCATGCTCGTCCGGCAGCTCGGAGCCGCGGTGGTGGGACTGCTTGGGCTCGCGATCTGCGCTCGCATCGACTACCACTCCCTCACGCGCGTGAGCGGCGTCCTTCTTCTCGGTTCGATCGGCGTCAGTCTCATCACGCTTCTTCCTCTCTCCATCTGCACTGGAGGTTGCTGGCTGTCGTTCGGCTTCTTCGATCTCCAGCCGACGGAGTTCGTGAAGCTGGGGCTCATCCTCTATCTCGCCTCGTCCATCGCGCGGCGCAAGGAGCGGATGAGTTCTTTCACGGAGGGCATTCTCCCGTACATGCTCGTGCTGGGGCTTCTCGGCGCGATCACACTCAGTCAGCCGGATCTCGGGATGCTCCTCATCTTTGCCGGGATCACCCTGCTCATGCTCTTCCTGGGTGGTGCGAAGCGGCGACATCTCGCGTTTCTCGGGGTGGGCGCCCTGCCTCTTGTCTACGTCGCGATCCGCATCGCTCCGTATCGATTTGCGAGGATCCTGTCATTCCTGGATCCGCAGGCATACAGCACGTCATCGGGCTACCAGGTGCTGCAATCGATGATGGCGATGGGAGCGGGTGGGCTCCTCGGGAGAGGGCTCGGGGCGTCGCGCGCGAAGCTCTTCTATCTGCCGCAGGCGCACAACGACTTCATCCTCTCGGTCGTGGGCGAAGAGACCGGGCTCATTGGCGTTCTTTGCGTCCTCTGTCTGCTCGGCTTCCTCGTCTGGCGCGCGTTCGCAATTGCGGAGGGGGCCGCGGACGAGGAGGGGCGCTTGATCGCTTACGGGATCGGCTGCTGCCTGGGCCTGCAGGCGATCGTGAACGCCGGGGTCGCGCTCGGAATTCTCCCGGTCACAGGCCTCACGCTTCCCTTCTTCAGCGGTGGCGGGACGTCCATTCTGGTGACGCTGGCCATGGTCGGCGTGCTGCTGAGCGTCTCCAAACAAGGCGGGCGCCGATGAGAGTCATGATTTCCGGGGGCGGAACAGGTGGACACGTGTATCCGGCCGTCGCGATTCTCGAAGAACTGCAACGAGCAGATCCGAAGATCGAAATCGTCTATGTTGGCACGCGCCGTGGAATTGAGGCGCGGGTCCTCGAGGGTCGTCCAGGGGTTCGCTTCGTGCCGATCCGCGCTCGCGGACGGCGCCCAGGAGCTCGATTCGACCCACTGATCGTTGCATTCTGGCTCGCGGTGAGCCTCGTGCAGACGGCGATCACCCTCCTTCGATTCCGGCCGCACGTCGTCGTGGGGGTTGGTGGATACAGCTCGTTCCCGCCTGTCTTCCTTGCGGCCCTGGCAGGGAAAGCCCTGCCGGTCCGCACGGTCATTCACGAGCAGAACGCGGTGGCCGGACTGGCGAATCGTTGGCTTTCCCGGTACGTCGATCTTGTCCTGATCTCGTACCCCACATCGCGCGAGCAGTTCCCG
>CAIMCX010000104.1 GCA_903839615.1 uncultured bacterium
GAAAGCGTGTACCTTGTCTTCGAGGGTCATCGGCAGTCCTCCCAGGTTGTGTTGTGACTCCCTGGCGATTCTGCCCTGGTGACCCTCTTGTTTCTTCGTCCTTCGCTCCCCCACCTGTAAACAGTACTACGGAATGCGACATCCTAGAGAGACAAAGAAGGATCCGGCGACACCGACAGAGCGTCGACTTCCCCCAACTCGCGGTGCCGGAACGCTCCGGCCGCGGCGATCATCGCCGCGTTGTCGGTGCACAACGAGATAGCCGGGAAGTGCACCTCAATCCCGCAGCGACCGCCCTCGGCAACGAGCTCGGCCCGTAGGTGCGCGTTCGCCGCAACGCCTCCGACCACCACGAGCCGGCGCCGATGGAAACGGCGGGTCGCCTCAAGCGACTTCTTGGTCAGAACGGAGACCACGCTGGCGAGAACCGAGGCAGCGATGTCCTCCCGCTTCTCGCGCGGGTTCTTGCGCAAGTGGTAGAGCACGGCCGTCTTGAGTCCGGAGAAGCTGAAGTCAAAGCTGGGCGCGCCCTCCATCGGTCGGGGAAGCGGTATCGCCTTCGGGTCGCCGCTCATCGCAAGCTCATCCATCTTCGCCCCGGCCGGGTAGCCGATGCCGATCATCTTCCCGATCTTGTCGATCGCCTCGCCGGCCGCATCGTCGACCGTCGTTCCCACAACGTGGTAATCGCCGTAGCGGGCCACATCGACGAGCAGCGTGTGTCCCCCCGAAACGACGAGACCGAGAAACGGCGGCTCGAGGTCCGGGTTTTGGAGACGATGCGCAAAGAGGTGGCCTTCGAGATGGTTCACCCCGATGAACGGAACGCGTAGCGCGTAGGCCATGCCCTTCGCGTGGCAGAGCCCGACCAGGAGCGGCCCGACGAGGCCGGGGCCCTTCGTGGCGGCGACAAGCGAGATGTCGGCCGTGCGCGCACCGGCGCGGGCGAGCGCTTCATCGACGATGTACGGCAGCTTGACGACGTGGTTCCGCGACGCGACTTCGGGCACCACGCCGCCGTATCGGGCATGGAGATCGACCTGCGAGTAGACAACGTTCGATAGGATCTCCGTCTCTCCGCGCAAGACGGCGACGGACGTTTCATCGCACGACGTCTCGACACCGAGCGTAAGGAACGGGTCCACTTCCGCCGCCCGCGTCTCCGTCACTCTGGGCTCGACGTCGAGACCGGTCGTGGAGGCTCGGCGCATCATCCGATGTACTCCTGTTTCAGGATCCCAATGAACGGAAGGTTCCGGTAGAGCTCGGCGTAGTCCATTCCGTAGCCGACGACGAACGCGTCTTCGGGCAACTCGAATCCGACGTAGTCGACGCGAGTCTTGATCTCGCGCCGCGCTGCCTTGTCAACCAGCGTGCAGACCCTGACGGAAGCGGGATCCCGCGACTCGAGGTTTCGGCGCAGGTACTCGATCGTGTACCCCGTATCAATGATGTCTTCAACGATGAGGACGTCGCGACCTTCAATCGCACGCTCGAGGTCCTTGACCAGGCGCACCGCGCCGGGGGCTGTGCCGTTTCCGTAGGAAGAAACGCTGATGAGGTCATATTCGACCGGGATCGTCATCTCGCGCGCCAGGTCGGCCATGAAGACAAGCGCGCCGCGAAGGATGCCCGCAACCAGGAGAGGCCGCCCCTTCTTGTCCGCGGCGCATCCGCCTGACCGGTAGTCATCCGAGATCTGCCCGGCGAGTTCGCGAACCCGGCAAGAGATGGCCTCCTCGCTGTAGAGGACGCGTTCGATCCGCGTGCGAAGGTCGATCTCGTTCGTGTTGCTCACCTCGGAAGCGCCCAGGCGCGAAAGCATCAGTGCCAATAGTCCAATGGGCTATTGGCACAGCGCGATTATAGCCCTCGCGTCGTTCTCTGCAACACCGCGCGGCGACGGCGTTTGCTACCTCGGTGCTCCTCGAGCCGCGCCCGGCGAAGCCGGTTCGCATTCAGGACGACGTTCACGGAAGAGAACGCCATCGCTGCCTCGGCAACGAGCGGGTGGAGAAGCCCCAGGACGGCCAGGGGGATCGCCACGACGTTGTAGAGGAAGGCAAAGAAGAGGTTCTGGCGGATCTTGCGGAACGTCGCTCGAGCCAAGCGTACGGCTCGCACGACGGCCATGAGCTCTCCCGAGACGAGCGTAATGTCGGACGATTCGATGGCAACATCTGTTCCCGTGCCAAGCGCAATTCCGACGTCGGCTGCCATGAGAGCGGGGGCATCGTTGATGCCATCTCCCACCATGCCCACGACCGCCCCACCCTTCATGAGCCGGCGGACGACGGAGACCTTCTCCTCCGGGAGTACGTTGGCAATCACCCGTTCGATCCCAACGTCGAAAGCCACGGCTTGCGCCGCACGTTCATTGTCCCCCGTGAGCAGCACGACCTCGATGCCCAAGCCGCGCAGCGACGCAATGGCGTTGCGAGCATCTGGCTTCGCTCGGTCGGAGACAGAGATGAGCCCGAGGACTCCGCCTGGGTCTGCCACTCCCACGGCGGTCCTCCCAGCCGCCTCCATCCTCGCCTGCGCCTCGGCCCAGTCAGCAAGAGAGAACCCTTCCGCGGCCAACCACTCGAGACGCCCTACCCAGACCTCGCGTCCGTCGACCCTCCCTCGCACGCCGCGCCCAGGCACAGCTTGGACCTCGGACGCCCGAGGAAGCTCGAGGCCGCGCTCCTCGCATGCGGTCGACACGGCGTGAGCGATCGGGTGCTCGGACGACGCCTCCACGCTTCCAGCGAGAGCGAGCACCTCGTCTCCCGCACCGCCCGCCGAGACCACTTCAACCACCTCGGGCCGTCCGAGCGTCACCGTCCCCGTCTTGTCGAGCACGACAACGTTCACCCGGCTCAGCGTCTGGACTGCCTCGCCATTTCGAAGGAGGATTCCGCTCCGGGCGCCGCGCCCGGCGCCCACCGTCAGCGCCGTCGGCGTGGCGAGTCCGAGCGCACACGGACAGGCAATCACCAGCACGGCAATGGCAGCAAACAGCGCGCGCCCCAACGGAGAACCCTGGCCCACATCCCAGGGCAGGATGCGGCTCGCCCCCGCAGCCACTTGCCCGAGCGCCCCAGGAGCCAGCCACCACGCGACAAACGTCGCCACGGCCAATGCTAAGACCATCGGGACGAAGTAGCGAGTCACCCGATCTGCAAGCGCCTGGATCGGGACTTTCGTCGCTTGGGCTTCCCGGACCAACCGCACGACCTGAGCGAGGAACGTCGCTTCTCCCACGCCGGTCGCGCGGACTCGCAAGACGCCTTCCCCGTTCACCGTCGCTCCGATCACGCGATCGCCAACGCGACGGAAGACGGGCATCGACTCGCCCGTCGCCAGCGACTCGTCGACTGAGCTCTCCCCCTCCTCGATCACGCCGTCGGTGGGAATCCGCTCCCCGGGACGCACGACCACGAGGTCGCCGACAAACACGTCCGTGACAGGGACATCGACCTCGACTCCCTGCCGCTCGACGCGAGCCGTTCTCGCGCCGAGGCCGAGCAGAGCGCGGATCGCCCCCGATGTCCTGCCGCGGGCCGCAGCCTCGATCCACCGACCGGTCAGATGGAACGCCATGATCATCGGCGCGACGCCGGAGTAGTCCGGCAGCGGCTGCATCACGCCAAGCTCAGCAAGCACGGCCAGGATGCCGGTGAGGAAGGACGACGTGACGCCGAGCGAGATGAGCGTGTCCATCGTCGGCACTCGCCGCAGCGCGGCCGCGAGCCCGGAGCGAAGCGTCGGCCCGCCAGCGACCAGAACCGCGGGAGTCGCAAGAACAAGCATTCCGACGTGAAAGATGAGCGGCGATGGCCACATGAGCCCGAGCGCCATCTCCGGGACCATCCACACGAGAATGGGCAGAGCGAGAGCCCAGGCGGCCATGGCCCGTCGCCGCGCCGCGCGCCCCCGCCGAACGTCCTCCTCGACAAGGGCGTCGGGAGATGGGGAGCGCTCCTCCAGGGTGGCCGCGTAGCCGGCCGCCTCGACGGCGGCGATCAAGTCGGTATCCGCAACTCCGGACAGTGCCTCGACCAAGGCGCGCTCGCCGACGAGATCGACGCTTGCGTTCTCTACGCCGTCCAGCGCGCGGAGAGCCTGCTCGACGGCCTGTGCGCAGCTGGCGCAATGCATTCCGTCGATCCGCAGGACCCGTCGTACCGTGCTCGTTCCGTCCGTCATGGTCTCGTGCCTCGGGCATCGGGTGGCCGACCCAGGAGCAGTATACGCGCCCGGCCTGATGGGCCCGTTGTGAATCGAACAAGGACGAAACGCCCTCGCGGAGGATGAGGTGAACTCGAGTGTTGCAGGACGTCCCCTAGACGGACCGGAGGGCCTTGCCTACCGACAAGGCCCTCGCGCAGGCGTGATCGCCGCTTCAGTCTCTTGAAGAAGCTACGCTTCTCTTCTTGTTGCCGATATCCTATCCGATCGCCGGGCGTAGGTTCAACCCTGCGGCGCGCGCTCCGCACTGCTTGCGGCTACATCGATGTCGTCGCGCAGGCGAGACAGGAGGACAAGATCGATGAACGCTTCGTGCTCGAACTCGTAGTCTCGCAGGAGGCCTTCCCGTTGAAAGCCATTGCGCTCGAGAATACGAAGACAGGCCGCGTTGCGCGGATCGACGAGCGCCTCCACCCGGTGAAGATTCGCCGCGGAGAACCCGTAGTCGAGTACCGCGATGAGCGCTTCGCGCATGTAGCCCTGTCCCCAGAGTGGTCTTGCAAGCAGGAAGCCGATCTCTGCCCGTGAGTGCTCCGGCGCGAAGTCGAAGAATCCCACATCGCCCACGTACTCGTCGCGGTCCCGCACTGTGATGATCCAGCGGATGCCTTCGCCGGACATCGTTTGATTGCGAAACGCGCGCAGCTCCTCATAAGCCTGGGACTGCGTGGCAAGCGGCCCCGTCCCGAAGTAGCGCACGGTTTCGCTGTCGCTCCACGCGGCGAAGAGCGGTTTCGCATCTGCTCGGCGCGGCTCGCGTAGGACAAGCCGCTCGGTCTCCAAGGTCGGGAACTTGTATCGCACGCCGCCTCCGTTCGTCCCGACGTGATTCTTCCCTCGCCGGGCGCCTCGCCGCAACTCCTTCCCTTGGAGCGCCGCTACCGAAGCATCCCGTCAGGGTTGCGGCATCTCTCCCCGGCTCCCCTGGACGCGGCCCTTCCACGCGCCGCCGCGCCCTCGAGCGTGACGCCAGGCCGAGTCAATCGTCATCGCCACATAGAGCGTCGCAGCACACGGGAGTAGAACCGCCATTCCCCCTCCGACCCCATGGTGGCGCAGCATGGGCACGAAGCTCAAGCTCATGAGAAGCCAGGTTGCAACTCCGAGCAACGCCAGCACGCCACTGCCCGTGATTCCGAGGCTGAGTCCGATCAGTCCGGCAACGAGTGCAAGAGGACTGACGGCGTACAGGAAGAGCATGCCAGCAACCGTGCCGAGAAGAAGCAAGGGCGAGCGCCGCAGCTGCGTGTACGCCGAACGCGCCACCATCTGCCACGTGCTGCGCAGAGTCCCGTAGACACGAACGCTTTCGACCGAACGGGTGAACCCAAGCCAGATGCGGCCTCCCGACCGCTTGACCAGCCGACCGAGGGCGCAGTCATCGATGAGGGCACCGCGAATCGCGGCGAGTCCTCCCGCGCGTTCGAGGGCCGCTCTTCGCAAGAGCATGCATCCACCGGCGGCTCCCGCTGTCCGCTTCCGAGGATTCCCGACAGCTCGAAACGGATAGAGCTTCGCGAAGAAGTAGACGAACGCCGGAATGAGCAGGCGATCCCATCCTCTCTCGACGCGGAGCCGCGCCATGAGCGAGACGAGGTCGAGCCGATCCGCCTCCGCCTTCTTGACGAGAGCAGACAGGATCCCAGGATCGTGTGCGATGTCCGCGTCCGTGAACCAGATGTAGTCGGCCGCCGCGGTCCTCTCCTCCGCAACGCCCTGGGCCATGGCCCACACCTTGCCGGCCCAGCCAGTCGGGAGAGGCTCGCCGCGGAGCACGGTGAGCCGATCGTCGCGCCCGGCGCGCGCCGCTGCGGTACGCGCTGTGTCCCCGGTTGCATCGTCGCTCCGGTCATCGATGAGCATCACATGGAAGGACCCTGGGTAGTCCTGCTCAAGCACCGTCGGGAGTACGTCGCCCAGGATCCCGGCCTCGTTGCGCGCCGGGATCACGGCGACGACGGAGGGCCACTCCGCCCGGCGCTCCGGCCCGGCGCGGTCAACCGAGTCGAGGGACGGGCGCACGCGCCAGTAACCGCCGCGGAAGAAGAGAAGGAAGATCCAGGCTGCGAGACTCGCGCCGACGGCGATCCAGGCAATGAACATCCCTCTTCACCCCGTCAGGATCGTAACCGAACCCCCTCCGATCCACAGGCAAGCTGCCTTGACCGAGCGGAGCGGGTGTGGTCTACTTTCGTAGGGAGGCGAACGGATGCGAATGGGTTTGTGGCTCTTGTTGCTTCTTGCTCTCGCGGCACTCTGCGGCTGCTCGGAGACACACGTCCTGAACGCGTTTGTCGACCCTCCGACGGGACACGTTCCCTACGACGCGCACGTCGTCTGCTCGTCGCTCCCCGGCACGTACACCTACGAGCTTCCGGACGGCACGTCGATCACGACCAACGAGAGCGAGCTCGCCGTGACGGTTGATCGGCTCGATTGGAGCGCACGCGTGACGTGGACGGACGGCCGCGAGGTCCGCGTCGTGGATGCGACGGCGCGGGGAACGAACGCGCCTCCCGTGATCCTCCCGCCGCGCATCAACGGCGACCCGAACCAGGGTTTCCTCCGCCCCCACGAGGCGACGCTCATGGACTTCACCCACTACGCGGCCGGACTATCCGGGCCGGAGTCGGGTGTGGTCTACGACGGCGCGTGGCACATCGTCTCAATCCACGTCGCGGCGCAGGAGAAGGTCGTTTGTGGTGCAACGATGGAAGACTCCATCTACACTCCACCCTGGCAAGACGGCGTCTTTCACGCCCTCTTCCGCGGACAGGTGTGGGACAACGCCTGCCTCGTCTATCCCCTCTACACCGCAGAGACGTCTCCGAACGGCCGTCCCTACGCGCCGGAGGCCCTGCCGGGGTACATCCACGATACGGCAGTGAATCGCAACCTGCTTCTCGACGTGGAGTTCCCCGAACAGACGGCTGCGATCTCGGTCGTCGTCGAGGACGAATGGGGTCGGCTCTCTAGCGCTACGTTCCCGATGACAGTCCAAGCGACCGCATTCTGGGATTCTCCGGGCCACGGCAACGCGCACGACAAGCCCACTCTGTTCAAGAATGCCGTCTTCTACGTCTCCAGCCGGACCGACCGGACCTACTACCGGCGCGACTGCCCCGAGGTCTGCGCGATTCCGGGAGACGAGCGGCTCTACTTCGCGAGCGAAGCGAACGCGGAAGCCGTGGGGAAGGTGCGCTCGCAAAGCTGCCCCGGGTACTAGTGTGGAAGGGCGGCAATCACCTATCGCATCGACTGCCATCGCCTGCCGAATCCGGAGGAGAGGAGAGCCGTGGACGAGCAATCCGTGGGACGAGACGCCGTCATGAGCCTTCGCGAGATCACCCGCGAGACCGTGCGCCAGATCTGTCGCCTAAGTGACACGTTGTCGCCTGAACAGCGGAAGATGGTCGCGCCCAACGCCGTCTCGATCGCCGAAGCATACTTCGAGAAGCGCGCCTGGTTTCGGGCTGTGTACGCCGACGAAGTTCCCGTGGGGTTCGTCATGCTCTACGATGACCCGGAGTCCGATTACATCTACTTATGGCGATTCATGATCGCAGGTCCCCATCAGAGGAAAGGGTACGGTCGCCGCGCGCTCGAACGAGTGTTTGAGCATGCGCTCCTGCGCCCGAACGTGCGAGCGATCAAGGCAAGCTACGTCCCCATCGAGGGCGGAGCGGGACCCTTCTACCGCAAGCTGGGATTCGAGCCGACGGGAGAGATGGACGGAGACGAGGTGGTCATCCGCCTCGCCCTCCGCTAGCCGCCCCGGCGAACGCTTCAAAGCGGTCGCTCGATGCCTTGCAGATCGGGCAGACGGCCGGCGGCCGCTCGCGGGCGCAGAGGTAGCCGCAGACGCGGCAGCGCCAGACGCGAACCTCGCTCGAGGTGGCAGGAGATCGCTCGGCCCGTCGAGTCGATCGCGCGGCCGCAGGAGGCCGTCGCTCGGGAACGGGGCCGAGCGGCTTCTCCCCCTTCCGAATGGCGTCTGACACGTAGAGCCCGCAGTAGCAGGCGCCCCACTCCAGGAGGTCGGAGTCGCGATAGTCGCAAGGGCAGACGATGTCGCGATCGGCGTCGGCGTCGCCGCGCGCGAGGCGGCACGGGCAAGCGCGACAACCGTAGCGGCGCTCGTTGACCAAGAGGCCCTCGATAAGCCCGGACGCGAAGTCGCGATCGGGGTTCAGGTGATATCCGGCGCTCTCCGCGTCGGCCTCGAGGCCCGCGCGTAGACGCTCGATTTCGTGAGGGGATGGGGTCGTGGCGGTCATGTCTCGAGCGTCCGTCGAATCTCGTCCGGACGGAAGCCGATGACGCACGAGGCGCTGTCAAACACGAGCGTCGGGAAGGTCTCGCCTCGCCCGAACGACTCAAGCTCTGCAAGGACCGACTCGAGCTCCGCGCCTTCCAAGAGATCAACGTAGGCGAAGTCGAACGGAACTCCGAGCTCCTCGAGCAGTTGTCGCGTCTTTCGACACCAGATGCAGGTGGAGAGTCCGTAGAATCTCGTCCTGTGCCGTCCTGGGACCCGTCCTGACACGTGTCCTCTTGCGTCCATTGTTCCTCCCCATCACAAAACGCCGTGTCCCAAGTCTACCGCACGCCGCTCAGCGCGGGAAGCCGCGTCATGCTCGCTCCAAGCCGGCCAAAAGATCCGAGGGTTCAGGCGCTGGTTTCGCCTGAACCCTCGTCACAAGGAGGTATTCCGACTTCTCTCGTCTAGAACGAACGGCAGTATCAAGCCAGCATGTGGAGGACGTGTGAGGGAGCGGAGGCTCCCTCATGAATCACGAACGGGACCGGATCCGGGGCTAGATGTAGCCGAGCTGCAGCCCGACGATCATCCCGACTCCTAGGAGGACCATCACCACTCCGGTCACGAAGTGGAGCTTCCCCATGCGCGCCGTTCTCCACCGTTCCGCCTTGGCCGTGGTCGTGAACCCGAAGTGAACGGTCAGCGCGATCCCGATCATCGGGAGGATGAAGATGAGGTTGTAGAGCAAGAGCAAGAGCACGCCCTGAATCCGCGTCGTCGTGGTCGAGAGGAGGGACAAGATCGCAATGTACGGCCCCGACGTGCATGGCGCGAGGAACAGCGCATCGAGCATTCCCGCGATAAACACGCCGGGCAGCGACACGACGGAGTTCGTCACCCGGGTCAACACGGGCTTCCAGCTCTCCGGCACTTCGATCGACAACCACTTGCCGTACCAGAGCAGGTCCTTCATCTGCCAGATCCCCATCAGAATGGCGATGGACGACACGACGAGGATGTACGGCCCGCGAAGGCTGCGCGTTCCTACGGTGACCCCGAGGAGCGTGTAGAAGACGTAGCCCATCAGGAAGTAGACGATGTAGACGCCGGCCGACCATGCGAGGCCCGCCCAGATCACCTTCTTGCGTCGCCCGATGATGAGAAGCCGGCCGATCAGGAGCAGCATCACGGCGAAGTCGCACGGGTTGATCGAGTCAAGAGCCGCCGCGCCGATCACGGCCCACAGCGTCGCCTTCTCTCTCACCTGCAGCTTCTCGAGCGGTGGCGTCGCCTTCTGACGGATCGCTGTCTCCACGCGCGCCGTGAGGAAAGCGACGTCGGCCTCGGAGTAGGTGAATGTCCGTGCCCGCTCGCGCCCGGGATAGAGCATGGCGCCGACAAGGGCCGTATCGCCGATGAACAACGCCGGCGTCGCTCCGCGAACGCGATAGAGCTTGGCCAACCGGTCCAGCATCTTCTTCCCGTCTTCGCTGTCGGCCGAGATGCGGCGCACAGCAAGGTCGGGGTGCTCCTTCGCAAGGGCCGAGACGAGCGCGTTGGCTCGAGCGCAGTCCGCGCAGTCGGTTTCCGTCACAAGCACGGCCTCCGTCGCGACGTTCGGCAGACGATCGATGGGCGACGGCGCGTTGTCGGCAATCGCCTGCTCGATGATCGTCTGAAGCTCCATCTCTCCCGCGCGTCCTTCCAGGGTGATGGGAGTCTGTCCGGGACGGTAGAACGTATCGCGAACGACGGCGACGTCCGCAACGAAGAGAATGGGGACAGAGCCCATCTCCGCGCCGTAGGTCGTGAGCAGCCGGGGCAACAGGTCCTGCGCTTCGGGACTTGAGATAGCGTATTGCTTGACAGTCAGCGCCGCCCCTGTGGCCTCGATCCCTTGAAGGAACTGCTCCATCTGCGCGCAGTGCGGGCAGCCATCCTCATAGAAGAGGACCGCCTCTGTGGCACCTGCACAGGTCAGGGCTGCCAGAACGACAACCACCGCAGCGTACAAGATGGATCGTTTCATCGTCCGCTTCTCCTCTCCCACAAGCCCTGCGATCCGCCGCGCAGAGCAGCGTGCCGCGCCAAGCAGACGAGAGGCTCGCGACGAGGCGCATTCGCCAGCCCTCGCTGCTTTGCAGCTTCGGCCGACTCTACCAGCTTCGCGTAGGTCCCGCAAGGCCCGCTGACGGAGCCTGAACGGACAGACAACTCACTTCATGACGGCCAGAAGGTCCTTGTACGTGACGACACCCAGGAGTCGATGGTTCTCGTCCACCATCGGCAGTGCGCGGAATCCGTGATCCGCAAACTCCTTTGCCGCGTCGGCCAGCGAGTCGCTCGGAGACAGCGTCACGACCTGCTCAGTCATGATGTCGCGCAGCGATGTCGTCTCCTCGGCTTGGATCAGCTCCCGGATGTCGATGGCCCCGATCAGCACGTTGTCCTCCGCCGTGACGTAGACGTACATGATGACGTCGAAGCGCTTCGTCCTATCGCGGAAGCAGTCGAGCGCTTCTTCGGCCAGCGCGGTAGGCGGCAGTGCGAGGAAGCGATTGGTAGCAATGGATTCGAGCTCGACATCCTGTTCGTCGAGGAGTTCGGTGACCTTGACGGCGGTCTCGGCAGGCAGGAGTTTCCGCAGTACCTGGGCATCGATGCGAGGGAGGATCTCGAGAATGTCGGCGATCTGAGCCGGCGTCATCGTCTGCAGGAGCTCCACCAGCCGGTCGCGACGCATTGACGCGACGAGATCGCGCTGGACGCGAGGCTCGGCCTCCTCCAGCGTATCAGCGGCCGTTTCCGTGTCGAGCGTGTCGAACACGGCCATTCGTTCTTCGCCGCTCAGTTCCTCGAGGATGTCGGCCAGGTCGGCAGGATGGATGTCGGCGATCTTCTCTCGCGAGATGGTCAGTCGCACGTCGCCGCGGAATCGGCCGAGGTCGGAGGGCAGCGGCTGCACGTAGCGCCACGGAAGGAGGTTCGTCTCCTTGGTCGGTCCCCACAACAGCCGGGCCAGCCAGCCGAAGTGGAGGCGGCGAAGCATCCCGGCCGACGTCACGTCGGCATGGACAACGTGCATCTTGCCCTCGGCGTAGAGAAGCCGCACGTCGTAGACGATTTCAACTTCGTAGTCGTCGGTGTCGATGATCTTCTTGTCGAGCACCATGTCCTTGACCAGCGTCCGCGCCGGGCCGTACTCGAACTCCTTCAGCACAGCGCCGGGAGGCACCTCGACGACCGAAGCCCGCGAATCGATCGACTTCACCATCGAGAACGGGACCTCGAGCGGCGGGCGACCGAACGACCGGCCGACGACGAGATTGACCACCTCGGGGTAGCCGCCGTTCTGCGTGATCTCGAGATCCACGAGCCGCCCGATCTCTTCTCGAGTCCCGCCGCGATCTTGCCGAATGCGGCTGCGGATGAGTTCTGACATGAAGAAGAACCGCGGCTCCGCCTTGGCTGTCTCGCGTGATCCATCTGTCATGTGCGCCTACTTCCCAGCCACCAGAGTGTAGAACTTGAAGAACAGGAGTCCCACAAGGAGCAGAAGATAGAACCGAAGACAGAAGAGAGCGAACTTCACGGCCGGTGTCATCTTCACGTGGGGCGCCTTGTACTTCTCGTTGATCTCGCGAATCCTGACGAACCGCTTCCCGAGGAATGTTCGGAGCGGACCTTTGACGAGCCTCTTCTCTGTCCTCATCCTCGCGTCCTCACTTGAACAGCCCCGGGAAGAGAGTGCTGATACCGTACAACGTCGAGAGCACGACAATGCAGGCCACGACGAGTACGCTGATCACGTTTTGTGCCACCGTGTTCTTGTACTTCCCCATTCGCTCTGCGTCATTGAGAAGCAGGATGAGGAAGACAAGCGCCGCAGGCAGGAGCGTCACAGCGACCACCTGGACGAACAACGTGATCATCACCAAAGGCGCACCGGGGATCAGCACCACCGTGCCAGCCGTCGCCAGTGCGACAACGTAGCTCACATAGAACCACGGGGCTTCGCGGATCCTGTTGTTGAGCGAGTGCGCCCAACCGAAGACTTCCCCGAACGCCCACGAGCTCGCAAGCGAAATGCAGATCGCCCCAAGGAAGCCGGCTTTGAAGAGACCGATCGCGAGGAGCGTTCCCAGCGACTTGTTCACGCCCATCAACGCCGTTGCGGCGTGCCCCGCGCTGTCGATCGAGACTCCCCGGAGGAGCGTCCCAGTCATGATGATGACGAACGCCGCAATCAACACGGTAAACGTGGCGCCGATGGCCGTGTCCAGCTTGCCGAACGGGATGTCCTTTTCCTGAATCCCCTTGTCCACGACGGCGCTCTGCTGGAAGAAGATCATCCACGGAGCGATCGTCGTTCCGATGTTGGCCATGAGGAAGAAGAAGACCTCGTTCGTGAACCCTCCAGGGAAGTTGGGGATAAGGCCCGTGCGCACGATGTCGGACACGGAAGGGCGCGCAAGAATCGCCCCGGGGATGTAGATGACGTTGAGGACGCAGAAGAGAAACGCGATCTTCTCCCAGGTCCAGTAGCGTCCCTGCAACACCATCGCCAGCATGACGATCGACACAACGACCACCGTGACGATCGGCGGGACGTGGAAGATCGACAGCGCTGCTGTCATTCCGATGAACTCCGTCACGAGGGTCAACCAGTCGACAAGGATTAGGTCGACGAGCGAGAACCAGCCCCAGAACGGCCCGAACGCGTCGAATATCGCTTCTGCGTGCCCTCGTTTCGTGACGGCTCCGAGGCGCACCGTCATCTCTTGGATGTAGTACGCAATCGGCCCGAGTAGGACGAGGAACCAAAGGAGGCCGTAGCCGAAGTGGGCCCCGGTCGCGGCGTACGTCGTGATCCCGCCGGCATCGTTGTCCGCCAGCATCACGATGATCCCCGGCCCCGAGACGGCGCCGAAGAGAACGAGCCACTTCACTGTGCGGCGCCATGAGTAGTAGAAACGCGGGAGGAACCCCATTCGGCGCTTGATCCTCACCGGGGCTGAAAGCTCTCTGCGCATCGCACCGTCCGCTCCCCGCGGGCCGGGCGCCCGACGGGCTAGAAGGGAGTTACTCTATCGATTTCGCCAGAGCGGACTATATCTCTCTACCTCAGAGGCCGCAAAGAACCGGCTCCGCGCTCGTGGACCTACGCCCTAGGGGCGCTTGGGCTCGGATACAATGCGACCCCGTGGTGTCCACGACAGGCATGA
This sequence comes from uncultured bacterium, assembly GCA_903839615.1. Taxonomy (GTDB): domain Bacteria; phylum Bipolaricaulota; class Bipolaricaulia; order UBA7950; family UBA9294; genus CAIOGO01. The sequence continues at coordinate 13,723 of CAIMCX010000104.1, forward strand.
GACAGGGAGGAAGCATGAGACGAGATGTCAACGGCAAGGCCGGGAGTCTGCTCAATCTGCCGCGCAATGTGTGGGCGGTGAGCATCACCAGCTTCCTCATGGACATCTCGTCGGAGATGGTTCTCAATCTCCTTCCGCTCTTCCTCTCCAGCGTTCTCGGCGTGCAGACGACCTTCATCGGCCTCATCGAGGGCCTCGCCGAAGCGACGTCGTCCCTGTTGCGCATCGTTTCAGGCTGGCTGTCCGACCGGCTCGGAAGTCGGAAGTGGCTCGCCGTGGTCGGGTACGCTATCTCGGCCGTCGCGAAACCTGTCTTCTACGTGGCAAACAGCTGGCTGACTGCAGCAGCGGCCCGTTTGGGCGACAGGGTGGGGAAAGGCGTCCGCACGGCCCCTCGCGATGCTCTCATCGCCGATTCCGTGGGGCAGGAGAAGAGGGGCCTTGCCTTTGGCTTCCACCGTGCTGCGGATTCGGCCGGCGCCCTGCTTGGGATCCTCGGAGCCCTTCTTGCCGTCTGGCTGACGCAAGGGAGAGCAAGCCACCTTCAGGCGCACACGTTCCGCGTGATCGTCCTGGTGAGCCTCGTCCCCGCATTCCTCGCGGTACTCGCCCTCGCTGTCGGAGCGCGGGAAGTCGCGCTCCGGCGGACGGGCCGCCCCTCGATTGGCTTCCGCGGCCTCGGCAAGTCATTTGGCGTCTTCCTCCTCCTTGCGGCCGTCTTTGAGCTAGGGAATTCCGCGGATGCCTTTCTCGTCCTTCGCGCGCAGTCCCTCGGGACGGGAGTCCTTGCAATCCTCGGGATGTTGGCGGCGTTCAACCTCGTCTACACCCTCGTTTCGACGCCGGCTGGCGCGCTCTCGGACAGGATCCCGAGGCGAGCGCTCATCGTCGGAGGATGGTTTGTCTACGCTGCGATCTACATCGGGATTGGCCTCACCCCTGTCGGATGGAGCATGTGGTTATTCTACCTGGCCTATGGCGCCTACTACGGCGCGGCGTACGGGACAGCGCGCGCGTTCGTCGCTGATCTGGTGCCGGCGGAGCTTCGCGGCACGGCATACGGGGCCTACGCAACCGTTGTCGGCGTGATGAGCCTTCCTGCTTCACTCCTCGCGGGCATCTTCTGGGACAAGTTCGGGCCGGCGTCTGCGTTCTTCTTTGGCGGCGGTTTGGCTCTCCTCGCAGCGTTGGGCCTCATGGCGTGGAAGGGTCCCGACACGGCCCGCGCGACCGGCTAACACCCATTCCGCGTGGTCATCGCCGGCTCGACACGGACTCCGCAGCCGAGACTGCCGGCTGTACCACTCCGCCCAGCACGTTCGCCTCGTTCTCCGGCCAACGATCGAAGTAGGCAACGCCGAACGAGGGCACAACAAGTGAGACGGCTGCCTGAACAAGCGACGTCGCTCCCTCGAGAAGGAGGTAGAAGGGCCCGTGCCTGTAGCCTTGGAGGGTGTGGCCATACTCGTGCCGTACGGTGTTCTCTGTCAGGAGAGACTCGTTGAGGAAGATGAACTTCCCCAACGAGACGCCGAGCGGCGCCTTGGTCACGACGATCGTCGTTTCGTTCATGCCTTCGCTGTCGACCACGTTCCCGGTCAGTTTGAGAAGCGCGTAGTAGAGAATCCCGACCACATTCTGCGGAAGGCAGAACGTCGCCTGGGCGATGTTCCTCCTCAGCTCGGCCTCTCGCGAGACAGGCCCGATCGCGCGGACAATCGTCTCAAGATGCCCCGCGCCCGCAGCGGGAGCTGGGTCGACGCGATCCGCCACCACCGACCCTGATGACGCCGCGCCGCCAGTCAGGCCGACGCAGCAGGAGAGGATCACCGCCAAGCAAAGGCCGCAGCAGGCAATCTGGAATCGTTTGCCCCTCATCTAACCGCCATGCCGAAAGCACCGCTACAAGTAGCTCGCCATCTCGGTCTTGACGAGTTCCGTTAGATCTGGCACCGCAGCGGCACTGACGTAGAGGACGACATTCTTGACCGGTACCACAAGGTCGATGCCTTGGGCCATCGCGATCTTCTTCACCACTTGCTGCAGCTTTGTCGTCGCGGCCTGCGCCACGAACTGGTCAAGCTGCGTGAACCCGTTTTGGGCCTGCGTGAAGCGGTTCTGGAAGTCGGCCGTGTTCCCCACACCGTCCTTCGCCATGGAGACGAGGCTCTTCACCGCGTCGACCAGAGCCTGTGACGCATCACGTTGGCTCTGCAGGCTCGTGCGCATGTCGGCGAACGCCGACGACGCAATCATGTGGTCGAGGGTTCCCACATCGGCCGACACTCGTGCATCAAGCAGTTCCGCGTTCAATTGCGGCAGCTTCATCTGGTACGAGGACGCCGACGTCGAGCCGTTCTGATAGGACGTGTTGAGCGTTGCGATTTCCTGGGACTTGTCACTAACCGCCTGCCGCAGATCGGCGACAGCGTTCATGAACACCGAGAACGCGGCGTCCGGGTTGATCATCGCGATCCGCAGGCCGCTGCCTCTCGCCTGCAAGGCAGCCACTTGGGTCTTGAGCGTCGCGACATCAGTCCGACCGACACCGGCATTCGGCGAACCGGTCCATTGGAAGACCAGGGTTCCTGCCGCTATGAGGAGCGCCAGGGCGGCAAGCACAATCGAGAGCACGTTTCGCTTCATGGGTTCTCTCCTTCCTCGACACGTAGGACGACCGCAAGAGAGAGTACCGCGCTTCTCTCGCAGAAGGTAAGCCGCCCGTCGGCGGCGAGATCGGCCCAAGACGCAAAGGAAGCGACGGCGGATGGTCGGTCGAGGGATACGGCGAGCTGCTATTCACTCCAGCGCGGCCCTGCCCCCAAGAGTCGGTCCACGGAATGGGTCAATCCTCACCTAATCGGGACCTCGGTGGTTCGGAGAGCCCTGAAGTTCAAGAGCGATCAAAGGGTCCGTCACAGACAGCGCCTTAACACGGCTCTTCCTGCGCTACTACCTTCTGCGGGATTACTCCTAGACTGCGTTGCCCGAGGCCAAGACCGAGACCGAGACCGGCATATATACTGGGCCCGGAAGGGCGATCGACTCGGCGGCGGGACAGGTGGAAGAACACGGGACCGAACAGGGGGCAGATCGGTGCATGACGGAGACAGAGCGTTCCTTGTCCGAACTCTCCGCGGAAGAGATACGGGATCTTTGGTCCAGGACCTACAACCGAGACGGCAAGCCCGACTGGTCCCACCTGTTCCCTTACTACCGCGACGATGTGGTCTTCAGGGACAGCATTCAGGAAGTCCACGGGCTCGAGGAATTCAAGGCGATGTGCAAGCGCCTGACGAACCGTTCCCAGCAGCTGAGGATGCACTTGCCCAGCGTGGTCAAGCACGCGGGCTGCGTCTTCATGCAATGGGAGATGACCATGACATTCAAGAAGTACCCCAGCGCTACCCTGTTCGGGGCTACCAGGCTGGGATTGGATGAGGATGGCAGAATACAGAGCCAGCGGGATTACTTCGACCTCTGGGGCGACATCTTCGACAACATACCCTGGTTCGCCGGCCCGTACCGTCGGTTCATGCACAAGAAGCTCGGTTAGGAGCCTCGCGTGCTCAAGTACCTCAAGGACTATCGCTGGGCGGATATGCGGCAGATCTCCTGGAACAACCGTGCCGAGCAGAAGCGCAGCAACGTGAGCATGGCCGGCAAGCTGTGCGTTGTCACGGGCTGCACTTCCGGCGTCGGCTGGGAAGCTGCGAAAGCGCTGGCCGCGCACGGTGCGAAGATCGTCATGATCAACCGCAACATGGAGAAGTCCGAACGCGCCTGCGAAGCGCTTCGCGCGGCCTTCGGCGCAGAGTGCGGATACCTTCTGGCGGACTTCGCCGACCTCTCCCAGGTGCGTAGGGCGGCGGACACGCTTGTGCAACGGCACGAGCGCATCGACCTCTTGGTGAACAACGTCGGCATGCATTCGACCACTCTCACTCGGACGGGCGACGGACTGGAGACCGTGTTCTGCGTGAACCACCTGGCATCCTTTGCGCTCACATGGCTGCTCATGGACACGATGAGGCGTAGCGCACCCTCACGCATCATCCAGGTGAACTCGCAGGGCCACCGCTTCGGAGGCCTCAGGCTAGACGACTTGGCCTGGGAGAAGAGGTACTACACGGGACTGCGCGGCTATGGCGCCGCCAAGACGGCGCAATTACTTACGGTGTGGCACTTCGCCCAGCTCCTGCAGGGCAGCGGTGTCACCATCAACGCAATGCATCCGGGCGCGGTCAAGAGCAACATCGGCAACAACAACGGTCACCTCTATCGGTGGTTCAAGGACACCGTCACGTCACGGACCCTCGGCGACCCTGTCGTATCTGGGCAAGCCATCCACTACTTGGCCACGGCTCCGGAACTTGAGCAGACCAGCGGGCAGTACTTCAACCTCACCCATCCGGAGAAGCCCGCCCCTCATGCCCTGGACAGGGAGGTGGGCCAACGCGTATGGGAAGAAAGCCTACGGCTGACAGGGCTGGCATAGAGGTGGCTGGCGGCCCTGCATCGGATCAGGGAGGCGTGAGTGAGCAACCGAACTGACATCCATGACCTGATCGTCGTGGGCGGCGGAATGGCCGGACTGACAGCAAGCGCATTCGCCGCCAGGGCAGGGCACAGCGTGTTGCTCTGCGACAAGGAGGCCGTGCTGGGCGGCTTGATTCACTCCTTTGTGCGCGATGGCTTCACCTGGGACGCCGGCATCCGGGCTCTGGAGGATTCGGGCATCATCCTCCCGATGCTCGAGAGTCTGGGCATCCCCGTGGAGTTCGTGAGGAGTCCCGTTTCCCTTGGGATAGAGGATCGCGTGATCCCTGTGGAATCCCCCCGGAATCTGGCGGACTACGAGGCGCTCCTCGATCACTTCTTCCCGGAGAGCAGCACGGACGTGGCGAGGATCATCAAGGTCATCAAGCGCGTCATAAAGCACATGGACGTGCTCTACGGCGTCGAGAACCCCGCGTTCAAGGACCTCGTGCACGACCGGGACTACGTCTTTGGGAAGCTCCTGCCTTGGCTGGCCAGGTTTCTCTTCACCATTGGCAAGATCAACCGAATGACGATGCCGGTGGAGGAGTACTTGGAGACTCTCAGCGACTCGAGGCCCCTGATCGACATCATAGGCCAGCACTTCTTCAAGAATACGCCGGCCTTCTTCGCCTTGAGCTACTTCAGTCTATACCTAGATTACGTCTATCCGGTGGGGGGGACGGGTGCGCTCCCGCGCGCTATGGAAGGCTACTGCGTGGCCAAGGGAGTGCAGATCAGGAAGCAGACCTGCATCACGGCGGTCGACCCAGCAGGGCATACCGTGACCGACCAGACGGGTGCCGCCTACGGCTACCGGAAGCTGGTGTGGGCCGCCGATCTCAAGACTCTCTACAGGGTGGTTGACATCGATGCCCTGCAGGAGGGCAGAGCGAGGAACAAGGCCCGCGAGCGAGCGGCCGCGCTTGAGGCTGCCTCAGGCGGCGACAGCGGCTTCACCCTCTACCTTGCGGTGGACATAGAGCCAGCGTGGTTCGCTGCCAAGTCCAACGGCCACTTCTTCTACACGCCGTCGAGGAAGGGCGTCGGCCGAGGCATTCATGCGGAACTGGAAGCCATTCTGGCGGCCGCGTCGTCCGACGGGGAGAGGCGCTTCCGGCAGCGGGCTGAGGAGTGGATCGAGCGCTACATCGGCTCGACCACGTTTGAGATCTCCATCCCTGTGCTCAAGGACGCCTCGCTGGCCCCTGCAGGCAAGACAGGACTCATCATCAGCGTGCTCTTTGACTATGCGCTCTGCGACGCGGCGCGCGCCGGCGGCTGGTACGAAGAACTCAAGACCCTCACAGAAGAGTGCCTCATCGGGAACCTGGACGCGACCGTGTACCCCGGGCTGCGCGACGCGGCGCGGAGCCGATTCTCCTACACACCCCTATCCATCGCCCGGATCATCGGCAGCTCGGAGGGAGCGATCACCGGCTGGGCTTTCACCGGTTCCACTATGCCCGCAGTGAACCGCATACAGAACATCTCACGCTCCGTCGTCACCGCGCTGCCTGACATCTATCAGGCCGGCCAATGGGCGTACAGCCCATCCGGGCTCCCCATAGCCATCCTTACAGGGAAGCTTGCTGCGGACAGGGCGATGAAGATGACCTGCTCTCACTAGAACAGGTCAACGAACTGGGTCCATCCTAGCCCAGACGGAGCTATGCCAGGTTCGCACCTTCGGGTTCAGGAACGATCCGAGAGTCTGGCCTCAGACAGTTTGTGAGTGGGCGGCTTGCTGCACAGGTCAGATCTTGAACCGCCCCGGGTTCACCGGAGGGTGGATTACTTGAGTCCGGCCACCTCGGCCGCGACTCGCTGACTCCGATCATACAGCGCCTTGAACTCGGCTGGCGGGATGTTCCCAATCGGCTCCAACAGCCGCCGGTTGTTGAACCAGTCTACCCAGCCGAGCGTTTCGATCTCGACGTGCGTCATGTTGTACCAGGGTTCGAGTTGCTCGATCACCTCCGTCTTGTACAAGCCAATGATTGTCTCGGCCAGCGCGTTGTCGTACGCGTCGCCGACGCTGCCTACCGAAGATGCAATCCCCGCTTCCGCCAAGCGTTCGGTGTAGCGGATCGACAAGTACTGGACGCCGCGGTCACTGTGGTGGACGAGGTGGTCGATGTCGCGACGCGCGTAGAGAGCCTGTTCCAGCGCGTCGAGCGCCAAGTCGCTGCGCAGCGAACGAGACACACGCCAGCCGACGATCCGCCGTGAGAACACGTCGATGACGAACGCCGCGTAGACGAACCCCGCTCGGGTGGACACGTACGTCAGATCCGCCACCCACAGTTGATTCGGCCGCGTGGCAGTGAAGTCGCGCTGGACTAGGTCCGCCGGGTGAGCCGCAAGGTCGTCGGGGATCGTCGTCTTGAACTTCCGCCCTCGAACAGCGCCCGCGAGCCCCAGCTGACTCATCAGTCGCTCCACCGTGCAGCGGGCGACATCGAACCCCTCACGGCGCAACTGACGCCAGACCTTGCGCGTCCCGTACAGCCGGCGGTTCTCCTGCCAGACGCGCGCGATCTCTTCGGACAAGACCGCGTCGCGTTGGACACGCACCGGAAGGCGAGACGGATCGGCCTGGCGGGCCTTCTGCTCGTAGTACGTCGACGGGGCAATCGGCAGCATCGTGCAGATCGGCTCGACCCCGCAGACGCTTCGGTGTTCGTCGACGAACGCCGTCATCGCTTCGGTCGCCGGTCGAGCTCCGCCTGGGCGAAAAAAGCGGACGCCTTACGAAGGATCTCGTTCGCTCGCCGCAGCTCGAAGTTCTCGCGCTCGAGCTGTTTGATCCGGGTTCGCTCCTCGCTTGTCACGCCGCCGCGCCTGCCGGTGTCGACTTCGACCCGCCGAACCCACGTCCGCAGCGTCTCTGGCGTGCAACCAATCTTCTGCGCAATCGAGAGAATCGCCGCCCACTGCGAGCCGTGTTCACGCTCACACTCGAACACCATTCGTACCGCTCGTTCCCGCACCTCGGGAGAGTACCTGCTTGGTCGTGCCATGACCCCATCCTCTCAAGGAATTCGGTCTCCGGCAATCCCGGGGCGGTTCA
>CAIMCX010000105.1 GCA_903839615.1 uncultured bacterium
ACTGCCGGCACCGGCACGGTCACCTTCGCGCCCGGCGTCACCTCGATGAACGTCGTGGTCCCGACTCTGACCGACGCGGTCTACGACCCGAACGAGACCTTCTCCGTCGTCCTCGCGAGCCCGACCAACGCCTCGATCGCCCACGACACCGGACTCGGGACGATCCTCGACAATGCGGTCATCGACTTGTCTCTCGTCGAAGTCATCAGCGACATGACCCCCAAGGTCGGCGATATCGTGACGTTGACCGTTATGCTATCCAACGCTCCAGGGCTGGCGGAAGCAACCGGCGTATCCGTCAATGTCCACATGGGCGCTGGGCTGGAATTCATGTCGAGCAACCCGTCCCGCGGGTCCTACAGTAGCGCGACCGGCCGCTGGACCGTAGGTTCCGTGTCGAGCGGCGAGACCGTCACGCTGGAGATCAATGCTCGAGTGCGTGCGACCGGCCCTTACACGACCTCCGCCGAGGTGGAGACAGCGGATGAACCTGACGTAGATTCGGTCCCCGCCAACGCCGCGGTGATTCACGAGGACGACGACGGCGCCGTGCGCTTCGTGCCTCTGGTGCCGCAGGCGGATCTCGCGATCGAAAAGACCGTGAGCAACGCCCGACCCACCGTGGGCGACTTCATCGACTTCTCGATCACCGTCCGCAATGTGGGACCAGATGATGACACCGGCGTTGTGGTGACCGACGGACTCCCGGCTGGGCTCCGCTACGTGACGGATGACGGAGCAGGGAGCTACGACGGAACGACCGGCAGATGGACTGTCGGAGCCCTGGCCGCCGGCGATGCTGTGTCGTTGCGAATCACCGCATTGGTTGAGCAGGCGGCGCTTGGAACGACCATGACGAACGTCGCGGAGACGACGGGAAGCGATCTCGTCGACCCGAATGCGGCCAACAACCATGCCTCGGTGGACGTTGCCGTCGACGCGGCTGACCTGCTTGTGACGAAGACGGTGGACAATCCGACGCCCGCAGAGGGCGACACCGTAGAGTTCACGATCACGTTGACCAACCTCGGGCCGACTACGGCGCTGGGGATTTGGGTTTCCGACGTCTTGCCGGCAGGACTCACGTATGTAGGGCACAGCGGAAACGGCGTCTACGACTCAACCCTCGGCACGTGGATGCTTGGAGCGCTCACAGACGGGCGGTCCGCATCGCTTACCGTCACTGCAACCGTGAATGCGGGCACGGCAGGATCCAGAATCAGCAACCTCGCTGAGGTCGTCCGGTCGAGCTTGCCTGACCCCGACCCGACGAACAACACCGCCGTGGCTGACGTCCAAGTGACGACGGCCACGGGAGGAGGGGGAGGTTCGGCGCAGGGCAGTGTCTGCTCGGGCAAAGTCGTCATCAATGAAGTGGCCTGGGCCGGAACCGCCGTGGATCCTGAGAGCCAGTGGATCGAACTGCGCAACATCGGTACGGCGCCGGTCGATCTCACCGGATGGACCCTGCGTTGGCGAAAGAAGGTGCCTGTCACGCAAGACGACTACAGGTGGAGGGAAGTTCACCTCTCCGGCGTGGTGCAGGGAGCAATCGCATCGGCGTGCGAGCTCGCACTCAAGCAGAAGACGGCGGACATCGAGTTCGTCAAGCGAAACGCGGACGCCGTCTCGTGGCTCGTTGTAGGCAAGTCCGAACAAGACGACGGAAGCTACCTCTTGCTCGAGCGGAAGTCCGACGAGACGGTCAGCAACGTCAAGGCCGACATCGTCTACGACACGGCGCAGCCGTATACGCTCGATCTCTCTCCGGACGGGGACATCATGCAGCTCGTGGACAACTCGGGCGGCGTGGTCGATACGGCCAATGCGTACGAGCCGGTTCAGAACGGCTGGCCGTCCGGAGACGCGACGACGTTCGCCACGATGGAGCGAACGGATCCGCTCGCTCCAGACACGGCCGGCAATTGGCACACGAACATCGGCGTCATCACCAGGGGAGAGGACGAGACGGGCAGGCCGCTCGTTGCGACCGCTCGCGCGATGAACTCCGAACCCCTTGACGAGTGGACCCTTTTCGCCGACGTACTCCAGCCGACGCAGATCGTGGCCGGAGCGCAACTCGGGGTGCAGCTCGCCCTCACGCAGGCAGACCGCCTCGCAGCGGGCTGGCCGTGGATCCGCGTGACTCAGCTGGCTGCCGACTCTGCCGGTGGGGGAGCAGCTCTCGAACAGCCGTCCCAATACATGTTCTCTGGGCGAACGGCGCAGGACACATACACACTCGGCATCGACACGACGGGAATGGCGGCCGGAGAGCACTTGGTGTGGATCGTGTTCGGAGAGGGCAAAGCCGTCCTCGTGCCGATCACGATTCTTCCGTAGTCCATCAACGAGGGGCACGCGCCGCGCGGCACGTGCCCCTCGTTGTTCCGCCTCCCGGCGTGCCGTACCATCATTTCATGGGAAGCCAAGCCGATGCTTCTGTTCCCGCCCTCTCCCGCGAGACCCTGCGCCAGTGCGTGATTGCCGGAGCCGAGAGGGTCATCGCCCACCGAGAGCACCTGAACAAGATCAACGTCTTTCCCGTCCCCGATCGAGACACTGGGACGAACCTCGCCGTCACGATGCGGGCTGTGATCGCCGGCCTGCAGAAGCCCCTCCCCTCGTTGGATGCAGTGGGAAAGACGCTCGCTGCAAGCGCGCTGGCCGGGGCTCAGGGCAACTCGGGCGTCATCCTCGCGCAGTACTTCCAGGGACTGCGGGAGGGCATCGGCGACGGCGCCCACGTGACCGTCGACCGCTTCGTCGCAGCGATGCGACACGCAGCTCTCAGGGCTCGGCAAGCGTTGGCCCAACCGCGCGAGGGCACGATTCTCACTGTGATGAGCGACGTGGCGGAGCACCTCGTTTCCTGCTGCAAGGAGCGCGCCGACGACTTCCGGACGTTGCTCGACGAGGGGCTGCGCGCCGCGCGGCAATCGCTGGCGCAGACAACCGACCGCCTCGCCGTGCTGCGCCACGCCGGCGTCGTTGACGCAGGGGCTCTCGGATTCGTCCACTTCCTCGAAGGGATCCGCGACCACCTCTTCCACGAGGTGCAAAGCGATGAGTCAGAGGAGTTCTCCGACGAGGTCGGCGAAGTCGCTCTCGACGCAGTCTCGGTCGACGAGCCACTGGACTTCCGGTACTGCACCGAAGCCATTGTCCAGGGAGCGAAGCTCGACCCGAACGATCTGATCGAGCGTCTGTCGGAGCTCGGCGACTCGGTCGTCGTCGCCGGCGAAGAAACGAGCTTTCACACTCACGTTCACACGAATGTACCCGCCCTCGTCTTGGAAGAGCTGGCCGAGAGAGGCACCGTGTCGTCCCTGAAGACCGACGACATGTGGACGAACCTCCCGCCCTCGAATCTTGGCGCAGCACGCGCCGGAACGGCACTCGTCACGGACTCTGTGTGCGATCTCCCGATCGAGTATCTCACGAAGAGACGGATCCACGTAGTCCCGTTCCGCCTCGCGTTCGGAGACGACATCGCAGTGGATGGCGTGGATATCACGCCGCGCCTCTTCTATTCTCAACTAGAGTCGAGCCCGTCGCTGCCTACGACGTCGCAGCCGAGCCCGGCCGACTTTGAGATGTCGTATCGAGTGCTCGCGCGACGCTTTGCTGACGTCGTATCCGTGCACCTGTCGTCCGACGTTTCCGGTACCACGAGTTCGGCGCAACGCGCAGCTGAACGCATCTCTCGGGAGACGGGCATGGCGATTCACGTCGTGGATTGTCGAACGGCATCCGCAGGCGAGGCGTGCGTCGTGTGGGCCGCCGCCCGGGCAATCGAGGGCGGCCTGGATGCAGCGGCCTCTGCCCGCGTCGCGAGAGAGGTGGCAGAAGCAACATCGGTCTACGTCTTTGTCCCGACCGTGAAGTACTTCATTCTAGGCGGCCGTCTGTCGCCTCTTCAGGGAAGGGTCGCGCAGCTCTTGCACCTCCTGCCGGTCCTGACCGTACGCAACGGGAGAGTCGAGCCCAAGGCGAAGGTCTTCGGACGGCGAGCTGCGGTCAGTCGAGTTCTTCGTTTGGCGTTGCGCGACGCGAGTTCGTCTCGATCTCCGCTCTTCGTCATCAGCCACTCCGAGGCTCCCATGTTGGCTCGCAGGCTCGAGAAGGAACTCCGTCGAAGGCATCCGCTGTCCGAGATTCTGCTAGCCCCCGCCGGGTCGGCCCTCGGCACGCACTCCGGGCCCGGCGGAGCGGCTGTCGCCACCCTGGATGCAGATCTCGTCGATCGCGCGATCGCTCGGGAGTCCCTGTCGTGACCCTGGCGCTTGTTCTTCTCCTCGGCTATCTCGTCGGGGCGTTCCCTTCATCCGTCGTACTGGGCAAGGTGCTGCGCGGGGTTGACGTGCGCTCCGAGGGCAGCAAGAACGCAGGCGCCACGAACGCTTGGCGGGTCTTCGGGTGGCGCATCGGGTTGCCCGTCATGGTCCTCGACACCGCCAAGGGAGTCTTGGCGGCGGCCGCAGTTCCCCGCATCCCCCTCGGCGCGCTCCCTGTCAGTCTCGGCGCCGCCTCGATCTTCTGCGGCATCGCCGCCGTGGTGGGCCACGTGTTCCCTGTCTACATCGGTTTTCGCGGCGGAAAGGGAGTCGCAACGGCCGCCGGGATGCTCGTCGCCGTCGCGCCGATTCCTGTAGGCATCGCGCTCGGAGTCTTTCTCCTCGCGGTCTCGACGTCCGGATGGGTTTCCGTCGGATCTCTCCTCGGCGCGTGGACCGTGCCCGTGGCCGCGGCCTTCATCCCACCGTCACGCGACGGGCTGAGCTACCCTCTCCTCCTGGCGCTGACGGCAGGACTTGCGGTGTTCATCACAGTGACGCACCGCGCGAACCTGCGGCGCCTGTTTCACGGCGTGGAACCGCGATTCACGCGACTTCAGATCTGGCGGTTATTCTGCCGCTCGCACCGTGAGTCGCCCGCACCTCCGTCGGAAGAGGGAAGCAGCGGGGCGCACGGATAACCTTCACCAGAATTGCCTTTGACGCCCCTTGGCCTCAGGGGTACAATTGCGCTCTGTCGAGGAGTCGATCATGTCGAAGGATTCCATAAAGGAGATGCGGAGCAGGAACCTCCGCAATATTGCGTTCATCACGATCCTTGTGATCGTCGCGCTGATCGCCTTGGAAACGTGGTACGGCGGCAAGCCAACGAACGAGATTACGTACACGGAGTTCACGAACGAGCTGAAGCAAGGCAAGATCGCCTCGATCGTCATTCGCGACGACGTCGGACAAGTCGTGACCGTGGACAACCAGACGCTGACTGTCCGGATGCCGCCCGCTGTTACTGCGTATCAAGACTTGCTGGCGTCGAGCTCAGTCGACGTCAAGTATGATCCGCCCTCGAACAGCGGGCTTTTTCTCACGGTTCTCCTGACCGTGCTCCTCCCGATCGTTCTTCTCGTCGGCGTCTGGATCTACATCATGCGCCGGACGCAGTCCGGAGTGGGCGCGCTCTCGTTTGGGCAATCGAAGGCGAAGCTCGTGAACCCGGATTCGCCTCAGACGACATTCGCCGACGTCGCCGGACTCGACGAGGTGAAGGAAGAAGTCGAGGAAATCGTCGAATACCTGAGGGATCAGCGACGGTTCTCCAAACTCGGCGCGGAGATACCGAAAGGCATTCTCCTCGTCGGAGCGCCCGGAACGGGAAAGACGCTCCTCGCCAAAGCCATTGCCGGTGAGGCCAAGGTGCCGTTCTTCTCGATCAGCGGGTCCGACTTCGTGGAGATGTTCGTCGGGGTCGGCGCGGCGCGCGTCCGTGACATGTTCGAGAAGGCAAAGGCAAGCGCCCCCTGCATCATCTTCATCGACGAAATCGACGCCGTGGGGAGGAAGCGCGGCGCCGGCCTCGGCGGCGGCCACGACGAGCGAGAGCAGACGTTGAACCAGCTCCTCGCCGAGATGGACGGATTCCAGCCGAACAAGGGCATTATCATCCTCGCCGCGACGAATCGCCCTGACGTTCTCGACGCCGCCTTGCTGCGGCCCGGCCGCTTTGACCGCAGCGTGCAGTTGCCCTACCCTGCGCTTCGGGATCGCGTAGCGATTCTCAAGGTCCACCTGAAGCCGCGGAAGATCGCGGCGGACGTCGATCCGGAGATCCTGGCGCGCAAGACGCCGGGCTTCGTCGGCGCCGACCTGCGGAATCTCTGCAACGAGGCGGCGCTGTTAGCGGCGCGTAAGAACAAGGAACAGATCGAGATGGCGGACTTCGAGGAAGCGACCGACCGCCTCTACCTCGGCCTGCGGCGCAAGAGTGTCGTCCCCACGGACAAGGAGCGGCGGCTGACGGCGTACCACGAGAGCGGCCACACGCTGCTCGGGTTCTTGCTCAAGCCGTATGACATGGTCGTGCACAAGATCTCGATCCTGCCGCGCTCGCATGGATCGATGGGCGTCACGCAGTCGTTGCCGCTGGAGGAGCGTTTCAACCCGACGCAAGAGGAATTCAAGAACGAGCTCGCGGCCATGCTCGGCGGGCGCGCGGCGGAAGAGGTCGTGTTCGAGGAGTTCGCCGCCGGTTCGGGCAGCGACCTGAAGAGCGCGACACAACTCGCGACGAAGATGGTCATCGAGTGGGGAATGAACGAAGAGCTCGGCCCGATCAGCCTCGGCAGTGATCGTATCAACGTCTTCCTCGGAGAGGACATCGTGAAGTCGAACGAGCACTCCGAAGAGACCTCGTCGCTCGCGGACCGGGAGATTCGGAAGCTGTTGCTCGCCGCGTACGAGAGAGCGAAGAAGCTCCTCATCCAGCACCGCGATGCTCTCGATCGACTGGCGGCCGAGGTCCTCGCGCGCGAGGAGATCTCTGGCGACGACCTGACGAGCCTCCTCAACCAGCTCCTGCCGTCCCCCGCCAGCGGATGAGACGCAACACGACGAACGTCGTTCTCCTCGGTTCCACCGGTTCGATTGGGGTTCAGACGCTCGACGTCTTGGCTCGTCTGTCGCAGTCGGGAAGGGAATCCCGCGTCGTCGCCCTGTCCGCCCGAACGAACGACACGCTCTTGGGGGAGCAGATCCAGGCCACGAGCCCACAAGTCGTGTCACTCAGCGACCCTGCAGGCGCCCAGCGCCTGCGTCGCCGGTTTCCCGGAGTCACCGTCCTCGACGGAGAAGACGGGCCGGCGAAGCTCGCTTCTCTTGACGATGTCCGCATCGTCGTCAACGCGATCGTCGGCGCTGCCGGGCTTTCGGCCACTCTCGCTGCCCTGTCGCGTGGGCGCACCGTCGCGCTGGCAAACAAAGAGAGCCTCGTGACAGGCGGAGAGCTCGTACGGGACGCGCTCGCAACGGCTGGGGGGCGGTTGCTCCCGATCGATAGCGAGCACAGCGCCCTGCTTCAGTGTCTCGACGGGGGGCGCCGAGACGACGTCCGACGCCTCATTCTGACCGCATCGGGCGGGCCATTCCTCGGGATGGAACGTGCCGCGCGCGCGGCAGTCACCGCGGCGGACGCGCTTCGCCACCCGACTTGGTCGATGGGCAAGAGGATTACGATCGACTCCGCCACGCTCGTGAACAAGGCATTCGAGGTTATCGAAGCGCACTATCTCTTCGACGTTCCGTACGAGAGGATTTCGGTCCTCATACATCCTGCATCCATCGTGCATTCTCTGGTCGAGTTCCTCGATGGGTCGATCATCGCGCAGGCAGCGACGCACGACATGCGAATCCCCATCCAATACGCGCTGACGTACCCGGAGCGCGTCGATACGGGTCTTCCTCGACTCGACCTCACGGAGCTTGACCGGCTCGAGTTCCGACGTCTGGATGAGGAGGAGTTCCCCGCCTTCGGCACCGTCCTCGCCGCTGCGCGCGAGGGAAAGAGCGCTCCGGCCGCCGTGAACGCGGCAGATGAGGTCCTCGTCTCGAGATTCCTCCGCGGCGATCTCCCCTTCGACGGCCTGGCGCGGGGCCTCGCCCTCGCTCTCGAAGGATGGCGGGCTGAGTTCGGCGGCAGGGAGCAGCCTCTAGCCCTCGCTGACGTCCAGTCTGCCGATCGCTGGGCTCGAGCCTTCGCGGGCGCGTTCGACTTCTAGGTCAATCGGACGCACTCGGTACGTCCGCCTCTTGCCCAGGCCGACGCACGAGCTTCCACAGCGGCGTCATCCGCACGAACAGCCCGTAGACGGCCAGGCCAACGAACGTCGGCACCAGGGTTGCCACAAGAGCGGAGCTTCCAGGGAGGGCGCGAGCGACTCCCCAGACGGCGGTCGCCATGATTGCCGTCCCGCCAACGATGAGGCCGAGGCGAGGCAGGAGAGGTCCCCAAGACACATAGCGGCGCAGGAAGAAGAGCAGAATCCCCGCGTCGACGGCACCGGCGGCCGCCGAGGCAAAGGCCAGTCCTGGAGAGCCGAATGGCCCCACGAGCGCGGCATCGAGGATGGCGTTCGTTGCCATGGATACCACGGCTCCAACGATCGGCAGGCTCGTCCGTCCCAACGCGTAGCAGGCACGGACGCCGAGGTAGTCCCACCCGTAGGCGAGGAGCCCCAAGGAGAAGGACCCAAGGACCGCCGCCGTTCGGACCGTGTCAGCCGACGTGAAGTGGCCACGCTGGAAGAGAAGGCGAATGACGTCTCCCCCGATGAGGAGGAAGCCAGTCATTGCCGGCAGCAGGATCAGCGCTGTGGCAGCCATCCCATCGGTGAAGTAGCGGCGGAATCTTGCCGCGTCGGCCGCCACCGCCAGACGCGGCAAGAGAGCCGTCCCGATGCTCACCGCGAACACCCCGAGAGGCAGCTGAAACAGGCGCATAGCGTATTGGAGCGATGCGATGTTCCCGTCGGGAAGGTACGAGGCGAATTTGTTGTCCACGAGAAGGTTGATGTCGGCCATCGCCAGGACGACGACCGCGGGCAGCATGCGCTGAGCCAGCACAATGACGTCCGGATGGAGAGGCCAGAGATGAAACGAGAACCGGAACCGAATCCGTCGCAACGACGGAAGTTGAGACAGCGTTTGGCCGCCAGCCCCCACGAGAGCGCCTGCGGCGAGACCATAGATCGGCAGACCCGGCCAATGAGGTGCGGCGACGAGAGCGCCGAGAATGACCCCAACGTTGAACCACACCGACGAGAACGACGCGATGAAGAAGCGATGGTGAGCATTCAAGATGCCCATAAACACGGCACCGAACCCGACGAGGGCGATCGATGGGAAGAGCCAGCGCGAGAGGGACACGGCGAGATGCAGCTTCTCCGCCGGGAAGCCGCTGGCAAGGAACGGGACGTACCAAGGCGCGAGAAGCATCCCAGCCGCGCAGATCACCGGGAAGAGGACGACGAGAAGGGAAAGGACGTTGCTCGCAAAATGGTCCGCGTCTTCCTCTCGTTCGCGAAGACTCGCGTAGAGCGGAACAAACGCAGTGGACAAGGATCCCTCGGCGAGAAGCTGCCGCAGAAGCTGCGGGACGTAGAACGCGATGAGGAAGGCATCGTATGCCGCGGTCGCGCCGAATCGATCGGCGATCGACGCATCGCGCACGAGTCCGAGGATCCTCGATGCGGCGACAGCGGCGGCCATCATGAGCACGTCGCGCGCTAGTCCCTTCTTCAGCATCACTTGAGGACCGCGCCGAGGCTCACCGAGACCGCCACGCGGCGGCCCCAGCGCATGTGGTAGTTCCCCGAGTCGAGCGCCAACTCTGCGGCGCCTCCCGCTTCGAGGATGGCAACGTCGCGAGCCGGCACAGGCAGGAGGTTGAGCGCTGCAAGAACGAGAGAGGGCGAGATCTCCCCATCGCTCGAGAGCCTGAGGAAGAACAACCCGCCTTGCCAGTCCGTGCCGACTGTGCTCCACGGCGACGCCGAGTCCCAGTCGCGGAGGGTCGACTGCCCGTCCCAGGCGAACCATCCTTCAATCGACGCTGCCTCGGTCAGGAAGCTCTCCGAGGCGCTGGCCACGCTCTCGAACGTCACGCGATCGCCAAGCGTCAGGGCGGCGAGGCGGCTGCGCGCCGCCCCCGACGCTACGAGGAGCGCCGCAGAGGGGTCCGCGACAACGAATGGCGCATCAAGAATGGAAACCACGACGCTGTCGCGGATGCGGACGATGCGAAAGCCTTCAGGAAACCCCTTGGCGATGTTGCCCGTGTACCCAGGAGGATAGCCGATGAGCTCGTCAGCTCCGACCGGACGGTCGACGCCGTCGAGCGGGATTCGCGCCGTCGGCGACACGGCGGAGGCGGCGACATCGGGCACGAGCGCAAGGAAGGAACCTAAGATGTCGATCCCAAGGGCCTCCGACGCACCGTCCCCAAGGGAGTAGGGAACACCGTCGATCACAACAAGCCCAACGTCCGTGCCGCTACGCGACGAGAGCGCGATGGCAGCTCCTGCCGCGCTCATCGCAGCATTGATCGAGGCTTGGGTTCCGACCCCTGTCTGGGGAAGAAGAGGACGCACGTCCAGGCGTCCCCGCCATTCCCCGGCCCAGATGTAGGCGACCTGCACGGACTCCTCGCCGGTCCCGATCTCCCCTTCGAGGAACAAGAGGTTGTCTGCAATCCGCACGCTCGATGTAGAGGAGGCCTGCTCGGAGGCGGTCAGGAACACGGTGTACGCCTCGTTCGCTTCGACGCGACGCACGGACAACGCTGCCTCTTCGAGAAACTCGATCCGGACCTCGCACGAGCCGTCGCCGATGGTTGTGAGGGTGGCCCGCCCAACATCGCTCGGGCCGAAAGCAGCTGCGGCTCCCTCAGACACCGTAAGGCAGTTCGCGAATCGGATGACGGTCTCCCCGTCTTCCTCTCCAACGGAGGTCGGAGCGAACCGATCGAACCGCATGGCCAGCTCCTCGCCGCTCCGCACGACTTCAACCAGTGTCGCGATCGGCGTATCGACGATCGTATCGTCGCCGCTGCGGCGTTCGGTTCCCCCGACACGGCGCACGAGTCCCTCGAGAGACGTGAATGCAGTGCCCGATTCCTCGCGCAGCTCTGCAGACGCGAGTTCCTCAGACCCTCCGCTCCAGCGAAGGACAATCCGCCCGTCGTGCTCGGATGCTTCCACGCCAAGGAAGGGAGCGAAGGCGATCACCGGGACAAGAACGAGATCTCCCTCCACGCGCGCTGCCGGCTGAGTGGAGACAGGGCGCCCGTTGACGACGATCGCCCCTTGCGCAGTACCCGCGAGTGCGACCATCATGAGGCCGGCCGCAACCCCCCCCAGCCACCCGCCTCTCATCGCGGGCTACTCCTCCTTCTGCGGCGCCTCCTCGTCCACGCGAACGCGCACCTCGACCGAGATGTCCTTGTAGAGCGCGATCGTGACGGTGTGTGGGCCAAGCGTGTCGATGGCCGCCGACATGTGGATGCGCGATGACTCGATGGCCTCGCCGCACAATGACGCAGCCTGGGCTGCGATTTCCTCGGCGCGGACGGAACCGTAGAGGCGCTGATCCCCGTGCGCCTTGCGCACGAAGACCAGCGTCTGGTCGACAAGTTTGTCGCGCAACGCGCGCGCCTTCTCTTCTCGTTTCAGGAGCTCGGCGTCGTGAATCGCCTTTTCCTTGGCAAATCGCGACACGCTGTGGTCCGTCGGCTCCATGGCAAAACCACGCGGGAACAGGTAGTTCCGGGCGTAGCCTTCCGCGACGTTCACCACCTCGCCAACATGGCCCAGCTTGTCGATCGTCTTCGTCAAGAGCACCTTAGCGATGATCATCACCTCAGTCTTGCGTCTCGAGCGAGATTGTAGATGGGGGCTGCGACTGCGTCAAACTGCTCTTCTGATCGTGCGTAGGCCCCATGGTATACTTGCACCCTGTGATCAAGCTGGAAGAGTGGGGCAAGGAGCGAGGTCGCGTCCTCCTGATGGGCGTCCTCAATGTGACGCCCGATTCTTTCTTCTCAAGCAGCCGTGTTCTCTCTCCGCGCCTCGCGCTGGAACACGCCCGGCGCATGGTCGAAGACGGCGCCGACATCCTCGATGTCGGCGGGGAGTCCACGCGGCCGGGCTCAGATCCGGTGGGCGCGGAGGAGGAACTCGAGCGCGTCATTCCGGTTATCGAGAGGATCCACTCGGAGTGCAACGTCGTTCTCTCCATAGATACGACCAAGGCCATCGTGGCCCGGGAGGCGCTGGATCGCGGCGCTTCCGTGATCAATGACACGAGCGCTCTGCGGGCCGACCCGGCGATGGCGGCGGTCGTCGCGGCACGCAACGCGTACGTGATTCTGATGCACATGCAGGGCACCCCGCGCACAATGCAACAAGCCCCGGACTACGTCAACGTCGTGGAGGAGGTCCTTGCCTTCCTCCTCGAGCGAACGCGCGCCGCAGGGGCAGCAGGCATTCCGAGCGAGCGGATCTTCATCGACCCCGGAATCGGGTTTGGCAAGCGGCTCGAACACAATCTGGCGCTCTTGCGAAGCATCGATCGTTTCGCTGCGACCGGGTTTCCAGTGGCCGTAGGGGTGTCGCGCAAGTCGTTTCTGGGGGAGATCCTGGCGCTGCCGGCCGAGGAGCGCCTCGAGGGGACTTTGGCGGTTGAGGCAATCGCGGTCGCGCGAGGAGCGGACATCCTCCGAGTACACGATGTGAAGGAGGGGAGACGAGCGGCAGACACGGCGTGCCTTCTTCGGGCGTAGAGACGCGGCGCGCCCCTTGCGAACGATGAGGGGCGCGTGATGGGGCGTCCCCTACAAACGGTACAGAGGCGCGTTCGAGCGCGCTTCTGGAGAACCAGGCAGAGGCGCACGGCGTTGCCGCTTGAGGGAGAATGACACTAAGTGTGTTGGAGTTCCTTGCCCATCCGGGCAAGCGCCTGCGGGTCCAGACTGTGCTCCCGTCTGTTCCGAACGAGACGGAGGATCTTCGAGTCGTCGGTGAGATCCTCCTCGACGGAGAGGCATTCGCTCAACTCTCGACGCTGTATGTAGATGCGGAGATGAGTACAGTCATCGCCCAGCCATGCGGCCGTTGCGTGAAGCCGCTTGAGGCGCCGTTCTCGCTTCGTGAGTCGTTCACGGTTTCGATCCCGCCGACTGCGGACGAAGTGGATGTGCGTCCCGCGGCGGTTTCGCTGATCCTGACTGCACATAATCCTCACGTCCTCTGCCGTCCGGATTGCCGCGGTCTTTGCCCGAAGTGCGGGGCCGACCTGAACGAAGAGCCGTTCCACGCCTGTGCGAAGCGAGATCTCGAAACCCGCAGACTGGGAGACTTCCTCTCGCCATGACGGATCTCGTCGCCATTGGTTTCGACCCTGGGCTCGCCGTGACCGGCTACGGCGTTGTCGAGGCCACCAAGTCCGGTTGGGGTGTCGTAGCTGGAGGAGTGATTCGCACCCCGAGCGGCCAGCCGCGGTCGGAACGCCTCCGCGACCTCTGCCGGGAGGCCCAGGAGCTGATCGAGGCCTACCACCCGTGCGGCGTAGCCATTGAAGAGGTGTTCTTCGCCACGAACGCGCAGACGGCCATGCGTACAGCCGAGGCGCGCGGCGCGTTGCTTGTCGCGTCAGGCGATGTCCCGGTCCGCGGCTACACGCCCCTGCAGGTCAAGAAGCGAATCACCGGGTACGGAAAGGCGCAGAAGGCCCAAGTGCAAGCGATGGTCCAGCGGCTGCTGCGCCTGTCCGATCTCCCAAGACCTGACGACATGGCTGACGCGCTGGCCCTTGCGCTCTGCTATCTTCTCGACGCTCGTGGCCCTGAAGGAGTTGACGACGTCTACCTATGAGGAGTTCCTGAAGCTTCCCCGGCCGTTGGACGAGGGGCAGCTCCTCTTGTTCGACGGGCACGCTCACGCCTACCGCGCGTTCTACGCGATTCGTGATCTGACGGCTCCCGACGGGAAGCCAGTCAACGCGTTGTTTGGCTTCTGGCGGGCCATCTCGCGCACCTTGCGGGACCATCCGTCCGCCTACGTCGCCGCGGTGTTCGACGCGGGCGGAAGGACCTTTCGCCACGATCTGCACGATGACTACAAGGCAACGCGAAAGCCGATGCCGGAAGAGCTGGCGGAGCAGCTGCCCCTTGTCTTCGAATTGCTCAGGGTTCTAGGAATTCCCGTGCTCTCCGTGGCGGGCGTCGAGGGGGACGACGTTCTCGCTTCGCTCGCGCTTCGCGCCGCGGCGGCGGGATTGTCCTGTCTCATCTCCACATCCGACAAGGACATGGCGCAGATCGTCGGCGACCGGATCGCTCTTCTGCGACCGAGCGGACGCGGATCTGGGGACTCCAGTCAACGCCTAGATCGGGACGGGGTCCTCGCCCAATACGGCGTTCGTCCAGAGCAGATCGTCGACTTCCTCGCCCTCGTCGGCGACACGTCGGACAATGTGCCCGGCGTGCCTACGGTGGGAGAGAAGACCGCCGTGCAGCTCCTTTCCGAATTCGGAACTCTCGACGCTCTGTTGCTGGACGTTGAGCGAGTCCGAAACGAACGAGTCCGACGCGCTCTCGTTGAGCATGCGGATACGGCACGCCTGGCCCAGAGCCTGGTTCGCCTGCGTACGGACGTTGCCGCAGGCGACGTGCGAGAGCTGTGCCGACTTCGCGGGATTGACGAGGAAGCCGCGCGGCTCTTCTTCACGCGCGTCGGCTTCCGATCCGCACTTCAGGATCTGCCCGCGGCTGTCTCGGAGCCGCTCACGGCCGAGCGTCGCGCCACAGAGTCGCCGACGGAGGCCGCTCCGAACTGCACGTATCGCACGGTGCTCGACGAAGCGACTCTCGCGGAACTTGTCGAAGCGGTGCGCGAGACGCAGCGTCTCGCAGTAGACCTCGAGACGACGAGCCGCAATCCCATGGAGGCCGCGATCGTTGGTATCGCCGTCTCGCCACGGCCTCTTCTCGGATACTACATTCCCGTCGGGCACGATGCACTCGGCGCGCCACCCCAGCTTCCGCTGGAACGGGTCCTCGAGGCGTTGCGACCCTTCCTTGAGTCCGGAAGCCATGAGATCATCGGCCAGAACCTTAAGTACGACGTGACGATCCTCGAACGATACGGAGTCGCCGTGCGCGGAATCCGCTTTGACTCGATGATTGCCTCGCACCTCTTGAGCCCGGACGAGCGCCATCACGACCTCGCGACCATCGTCAAGACATACCTCAACCAGGACACCGTGTCCTATGAGGAGGTCGCGGGAAGGAACGGGTCGTTTGCCGCCGTGCCGATTGATGCGGCAACCCAGTACGCGGCGGAGGATGCGGAGATCGTTCAGAGGCTCCATCCGTTGCTCACAGCGGGGCTGCACGACTCTAGATTGACGCGCCTGTTTGAGGAGGTTGAGATCCCCCTCGTGCCGGTGCTCGCCCGCATGGAACGAAACGGCATTCTCGTCGACTGCGCCGTCTTGGCGCAGCAGGGTGCCGCGCTCCGCCGCGACTTGGCCATCCTCGAATCCGATCTCTACGACATCGCCGGTGGATCGTTCAATCCCAACTCCCCCAAGCAGGTTGCGGAGATCCTGTTCAATCGCCTCAAACTCCCCGTAATCGCAAGGACGAAGACGGGGCCATCCACGAGTTCCGACGTGCTCGCCGAACTGGCGATCGCTCACCCCCTTCCCGGGAAGCTGATCGCCTATCGCGAGGTGATGAAGCTCCTCTCCACCTATGTGGAGCAGTTGCCGAAGGCTGTCAACCCCACTACCGGCAGGATCCACACGAGCTACCATCAAACCTCCACCGCGACGGGACGGCTCTCATCGTCGGATCCGAATCTGCAGAACATCCCGACGCGGACCGAGGTGGGCGGCCGGATCCGCCAGGCGTTCATCGCCGCCGAAGGCTCAGTCCTTCTTGGAGCCGACTACTCACAGGTCGAGCTGCGGGTCCTGGCGCACATGTCGGGAGACGAGAATCTCATCTCCGCGTTTGCACGCGGACTCGATCTGCATCGCCTCACTGCGAGCGTCGTGTTCGGCGTCTCAGAAACAGCGGTCACCGCGCAGCAACGCGACGCGGCAAAGCGGATCAACTTCGGAATCCTCTACGGAATCAGCTCCTACGGCTTGGCCAAGGAGATCGGGTCTTCGACTGCGGAGGCCAAGGCGTACATCGACCGCTTCTTCTCCGCCTATCCCGGCGTGCGTGCCTTTGTGGACGAATGCGTGCGGCGAGCCACCGAAGTAGGGTATGCGGAGACGCTGCTCGGCCGGCGGCGGCCGCTGCGCAACCTCGGCGCACGGGACGTGGCCCGCCGCAACTTCGATCGCCGTAACGCCGTGAACACACCGATCCAAGGGAGCGCAGCGGACTTGATCAAGCTCGCCATGATCGACATCGATCGGCGGATCGCCGCCGCGGCGTGGCCTGCGGCCATGCTGGTGCAGATCCACGATGAGCTTGTGCTCGAGGTGGATGAAGAGGCCGGCGAGGCGGTGGCTCGAGAAGTCCGCGACGCCATGGAGAACGTCCTCCCGCTCCGCGTTCCGCTCGAGGTGAAGGTGTCGATCGGCCGGAACTGGGGCGAGATCTGACCCACGCGGTGGAGCTGGCGACGGCACCCGGTGAAACTACCGTCGCCGAGCCCGTGTAGGTTCATGAGAAGGGTGGAGGAACATGGCTAGGCATTGGGGACTTCGCGCAGCGCTCACGGTTGTCGCGTCTCTTGGCCTCGCCGCCTCGGGACAAGGCACGAGCGTCGCGACGACGGCGGGAATCGCTTCGAACCAGGACGGCACGCCGCGCGTCGTGGTCGCGGCCTTCGATGACCAAAGCCGCGCCCGAATCGACAACCTCGGCGCCGGACTCGCTGACAAACTTGCGGCGCGGCTGGCTGTGGGCGGAGTCCACATCGTGGGGCGAAGCCAGATCGAGTCCCTGATGCAAGCAGAGGCCCTAGATCCGACGTCGCCTGAAGGACTTGCGCGCGCCGCGCGAGATCTCGGCGCGGATCTTCTCGTTTCGGGGGTCGTGGAGAGCGTCATCGTGGATTCGGCGACGCTCGACCTCGGACTCGTTCAATTGGGCAGTGCTGAAGCGCACGTCGCGGCGACCGTCGAACTGATTGACGCCGTCACAGGCGGCGTGGTGACCGCGGCCGCAGCGGAAGGGACCGCGAAGACTTCGTTCAGTCTATCGTTCGATCTGGGCAACTTCTTCGCCGCGTCCGCCTCGTGCGATGTCTGCGGCGGCGGCCTGCAATCGGCGGAAACTGCGTACTCGCATGGAGCGCTTGTCTCGTTTGGCTACTCCAACGGGTCACTGGCCGGCTGGTTCGGGCTTGAAGTCTACGCAAGCGATGGCACCTTTCTGCGTTGGCTCGGATGGCGCTTTGTGCCGCACGGCGGATGCGAGACGTGGACGTGGAACCAGCGCGATGCCTTGGGATCTCCCGTGCCCGCCGGGATCTACACCGCTCGCCTGAGAGATGGTGACGTGCTCACGGCGGCAGCGAGTTTCCAGATCCGCCCCAGCCTGACGCTCGTCCTTCCCTCGCTGGATCAGGTCACGACTGGAACATCGGCATTCGACAACAACGTCGTGGGGAAAGCCGTTGACGACGTCGTCGAGCACCTCGCCAAGTCACTCCTCGCGTCAATTCTCGCGCTACGAACTGCCGAAGCGGCTCGGGCGTCGACCTCCGCGTCCCTCTCGGGAGCGACGCAGTTGCTTGGCCAGATCGCGTCGGTGTTGCCCGATGGGCGCGTGACGATCAACCTCGGCGCATCGAGCGGAGTCAGCCTCGGCGACCGCTTCGAGGTCCTCAGCGTCGACAACCTGGTGTTCGATCGCGACACGCAATCCGTCGCCTCGTATGACGTCGTCGACGAAAGAGGGATCATCGAAGTCGTCGACGTGCGCGAGCGTGCTTCGACGGGAACTCGGCTTGGCGATTTCGAAGTCCTCGTCGGAGATCTCGTCCGCTTCGCTCCGTAGGCTCGCTCCCTTCCACGGGTTCGGGTAGACTCACAGCAATGGGTCTGCGTCGGATCGGCTTCATCGCTCTGCTCGTCATGGGTCTTCTTTGCCCCACGGCATTCGGAGCTGGCCTGCGCTCTGTCGGCGTGCGGGTCATCCTTCCGATCGGGAAGATGCCGTTCCTGTTCGGAGTGGAGGCGACAACTGACCTCTCGTTCGGACTTGCCACGGGCTCGTTCTTCCTCACTTCGGACGGAAAGGCGCTCATCGCGGCGTCGTGCGACGTGCGCCTTGCGGGCAGTCCGCATGTGGGAGGCACGTTCCTCCGCCTCACAACGGGACTCTTCTACTTCGATCCCACGGCCTTCCTTCCGTCGGTCCTCCTCGGCGGCGGGCTTGCAGTGGAGGCTCCTATCTCATCCGCCTTGGCAATCTGCGCGTCGGGTGAGTTCGTCTACCCGCTTGCGTTTCCGCTCCCTCTCGTCTCAGCCTCGGGAAGGTGGGTCCTTCCGTGACGCAGCGATTCGGGACGGACGGCGTGCGTGGCGTAGCGAACGAGGACCTCGTTCCCGAGCTCGCGCTGGCGCTGGCGCGCTCGGCCGCCGCGTCCCTGCTTCCGCGCGGTGGGCGTGTCATCGTCGGCCGCGATTCGAGGACGAGCGGTCCCATGCTCGAGGCTGCGCTCGCCGCGGGGTTCTCCTCTGCTGGCATCGACGTTGGCCTTGCCGGCATCATCCCGACTCCTGCCATCTCATTCCTCATCAAGGACGAGGGCGCGGACTTGGGGGCCGTGCTCAGCGCGTCCCACAACCCACCCGAGGACAACGGAATCAAGTTCTTCGGAAAGGACGGCCAGAAGCTGTCCGTCGAGGAGGAAGAACGGGTGGAATCGGCGCTCGGGTTGGACTGGCCTCCCGCTCGGGGGATCGGGCGCATCGAGACGATCGACGTCGCGGCGACACGCTACGCTGCTTTCCTCACCGGAACGATTGAGAGCGACGACGTGGATCTGTCCGGGCTTACGCTGGTCGTCGACTGCGCCTACGGCGCGACGGGGCCGATTGCGCCTCGGGTCTTCCGCCATCTGGGAGCGCACGTCATTGAGTTGCACACAGAGACGGACGGCACCCGCATCAACGTTGGATGCGGTTCGACTCACCTCGACAGCGTCCGCGAGGCGGTTCTGCGCCAGCATGCGGATCTCGGCATCGCCTTCGACGGCGACGGAGACCGCGTTCTTCTCGTTTCGTCCCACGGACAAACCATCGACGGCGACCACGTGATCGGCATTGCCGCTACGCATCGAGCGCGCAGGGGAGGCCTCCGACCTCCTCTCGTCGTCACGACCGTGCTCTCCAATCTGGGGCTTGAGCACTTCCTGCGCGATCGCGGCATCGGCACGATCCGCACCCCCGTCGGAGACCGTCACGTCGCCCAAGCGATGAGGACGCACGGAGCACGGCTTGGGGGAGAACCGTCGGGGCACGTCATCTTCGCCGACCACGCTCCGACGGGAGACGGAATCCTCACCGCCGTGCAACTACTCGAGATCGCGCACGAGGCGGGGGAGTCGCTGGAATGCCTCGCGGCAGCAGTTCCTCTCTACCCCCAAAGCCATGAGAACGTCCCGTGCCCCTCAATGGACGCCGCGAGAGCGGTACCACTTGAGGAGATCACCCGGCGCGCGGAGGCGAAGCTCGCCGGGCGCGGCCGTGTGATCCTGCGGCCCTCGGGAACGCAGCCGATGGTGCGCGTCTTTGTCGAGGCTGAGGAGCGAAAACTCGCAGACACCGTCTGCCAGGAGGCCGCGCGAGCCGTCGCAGCAAGCCTCCCTCGCTAGGCCTACGCCGTCTGCTCGCCGAACGGATACGTCAAGACCGGGTTCCTCGCGGCCTGCGTCTGATCCAGGCGCCGAACCGGGGCCCGCGTCGGAGCGTTGTGCAGAAGCTCCGGGTGCTCGCGCGCCTCTCGCGCGATCGTTTCGAGGATCTCGGCAAACCGGTCGAGCGACTCGCGGCTCTCCGTCTCTGTCGGCTCGATCATCAGGGCTTCGCGAACAATGAGCGGGAAGTAGATCGTGGGAGGATGGACGCCGTAGTCGATGAGTCGCTTCGCGATGTCGATCGTCGAGACGTGATCGGGGAATCCTTCTCCCGAGAGCACGAACTCGTGCTTGCAGCGGCGATCGTACGGGAGCGAGTACGTCTTCTTCAGGCGCTCCTGAAGGTAGTTCGCGTTAAGAACGGCGTCCCCGCTCACCTCTCGCAGTCCTTCGTCTCCCAACTGAAGGAGGTAGGCGTACGCCTTCACGGCGACGAGGAAGTTACCGTAGAACGCGTGAATGCTGCCGATCGACCTCGGATGGTCCCAGTCCAGGCGATAGGTTTCGCCAGCTTTCGCGATCCACGGCACCGGCAGGTACTCGACGAGCTTCTCGGACACGGCAACCGCTCCAGCTCCGGGGCCGCCGCCGCCGTGCGGCGTCGAAAAGGTCTTGTGCAGGTTGAAGTGGAAGACGTCGGCTCCCATGTCGCCCGGACGCGCCCGCCCGATGAAGGAGTTCAGATTCGCGCCGTCGAAGTAGCAGAGCCCGCCAGCCTCGTGCACGGCGCGAGCAATGTCAAGGATGTTCTCCTCGAAGATGCCGAGGGTGTTCGGAACCGTGAGCATGATCCCGGCTACGCTGGAATCGAGCTCAGCACGAAGCGAATCGAGGTCCACCGTTCCGCGCTCGTTTGAACGGATCTCCGTCACGGAGAACCCGGCAACGGCCGCGGAGGCGGGGTTCGTCCCGTGCGCTGAGTCCGGCAGGAGAACCCGCGTTCGCCCGGTCTCGCCACGCTCCTCGAAGTGCTTCTTGAACAGGAACATGCCGAGGAGCTCGCCGTGAGCGCCAGCGACAGGCTGTAGCGTGACGGCGGCCATACCCGAGATGCCCCGCAGGAGCTCCGACAGCTCGAACAAGACGCGAAGCGTGCCTTGAGCGAGAGGCTCGTCGGTCCGCGGATGGACATCGGCGAAACCCGCAAGGCGCGCGACGTCTTCGTTCAGTTTCGGGTTGTACTTCATCGTGCAGCTGCCGAGCGGGTAGATGCCGTCGTCGACTCCATAATTGAGCTTGGAGAGCTGCGTATAGTGGCGCGCGACGTCGCCTTCGCTCAGGTTGGGAATACGCGGAGCGTTCCTCCGCACAAGACCTTCCCCCAAGACCTCGGCCGGCGATCCGGACGGAACGTCACACGTCGGGAAGATCCCTCCCACGCCTTCTCGCGGCGGGTAGTCGAATAGAGTCCTCATCGCCTTCCCCCCAGGGCGGCAATCATGTGATCGAGTTCGGCACGCGACCGCCGCTCCGTCACCGCGATCCGGAGCGCGTTCTTGACGCCGAGCGCCTCGAGCTCCGCCGGATCCTCGACAAGGAACCCCATCCGGCCGAGCTTCCGCCGCGCCGCATCCGCCGATCCCGGCGTGCGCACGACGAACTCGTTGAAGAACGGAGCGTCGAACGCGAGCCGGTACCCCTTCAGTCGACCGATCTCGTTTGCCAGGTAGTGCGCCTTGGCGAAGTTGAGTTCTGCGACCTGGCGCAGGCCCTCCGCTCCGACGCTTGCGAGGTAGACGGTCGCCGCCAACGCGCATAGGGCGGAATTCGTGCAGATGTTCGAGGTCGCCCGTTCTCTCCGGATGTGTTGTTCTCGCGTCTGCGCAGCCATCGTGTAGCCCGTCTTGCCTTCTGCGTCGATCGTGCGCCCGGCGACGCGTCCAGGGAGCTGCCGCAGGAACTCCATCTTCGTCGCGAAGAGGCCCAAGAGCGGCCCGCCGAACCCCATCGGAAGCCCCAAGCTCTGCCCCTCCCCGACAACGATGTCCGCGCCGAAAGAGCCCGGCGGCTCGAGCAGTCCGAGGGCGAGAGGATACGTCGCGACGATGAGCAACGCGTCGCCGAGCTTCTCTTTGAGGCCGCCCAGCGACTCAATCACTCCAAACGCATTGGGAGACTGGACGACGATGGCCGAGACGTTCTCGGGCGTTCGCTCCCAGGCGCAGCGCCCCGAAACGTCGAACGGCACGTCGACGAGCTCCAGCCCGGCAGCCCAAGCGTAGGTGTTGAGGACGCGCCGGTACTGCGGCAGGAGATTCGCCGCCACCGCAACGCGCTTTCGCTTTCGGATCCGCTCTGCCATGAGAGCGGCTTCAGCCAGCGCGGTGGTTCCGTCGTACATCGACGCGTTCGCGATCTCCATCCCCGTGAGCTCGCAGATGAGCGTCTGGAACTCGAACATCGCAGTGAGCGTCCCCTGACTGATCTCCGGCTGGTAGGGCGTGTACGCCGTGTAAAACTCGGACCGCGCAAGGATCTGTCCCACGACGTGGGGAGTGTAGTGGTCGTAGATCCCGCCGCCGAGGAGCGAGATCTGATTCACCGCACTATTTGCTTCGGCCGTGCGAACGAGCTCGCCGAAGACATCGAGCTCGCTCCGCATTGGGAGGCCGAGGGGCTCGCACTTCTCTAGGACCTCGCGCGGGATGTCGGAGAAGAGATCCTCGAGCCTCGCGCACCCTATGGCATCCAGCATCTGATGGCGATCCGCATCTGCATTCGGAAGGTAGCGCATGGCGGAAGAAGACGTCAGGCGATATGCGCTTCGTAGGCCGCCGCGTCGAGGAGGTCGTTCGCCTCCGACGGGCTCGAGAGCTCAAGAGCGACGAGCCACCCGTCTGCATGGGGCGATTGATTCACCGTCTCGGGGGAGCTCTCGAGGTCGCTGTTCACCGCAACAACCTTGCCGCTCAGCGGAGCGAACACATCGCTCACGGCCTTGACGGACTCCACCGTCCCCAGGTGACCGCCTTTCTTCACCACCGTACCGAGCGACGGAAGTTCAACGAACACCACGTCTCCCAGCTCGGCCTGCGCGTGATCCGTGATGCCGACACGCGCCCGAGTGCCCTCGATCTGCACCCACTCATGCTCTTTCGTGTAGCGAAACGTCGTCGGGTACGACATCATGCCTCCTACCACCTACGGGACTTGTACAGCGCGGATTATACGCTCCGCAGCGAAGGACCTCAGCCGCCGGGCGGAGCGCCCACATCCTCCGGCGTGAGCGGATAGAAACTCGCGTACGCCTTGTTGAAGTACGACTTCACTGTGCCCGGAGGCCCGTGCCGTTGCTTGGACACGATGATCTCCGCCTCGGCGCCGGCGCCTTGTCCCGACGAGTCGGCGGCCTCCGAAGGTTGGGCGTAGTAGTCCTCGCGGTAGATGAACATCACGACGTCAGCGTCCTGTTCTAGAGCGCCACTCTCGCGCAGATCGGACAGCATGGGCCGTTTCGATTCTCGTCTCTCTACGGCTCGACTGAGCTGTGACACCGCCACGACCGGGACATTGAGTTCGCGGGCAAGCTTCTTGAGCGATCGCGAGATGTAGGCGATCTCCTGCTCGCGGATGTCGGTGCGAACGCCGGCGTCGACGAGTTGGAGGTAGTCGACGATGATCATGTCGAGTCCGTACTGGGCAGCCATTCTCCTCGCCTTGGCACGAATCTCGAGCACCGACACGCCGGGCGTGTCGTCGATGACGATGATCGCCTTCTGGAACTTGCTCGCCGCGCTCGCGATGTCTCGCCATTTCGGCGCCGGCACGTAGCCGCCGCGCAGGCGGTGGAGGCTTACTTTGGCCTCGCCGCACAGGAGCCTCTCCAGCATCTGCTCCTTCGTCATTTCGAGCGAGAAGATGCCGAGCGCGGCGCGCTCGCGAATCGCAGCGTGTCGGGCGAAACTGAGAGCGAGACTCGATTTTCCGGTGCCCGGGCGCCCGGCCACGATGATCAGATCCGAACGCTGCAGGCCCGACGTCAGCTCGTCGAGCTCGCGGAACCCAGTTGAGAAGCCACGCAGTGTGTGCTTGTCAGGATCGCGGTGCAATTCCTCGAGCGAGCCGATGTGTTCGTAGAGGAAATCGTTGACGAGGAAGTAGGAGCGATCGAGGCTCGACTCGGTGATCTGGAAGATGAGCGATTCGGCGCGATCGAGCACCTCGTCGGTTTCGCTCACCTCGTCGTATCCGTACTCGGTGATCTGGCCGCCCGCCTCGATGAGCGATCGCAGGACGGCCTTCCGGCGGACGATGTCGGCGTAGTACTCGACCGATGTCGCCGACGCGGCGCCCGACAAGAGTTCGTTCAAGTAGAGCCGGCCGCCCGCTCGTTCCGTGTCACCCAACTCATCGAGGCGATTCGCCACGGAAATGATGTCTGCCGGCTCGCCGCGCGTGAACAGCTCGCGAATCGCGCGGAAGATCACACGGTGCTTCTGGAGGTAGAAGACCTCCGGCGTGAGGCGTTCGATCAGGATAGGGACACTGTCAGCAGGAGTGAGCAACGCGGCGCCGAGCAGGAGTTGCTCCGCCTCGACATTCTTCGGCAGTTCGCGGACGCCGTCGCCAGCAGCAGTGGGGCCATCAGGTTGTTTCATCGCTCGCCGGAGGGCATTATACGATCGTGGTTGCGGGCTCGCCCAACAGTCGCGGCAGCCACCATTCCTACAGGAGAAAGCCCAATGCATGCATTGAAGGTGCATTTCGGGCTCGTTATACTACCGCCACATGAAAAGCCAGACCTCGGAGGGTGATGTGGAAGTCCTAACCATGAAGGAGTTGCTCGAGACCGGAGTCCACTTCGGGCATCGCACCCGGAAGTGGAACCCCAAGATGGCGCGCTACATCTTCACGGAGCGCAAGGGGATTCACATTATCGATCTCGAGCAGACCGTGGACATGTTCAAGAAGGCGTACTACTCCGTTCGCGACCGCGTTGCGGCCGGCGGAGAAGTGCTCTTCGTCGGCACGAAGAAACAGGTCCAGGGCACGATCGCCGAAGAGGCCCTGCGCTGCGGCGCCCACTACGTCAACCGACGTTGGCTGGGCGGCACGCTGACGAACTTCGCAACGATCCGGTTGAGCATCGAGCGAATGAAGAAGATGGAAGCAATGGTCGAGGACGGCACCGTGGAGCACATGCCGAACAAGGAGGCCAGCAAGCTGCGGCGCGAGTTGTCGAAGCTGCAGCGCAACCTCGACGGCCTTCGCCACATGCAGCGACGCCCTGACATCCTCTACATCATCGACCCGGACGTCGAAGTGAACGCAGTCCACGAGGCGAATCTCCTCGGGATTCCGGTCATCGCCATCGTCGACACAAACTGCAATCCCGACCCGATTGACTATCTGATCCCGGGCAATGACGACGCGATCAAGGCGACGAAGCTCATCACCGCGCGCATCGCCGACGCAGTGCTGGAAGGCCGCGAGGGGCGCCAAGACGCCCCGGAGGCGCCTCACGCCGCCGTGGCAACCGCGGAGCCGGAAGCGAGTGCGCCCGTTGACGAGACGGCTCTCCTGGAGACCCTCGCCGTCGAGGTCAACGTCGAGACCGAAGAGGGGAAGTAAGCCATGGCCACCATACGATCCGAGGATGTTCAGAAGCTGCGCCTCGAGACCGGCATCGGGATGATGGACTGCAAGAAAGCGCTCGTCGAAACCGATGGGGACTTCGCCCGCGCGAAGCAGCTCCTCCGCGAGCAGGGCCTCGAACTGATGGGCCTGCAAGGGCGCGAGGCGAACGAAGGCCGCATCGAGTGCTACCTGCACCACAGCGGGAAGATCGGCGCCATGGTCGAAGTCAAGGCCAACACGGACTTTGCTGCGAAGAGCGACGAGTTCATCCGTTTCGCCCGGGACTTGGCGATGCACATCGCGGCCTCGAATCCGCGCTATATCGCCCCCGAGGACGTTCCCGCGGCAGATCTCGATGCGGAGAAGCAGGTCTACCGCAGGCAGCTTGAGAGCGAAGGCAAGCCGCAGAACATCGTCGAGAAGGCGATCGAGGGGCGGATCAATCGGTTCTACGAGGAGCAGTGCTTGGTGAAGCAGGCGTTCGCCAAGGATCCGACCGTGAAGGTCGAGGGACTGCTTGCCGACCTGCGAACCAAGACGGGCGAGAATATCCGCGTGAAACGGTTCGCCCGCTTCGAGGTCGGGAAGTAGCGGCATGGCCGCCGCGCCGAGCCGCATCTTGCTCAAGCTGAGCGGCGAGGCATTCAAGGGTCCCGAGGGTGCGTTCTCGCCGATTGCGCTCGAACGCATCGCAGGGGAGATCGCGCCCATTTCTTCCGGCATCGCCATCGTTGTTGGAGCGGGCAACATCGTCCGAGGGGCGCGAAGCGACCTTCTCGATCGCGTCGAGGCGGACACGCTCGGCATGCTCGCGACAGTCTTGAACGCGCTTGCCCTTCGCACGTACCTCGAGGCGCGCGACCGTGACGTTTTCGTTCAATCTGCCGTGTCGACCGAGTTGACGGATCCTGTCTCCCCGCGCGATGCGCGGCGCGCCCTCGATCAAGGAGCCGTCGTGATCTTCGCCGGCGGCACAGGAAGCCCCCTCGTTACGACCGACACGGCAGCGGCCCTCCGCGCGGTGTCCGTCGGAGCCGATCTCCTGGCCAAAGCATCGAACGTGGACGGGCTCTATGACCGCGATCCGGCTTGCGATCCCGCGGCGCGGCTGCTTCGTCAGGTGTCGTTCGACGAGTTCCTGTCCGCGCGCTATGGCGTCATGGACCAGGTAGCCGTGGAGATCTGCCGTGAGCATCACCTGCCCATTGAGATCTTCGACTTCGAGAAGACGGGCGCTCTGCGCCAGCTTGCCGAGGGGCGCCGCGTCGGCACGCGCATCGGCGCCTAGCTCCGCGGTGAAGGTCGAGTAGGCGGGAACC
This sequence comes from uncultured bacterium, assembly GCA_903839615.1. Lineage (GTDB taxonomy): Bacteria > Bipolaricaulota > Bipolaricaulia > UBA7950 > UBA9294 > CAIOGO01. The sequence goes on from CAIMCX010000105.1 coordinate 26,626, forward strand.
TCGACAAGCACAAGACGGAACCGCCGAGGTCGCAGAGCGAACGAGAGCCTTGTCAACAGCAGCGGAACGAGCGATCACGGATCCTGGAGCTTGCCACGCTGCGCGCGCTGGATTCCACCCTCATGTGAGGCCGGCGCGGTGAAACCCGACGCGTTGTAGGTCTCTGCACGCTCTGCGGTTCGCTTTCCTGATCCTGCCTCCGCCCACTAGACGCGCAGCCTCCGTGCGAGAACGCGTCGCTAGACGCGCAGCCAGCGAATCACGTCTCCGAATCGCCGCTCGATTACTGCGAGGAGTTCAGGACTCGCTCCTCGCGCGCGCACGGCGCGGGCCGCCGCCTGGGCACGCTGCATCAGATCAACGTCCCGCAGGAGGTCCGCGGCGCGCAGCTGCGAGAGGAACCCATGCTGATGCGTCCCAAGCAGGTCTCCGGGCCCACGAAGCCGCAGGTCTTCTTCCGCAATCGCGAAGCCGTCGGACGTGTCGCGGAAGGCAGCGAGACGCTGCTTGGCTTCGTCCGTCCTTGCGTCGGCAAGTGCGAAGCAGACGGCTTCTTGGCCGGCGCGCCCGATGCGCCCTCGCAATTGATGGAGCTGCGACAGCCCGAACCGATCGGCGTGCTCGATGACCATGAAGTCGGCGTCCTGCACGTCAACTCCAACCTCGACGACCGTCGTCGAAACGAGAAGCCGGATTCGCCCGGACCGGAATTCGTCCATGACGGCCGCCTTGTCGCTCGTCGAGAGCCGCCCGTGAAGGAGCCCGACGCGGGCACCGCCGAATCGTGAGGCCAGCTCCTCCGATACCTGAACCGCCGCCTTCGCATCGATCTTCTCCGATTCCTCGACGAGAGGCAGGATGACATAGCCGCGGCGGCCTTCGTCGAGGAATCGTTCGACTCGGTCGTAGACTTCGTCCCGCCGACGCTCACCGACCCACTCGGTACGGATCCTCTTCGGGCCGAGAGGGAACTCATCCAGGACCGACACGTCGAACTCGCCGTAGAGTGTCAGCGCAATGGTCCGCGGAATGGGCGTTGCACTCATGACGAGCAGATCGACGTCGCGGCCCTTCTCTTCGATCTGCGATCGCTGCACGACGCCAAACCGATGCTGCTCGTCGATGATGACGAGGCCGAGCGCATGGAACGTCACCGTCTCTTGAATCAGGGCATGGGTTCCAATCAAGAGGTCGACCCCGCCGGATTCGACGGCCTCGCGAAGCTTGTCCTTCGCCGCAGTTCCGCCGGTCAGAAGGGCGACCCGCACCGGCAGACCCTGAAGCAGTCGGCTCAGGTTGGCCGCGTGTTGCTCGGCGAGGATTTCGGTCGGCGCCATCACGGCCACCTGGTACCCCGCCTCAATGGCGTGCAGCGCGGCGACCACGGCGACGAGGGTCTTCCCCGATCCCACGTCGCCCTGCAGCAAACGCATCATGCGCAAGGGCTGTGAGAGGTCGCTTCGGATCTCTCTCAGGGCTCGCTGCTGAGCCGCCGTCAGCTGGTAAGGCAGCGCTGCAAGCAACGAATTCGCCAAGCGCCCTGAGTCAGCGTGAATCGTTCCGGCGCGGTCGCGCGTGGAAAGCAAGAGCCCGACCTGAAGGAGAAACAGCTCCTCAAACGCCAGGCTTCGTCGAGCGCGCTCGAAATCCGCCGGGGTCAGCGGGAAATGGATGGCGGAGATCGCTTCGGCCTTCGGGAGCAAGTGGTGCTCCGCCGCGACGTCAGCCGGAACGGCGTCGCGTAACGCTCCCGCGTACCGATCGAGGCACTGCCGTACGAGCGAACGCACGAGTCGGTCCGAGAGTCCTTCGGTGGCCGGATAGATGGGCACGAGGCGGCCTATTTCCTGACCCTCACCCGCCTTCTCCCACACCGGGGATCGCATCTGCCACTCGCGGAACCGGAACTCGACGCAGCCGAAGAGGTCGATTTCGTCTCCCCGGTGCAGCTGCTTCGCGAGCCACGGCTGATTGAACCACGCGGCGAAGAGGAACCCTGTGCCGTCTCCCACGGCCGCCTTCACGACGGTCAAGCCTCGCCCCATGCGTCGTTGCTCGACTGCCTCGACTCGGCCGCGCACGGCGGCATCCTCGCCCACACGCAGGCTACCGATCGGAACGAATCGAGCCCGGTCGTCCAGCTTCCGCGGTAGGTAGTGGAGAAGGTCTTCCACCGTGGCAATTCCCAATCGAGCGAGAAGCGCAGCGCGCTTTGCGCCGACGCCCTTCATCTCCGCCACCGGCCGGTAGAGGGCGGCTTCCTCAGCATCGGGCCGGTCGCCGGCGGTCGGTTGCAGGCGAATGCGCAGGCGGGCTATCGCTGCCTTCCGCTCATCCGGACTGAACTTCGAGTAGCCGTGGATGGACTCGGCCGCGTCCGGCCAATGGCGTGAGACGAACACCTCGAGGCCCCCGGTCACCGCAAGATCGCCAAACCCCGTTCGCTCTTCCAGGTCGAGGATCTTGCCGACCGTATTGCGCGGATCGCTGTTCTCTTGTGGCATACAGGGGACTACTCTATAATGCGACGATCCACCATGCAAGGAAAAGCCATGCGTATTCGACAGTTCGGCGACCCGACACTCCGCCGCCCGGCGGAGCCAGTGACCGAGATCGACGCGGAAGTCCGCGCCATCTGCGCTACGATGGTTGAGGCGATGCTCCGTGCGAACGGTGCCGGCTTGGCTGCGCCCCAGATCGGGATCTCGAAGCGAATCATCGTGCTCGACGTCGAAGGCCAATTCCATGTCCTCATCAACCCCGAGCTCGTCCTCGTCGAAGGCGAGACGGAGGAGCTATCGGAAGGCTGTTTGAGCCTGCCGGGCGTCAGCGCTCCGGTGACGCGGGGAAGTCGAGCGACGATCGCCGGAACGACACTCGACGGCGAGCGAATCGAGATCACCGGAGAGGGTCTCCTCGCCCGCGCAATTCAGCATGAGATGGATCACCTGAACGGCCACCTGTTCATCGATCACTTGACTCCGGCGCGGCGAAAGAGCGCCGTCCAGGAGTACAAGAGAAAGCAGAAGCATGAGGAGGCCTAGTGCGCGTCGCCTTCCTCGGAACGTCCCCGTTCGCCGTCCCCGCCTTGCGGGCGCTCGCCAAGCGGCATGAGATCGTCCTCGTGGTGAGTCAGCCGGACCGACCCGTCGGCCGGCACGCCGTCGTCGCGCCGACACCGGTCAAGTACGCAGCGACCGAACTCGGAGCCCCCGTCTTCCAGCCGGAGCGGATCAATCGAGAGGACTCCGTCGCCGCGCTTCGCGCGGCCCAACCCGATGTCCTCGTCGTGGCTGCGTACGGTCAGCTCCTCCGTTCTGCCGTATTTGACCTTGCACCGAACGGCGCGATCAATATCCACGCGTCGCTCCTTCCTCTCTACCGCGGCGCCGCGCCGGTCAATTGGGCCATTGTCCGCGGTGAGACGACAACGGGAATCACGACATTCCGGATCGATGCGGGGATGGACACCGGCCCGATCTTCCTTCTGCGCCCGCTCGCCGTGGGGCCCGATGAGACCGCCGGTGAGCTGGAGCAGCGGCTCGCCGAGCTCGGGGCTCGAGTCATCCTCGAGACGTTGGACGAGCTCGCAGCGGGAACGCTCGCGCCGAGGCCGCAGCCTGAGGGGGAGACGGCCGCCCCTCGGCTCGGCCGTGACGACGGTCGAATCGACTGGTCTCGCCCGGCGCGCGACGTCCGCAATCTCGTGCGAGGGATGAACCCATGGCCCGGAGCCTGGACGATGCTTCACGGATCGCGGATCAAGATCCATCAAGCGGCATCGACCGAGATCGGTTCGGGATCGCTCGAGCCCGGGCGCGTCGGGCCCCGCGAGAGCGGACGCCTCCTCGTCGCATGTGGCGACCGCTTGCTGGAGATTCGGGAGATCCAGCGGGAAGGACGGCCGACAACGTCAGGTCCCGAGTTTCTGAACAGCCTCGTGCGAGGCGACGTCTTCGAGTGACGGGAACAGGCCGAGGAGCCCGTTCGACTCGCGGCGACGGTCGAGAGCGATCCCGGGGATGAGGAGTAGCGCTATCTCCGCCGTGTTTGCAACCGTTGCCGCCAGAAGATGCCCACCGTGCGCGACTCCATCGCGTCCAGCAGTCGACACGTGGCAGTGGACGGCGCGTCCGTCGGCGGACCGTGCGATCGTTCCCTGCATGGAGATGAGCTCGACGGGGTTCTCGATCTCCTTTTCCTCGTAGGTCCGACCGTTCCAATATCCGAATCGAAGCGCACGCAGCATCCCGATGGCTCCGACGATCACCGCCGAATCGATGTCAATTTCGCGCAGCGACTGCACGAGATCCTCGCCATCGACGAGGCGTACGATGGCCTCCCTTCCGTTCGTCACGCGGATCATTGTCTCACCTCCGCGGAATCATAGCCGCTTGCTCCCGTCGCGCTCGCTCTTCTATCCTCAGGCATCATGCAGCGGCAAGCGGCGGAATGGATTCGAGACCAACTTGTCGGCGCCTTCGGGCTGCCCAAGGCGCCCGATCAAGATCCAGTTGAGCTGCTGGTCACGACGATCCTGTCCCAGAACACGAACGACGCGAATCGGGACCGCGCCTACAGCTCTCTCCTCGCCACGTTCGGCTCTCTCGAGTGCGTCGCCGATGCGAGCGAAGCAGCGATCGCATCGGCCATTCGCGTCGCCGGGCTCCAGGCGCAGAAGGCGCGCACTCTTCGCGACGCGCTGCGGCGAGTCCGGGCCAAGGTCGGGCGGTTGGACCTCGGCTTTCTCGCGCGCATGTCGCCGGAGGATGCCCTCTCCTGGCTCGAGGAATCTCGCGGCATTGGGCCGAAGACCGCGTCCATTGTCCTCCTCTTCTCGTTCCGCCGCCCGTTTCTGCCCGTCGATACGCATGTCGGACGCGTGCTTCGCCGCATCGGCGCCATCTCGGCAAGCGGAGACGCCTTCCGCCATGCAAACGAGGCCCTTCCTCGCGACGCCGGACTCCTCCTCGACCTTCACCTCTTGCTCATCCAGTTGGGGCGCACGCTATGCCGCCCGCGCCGGCCAGCGTGCGCGTCCTGTCCTCTTCTCAGGCGGTGCGAGCACGGGCGCACTGCAGCGGAGACGTGATGCCGATGATGCGGCCTAAGGAGAGTGCGACCGAGCTTGTTCGCGATCTCGCGGAGGCGCTCGCCAAGCGCGGATGGACCCTGGCGGTGGCCGAGTCGTGCACCGGCGGCTCTCTCGGAGCCGCCATCACCGATCGAGCGGGAAGCTCGGCCTACTTTCTCGGCGGCATTGTCGCCTATGACAACCGGCTCAAGCGCGACCTCCTCGGTGTGCCCGACGGGGACCTCGATCGCTACGGCGCCGTCAGCCTTGCAGTCGCAGAACGGATGGCCACGGGATGCCAACGGCGAGTCGGCTCCGACCTCGCCGTGTCCATCACCGGCATCGCCGGACCGGGCGGTGCCACTCCGGGCAAGCCGGTGGGACTTGTGTTCATCGGCATCGCCACCGGAACCGCAGGGCACGCGGAGGAGTACCACTTCTCGGGTGACCGCGCGGACGTGCGCCGCCAGGCTGTGGAAGCCGCGTTGCGCCTCGCGCTTCACGCGGCGCGCAGTCTTGATGGGACGCAGAGCTACCGCTAGACTGCGCCCATGAAGCCCCCGCTGCGCAATACCCTCAATTTCGTCGGCTCGGTCCTAATCGGAGCTGCAAGCATTAGCCTTGTTCTCTACTTCGTTGGATGGCGGGCGACGCTTGATGCCATGCGGGCGCTGACCGTCGTCGGCATTCTCGAGGTCTTCGGAACCGTCGCTCTGACCGTGGGGGCGTGGGTTATCGGTTGGCGAATTATCCTGCGAGCCTACGGAATTCGAACCCCGTTCCGGCGGGTCATCGGAGCGCGGCTCAGCATGTTCGCCGTGTCGTACCTCACTCCTACCCTCTACTTCGGCGGCGAACCGTTCGGGGCGTTCCTCGTGGCGGACAAAGAGACGGCTCCCCTGACGCGCGTGTTTGCGACGATCATCGTCGAGCGCTTCCTCCTGGGCGTGAGCTTGACCCTGTTCATGCTGGTCGGCGGCTTCTACGCCGCCACGTCGCCGGCCATCACGCTGAGCGAGAAGCGCGCGTGCATCGCCGGGCTCGGCTTCATCGCGGCATGGATCCTCATCGGGCTCGTCAACTTCGCCTGGAATCTGAAATGGGTGAGCCGGATCATGCGCTGGCTCGGCCGCGTCGTGCCGCGCTGGCAGGAGCGGCTCACGCGAGCCGCGGCCAAGATGTCCGAGACCGAGGACGAGGTGAGCTACGCCTTCACGCGCCACAGGAAGGCAACGTTCCTCGCATTCCTCGTGCAGATCGTGACGACGGTCCTCACGTTCCTCCGGCCTCAGGTGTTCTTCGGCGCCTCGCTCGGGATGCGGTTCTCGATCTCGCAGCTCTCGATCATCTACTCCCTCTACATCCTGATGGGTTTCCTCTTCTGGATCACGCCGGGGGGACTAGGGACAAGCGAGGCGGCATCCATCGGCATGTTTCGCTTGGTCGCTCCAACGATCACAACCGGGCAGGCCGTCGCCTACTCCCTGACGTTCAAGCTGGTCGAGGCGGTCTTCGTCGCGATCGGCGTCTGGTACCTCATGCAACGCGGGCTCCATTTCCTCGAGCGGAGGGCGGTCGGGTCGGCCCATCTCGCGGAAGAGGATCTTCCGAGAAAGGACCGGAATAAGCCCCCGAGCTAGGGAATCGGCGAAAACCGATCCGACGCGAGTGTCGCCGCGCCAAGCAGCCCAAGGAGTCCTCCCATGAGGGCACCGAGCAGGAGCGAGACCAGGCCGACAGCCACCATGCGTGTCACGTCAAGCGCCTGGCCCGCACCGGTCTCTGAGATCGACAGCCCGTAGAGCGCGAGAGCGACGGCGAGCAGCACTCCGGCGAGAAACCCGATCAGGAGCCCGGTCACCTCGACCGCCGCAACGATCTGGCGCTCCGAGACACCGGACAGCCGCATGAGACGGATCTCATGTCGGAACGCGTAGAGAAGCGTGCGGAAGCCTTCTCGCGCAAAGAGGAGAGCGAGCAGAGCGCAGACTACGAGGCCGCAGAGAAGCCCGATGCGGGCGTTCGGCGACAGCGCCGTCCCCCCTGAGCCGCTCGCTGATTCCACAGACACGATCCCATTCGTGGCTCGCAGCGCGGCTGCCAGCCCCGCAACTTGCCCTGCGGAACGGGCAATCACCGTGAAGTGCCCGCCCGTCTGCTCGGACGTGATCTGCTCGGGAAGGCTGTAGTGAACGCTTTGGACGTCGGGGCGATCTACGAGTTGAAGGTACGTTGTGTTGATCGACGCGGGGGTGAGTCGGGGAGAGACGTATGCCACGAGCTCGTTCGCGCCGAGACTGCCCGGCGACACGGCCGACGCGGCCGGAAGTAGGAAGAGCGCAGCGAAGCAGCCAAGGAAGAGGAGGAGAGCCAAGAGCGCGCACGCGAACAGAGTCGCGCTGCGCACGCGGATCGTGCCGAGGAGCTCGCGCTCGAGGAAGAGGAAGCCGCTCACGGTGAAGTCACCTTCCCGTCCCGAAGTGAGAACGCTCGGTCGCACGCCGCCGAGCGCGGAATCGGTCCCCGCGTCGCAATCACGAGCGTCGAGCGCCCATCGCGGATCTTCGAGAGCAGCATCCCCACACTCTCCTGCTCGTCCGGATCGAGCCCGTCAAACGGCTCGTCGAGAAGGAGCAGAAGCGGCGAGTTGCAGAGCGCGAGCGCGAGCCCAAGCCGGACGCGTTCGACGGGAGGAAGGTCCTCGGCTTCCGTCGCCCGTTCGCGAATAAGCCCTACGGTCTCGAGGGCCAAGAGCGCCTGTTCGTCCGCCTCCTCCCGATCGTTGCCAAGGACGCGAAGCTTGAACAGAAGGTTGTCGAAGACAGTCCTCGGCAGCGGGGAGAATCCCTGGGGAAGGAACCCGATCCGTCGGCGCAACTCGAGCGCACGTTCTCGACTCAGACGAGCGACGTTCCGCCCGTGCACGAGGATCTGGCCGCGTTGCGGTGGCACCACCGTGCCGAGGAGTCCGAGCAGGAGAGTCTTCCCGGATGACGCGGGCCCGACAAGGTAGACGGCCTGACCCGGGTCGACGTGAAGGTGGACGTCCTCGAGAACCTTGAGTCCGTCCTCAGTGGAGAAGTGAAGTTCGGAGACCTGGATCATGCTGGCCTCCGCGCCAGGGCGAAGCGTTCGAGCCCGGCTAGATCCAGCTCCACCGTCACATCCTCGAGCCCGATCTCGGCAAGCAGGCAGGAGACGCGCTCGCCTTGCCCATGTCCAATCTCGAGGAGAAGCTGCCCGTCTCCCTCGAGATGCTCGCCCACTCCGGAGACGAGCGCGCGGATTTGCTCCATTCCGTCCGTTCCGCCATCCAGGGCCACGCGAGGCTCGTGGTCGCGAACCTCCGAGGCGAGCCCGTCGATCGCGCCGGACTCAACGTACGGCGGGTTGGACACGATGAGATCGAAGCGACCGCTGACGTCCGTGAACCAGTTGCTCTCCTGGAACGCCACGCGATCGGCGACTCCGTTCAGCGTCGCGTTCTCTCGCGCCAAGTCGAGCGCCTGACGCGAGACGTCCACCGCGACGACGGAGGCGCGCGGGAGGTATCGAGCGAGGCAGACAGCGAGGACGCCGCTCCCTGTGCCGAGATCGAGACAGCGAACATCCCGATCCCGGGCGACAAGCCGAAGGGTGCGGTCGAGCAGTTCCTCCGTCTCGCCGCGAGGAATCAACGCATCGCGGCGGACCTTGAATCGCAGCCCGAAGAACGTCACTTCGCCGATCAGGTGCTGCAGAGGAACGCCCGCGCGGCGTTTCTGAATGAACGTCTTGAACTTAGCGCGCTCGTCCACGGTCAGAGGCTTGTCGGGAGAGAGGTACAGGTGAAGCCGTTCTACGTCGAGCGCGTGCGCAAGAAGGATCTCGGCCTCAAGACGCGGCTGGATAATCCCGGCATCCTCGAAATACCCGCGAGTCCAATTCAACACCTCGCGGATCGTCCACTCGGCAGACAGCGTCCTCTCCCCCCCCACCGGCACCCCGAACAGCCGCTCCGGCCCAATACAATAGCGAAAGCTTGTAGCCAATTCAAGCAATGCATATAATCTGCGCACTTGCGGAGATCGGGGCCCGCGAGTTGCGTCTCTGTCGCGTGGGTGCTGCCATGGTCGTTCGAGTTCTCTTTGTCGTGAGCTGTCTCGTCCTCGGGGGTGGGGTAGCCGCCGCGAACCTCGTGCTGCCCGCTGGAATGGGCCTCACGTCGTGGGCTGCGAGCACTCTCGCCGGCGCGCTCGTTGGGGCGATCGCGGGAGCCCTTCTCCTCTTGGCGTGGCGACGGCTGTCTCGCGCCTCCCACGAAGCCATTGCCGTTGTCAGATTCCAAAACGGACTCATCAGCGGAGCTGTGGGAACCCTGGTCGGCTTTGCGCTCCGCTCCGCCGTGAAGGGGCTCTTCCCGCCCTCCCCCGGCGTCTCGATCGCCGGAGGCATCCTCGTCGGGGGGCTCGCCCTCTTCTCCCTTGGGACAGGCCTCTCGCTTGCCACACCGCTCTGGACCCAGTCAACGCAAGACGAGGATGCGCGAAGGGCGAGAGCCCGGCAGCGAGCCCTCGGCACAAGCAAGGTCCTCGACACGAGCGTCATTATCGATGGGCGCATCGGCGACCTCTTAACCACCGGGTTCATCGAGGGGGAGATTCTGATCCCTGAGTTCGTCCTGGATGAGCTGCAGGGCATCGCGGACTCGACCGACGCTCTGCGCCGGAGAAAGGGACGCCGGGGCTTTGAGATCCTTCGCCAGCTGATGGAGGACGACCGCGTCGCCATTCGTGTTGTGGCGCGAGACTACCCCTCGATCGCCGAAGTCGATCGTAAGCTGATTCGCCTCGCGAAGGAGGAGAATGCGGTTCTCGTGACGACGGACTACAATTTGAATCGCGTCGCCCAGCTGGAGGGAATCGGGATTCTCAACATCAACGAGCTGGCCAGTGCGGTCAAACCCCGCTTCGTGCCTGGCGAACAGCTCGACGTTGAGATTACCGATCGAGGTGCCGAGATCAACCAAGGCGTCGGCTATCTCGACGACGGGACGATGATCGTCGTGGAAAACGGCCGACGCCACATCGGGCGGACCATCAAGGCCACGGTCAAGAGCACGCTGCAGACCGACGCGGGGCGGATGCTGTTCGCCGAACCGGCGAATGAAGCTCCCCCACGCTGGGAGAAGGAGAGAGAGGCGCGATGAACGGACGCTTGATCCTTCTAGTTCTTCTCGCCGCTCTATGTGTGTCGATCGCCGGGTGTTCCCTGGGGGGAGACCAAGGACCGGCGTTGACGAGCCTCGAGCCCGCGGTGTCGCCGGACGGACTCCGCTTGGCCTACGAGTCAGCGGTGGATGGCCGGCTCAAGCTCTTTGTGCGCGACCTCACGACCGGCGCAACGCAGCAGGTGACCACCGATGTGACCGACGACTTCTCCCCCACGTGGTCGCCGGACGGAACGCACATCGCCTTCGCCTCGAATCGGGAGAAGAACAACGTGGACATCTACACGTTTGATCTCTCGACGCATGAAGTCCAACGAGTGACGACGGGCGCGGGGAGCGACATGTATCCGGCGTGGTCGGCGAACGGCCGGATCTACTTCAACTCCGATGAGACGAAGGCTTGGCTCGTGTACTCCATCCTGCCCGACGGGAGCGACCTCGTCCTCGTGACACCGAGCGCAACTCCATGAGGACAAGCGCCATTCTCCTTGCCGCTGGCCGCGGACGCCGCATGGGCCAGGGTGTGAACAAGGTCTTTCTCCCCGTAGGCGGCGTTTCGATTCTCGCTCGAGCCGCCCTCGCATTCGCGCAAGTGCCGCGAATCGATGAGTTGATCGTCGTGGCCCACCCTGACGAGATGGCCCTCGCCGCCGATGCGCTGCCTCCTCTCGACATCCCGGTTCGCGTCGTCGAGGGAGGCGCGGAGCGGCACGACTCCGCGCTCGCCGGCGTGACGGCCGCAACGGGGGACGTCCTCCTCATTCATGACGCGGCGCGACCTTTCCCGTCACAGGATCTGATCGAACGCGTGATCGAGGGCACACTGCGCCATGGTGCCTGCATTCCCGTGATCCCCGTCGTCGACACCCTGCGCCTTGTCAACGCGGACGGGACCGCGTCCGGGGATCCCGTCGAACGCGACCGCCTTTCCCACGTGCAGACGCCGCAAGGGTTTCGCGCCGAGATCATTCGACAAGCTCTGGCCGAGTGGCGGTCAGGAGTCCTCCTTCTGGACGACGCAGCCGCCGTGCTTGCGTGTGGTATCCGCGTCGTCACCGTGGCTGGGAATCCACGGAACCTGAAGGTCACGACCCCAGCGGACCTCGAATTCGCAGGCCATGTGGCTGTAGGTTCGCAAGGTACCTAGAACACAGCCGTCCGCTTGCGTTGCCGATCCACTCGCGCCCCGCTAGAATGCTCGCTATTGTTGTCAAGGAGGATTCCATGCTTCGAACGAAGAACGTCGGGTGGTTGTTTGCAGCGACGGCCGTCATCGTGATGCTCGTCGGGAGCGCCGCGGTGGCAACCGAGCCCATCCAGTCCTACGTCGTAGGAGACACGGCGGCTTGGGTGTTCAACAACCTTACGGGTGTGGACGTGACCGGCATTCACGTCGAGTTCGACCGGGCCGTCACGATGACCTACAAATTCGAGATCGGCGGGTACTTCCCGGCGCTCGGTCCCGCGACGGGGACGACGTTTAACTATAACGGCGGCTCGCTTGTGTCCGGCGGCTGCCTCATTCTCCAGTGGCAGCCCGCAGATGCGCAGCCCACGTTGGTCATGTGGATGAACGGCGCGCACCCGGTCGGGAAGCCCTACTTCACGACGATTGACCGCCTCGGCTACCTGTTCGGGCAGGGCATCGTCTACCTGCGGCAGGCGAATCCTGCTGCGCTGCAGGCCGCGTTCGGGCAGTTCTTCGCCGACAACGCCGCCTACTTCACGCAGCTCTCACAGACGCTCGGCATGTCGCTCCAGGACTCGCTCCTGCCGATCATCATGTCGGCTCCGGCGGAAGGAATCCAGAACTTCTTCAACACAATCATCGGGATGCTTGGAGTCACCGACCTCCAAGGTCTTCTTGGCGGGGCCGTGAACTTCAGCTCGTTGATGACGGCGCTCGGACTATAAGAGACATCTTCCTTGAGCAGTTGCCGCGCGGGGGGGCGTTGCCCCCTCCGCGTCTTTCTTTGACCGGAAGCTGAGCGTTAGGAGCCCGTCTCATGGGGATGCCGGTGATGCGCGTCCGGGCGGTGTGGATGGGTGTGCACGAGGCTTGTGTGTGTGTGAGCGTGCGCGTGTGCTCCCTCGGTGGTCTCGGCGTCCGCGTGGGCGTGCTCATGGTGCTCGTCGTGGACGTGCCGGTGCGTGTGGATCGAGGGCTCGTGACCGTGGGAGTGTTCGTGGCGCTCTCGCATGAGGAGCCACGTCGCGAAGAGGACGAGCGGAAACGCAGCGTACGTCGTGATGGGCGGCCCTTCGCGGAAGATGCACAGCGAGATCGCGGCCGCGAGGAACGGCGCGGCTCCGAACAACGCCCCCGTTCTGGCAGAGCCAAGCTTCCGCAGCGAACGAACGAAGAACGCAATACTCGCACCGTACGAGACAGCGCCCAGTGCCAGCGAGGCGAGAGCGGGACCTACCGTTGGGAATGGCCGGCCGAGCGCAAGCGCCAGGAGAAGAGAGAACGCCCCGGCGCCCAAGCCCTTCAGAATGACGATCGTCTTCGGATTGCGCAGCGAGACGTTGCGCGTGAGGTTGTTGTCGAGTCCCCAAAGGACGCAGGCGCAGACAATCAGGAGAGATCCCGGCGAGAGACCCCAGGCGCCCGCCGGGCTGATGGACAGGAGGACTGCGCCGACAGTCACGAGCCCGACTGCCAGCCACGCAACCCGCCCGACGGCCTCGCGGAAGAGAATCGCGGCGAGCCCCGCCGTAGCCGCGGTCTCGAGCGTGAGCAGGAGAGATGCCGTGGCCGCGGGAGTCTTGGCAAGCCCGAAGAGGAGGCAGAGGGGCGCTGCGACTCCTCCAACGAAGATCGCGGAAACGAGCGAAGGGATGTCGCCACGCTCGAGGCGCGCTTCCTCTCCGCGGCGACCCGCACCAGCGAGGGCTCCCGCCAGAAGCCCGAGGCAGGCACCAGCTCCCAGGTACAGGAGGCCGGCGAGGACGATCGGGTCTACGTCAGTCAGGAGAAGCTTCGATAGCGGCGAAGAGAGCCCGAATAGGGCCGCAGCCAAGAGCCCGTCAAGAGCTCCGGATGCCGCCCCAACCCGCGGCGCGGTCATGCCTCTTCCTGCAGGAGGGCACGGACGCGTGGCGGGTCGAGCGGGTACTTCGTGAGCCGTCGTCCGGTGGCATGAGCGACCGCGCGAGCGACGGCAGCGTGTGCGGCCATGAGCGGCACCTCGCCGATGCCCTTCATCCCGAACGGCCCTGCGGGGAAGAGGTCTTCAACGAAATCCACGATTGGCTTGAGTGGGACGTCGCGAATCGTCGGGATGCGGTAGGTCGTGAATCCGTTGACCACGAGGTGCCCGTCTCGGACGCCGATCCCCTCCATCAGGGCAAAGCCGATGCCCTGCGCAACGCCGCCCTCGACCTGCCCCGTGGCGAGAGCACGATTGAGGATGCGTCCTGAATCATGCACTGCGATGTAGTCGATGACGCGCGTCTCCCCGGTCCGCACGTCGACCTCGACCTCCGCGATGTGCGTCGCGTAGGCGTAGACCGGGTATGCGTCGCCGAGTCCGGTCGCGGGGTCCCAGCTCACGGGCTCGGTCGACGCGAAGCCTTCCACCGCAGGGTCAAGGTTCTCGATCCAGAAGTGATGCGCAATCTCCGGCAGACGATCGGCGATCTCCCGTTTCGGAATCTTGTGCGCCTTCGCGACGTTCTCGATCCGCTCACGCAACTTCGCTGCCGCATCGAGGACGGCAAGCGCGCTCATCATCGTGCCGCGCGACGCGACAGTCGGACCGCTGTCGGGAACGCGCGACGTGTCGACCGGCGCGAGCTGGACGCGATCGAGCGGCACACCAAGGCCCTCGGCGGCGACCTGGAGCACCGCCGTCGTCAGGCCCTGGCCCATCTCGACCGTCCCGATCGCAACCCCGACCGAGCCGTCCGGCTCGAGCTTCATCGTCGCTCCCGCCTTGTCGAGGAATGGCGCCTTGCCGCCGAGCCCGACGCCGTAGAGGACGCACGCCACGCCAATCCCGCGGCGCGTCTCGCTCGACGAGCGATTGTGCGCATCGATCGAGGCAAGGCGCTCGGGCCAATGGGCAAGATCCGCCGCGCGGTCGAGTGTCTCAGCCACGCCGACGCTCGACGCGACGCAGTGATCCGTCGAGGTGCAATCCCCGGCGTGAAGGACGTTCCGGCGCCTGATCTCCACCCGGTCGATCTTCAGGCGCTCGGCAAGGAGGTCCATCTGCGACTCGTGCGGGAAGATGACCTGCGGGCTCCCGAATCCTCGGAACGCCCCGTTCGGCACCGTGTTCGTCGCCACCGAACGGGCGACGACGCGCACGTTGGGAACGCGATACGGACCCGCCGCCGTGACGAGGCTGCGCCAGAGGACGGCGGACGAGAGCGTCTGGTACGCGCCCGCGTTGAGGACAACGTCCACGTCGATCCCCGTGATTCGGCCGTCGGCGTCCGCCGCCGTCTTGTAGCGGACCACCGATGGATGCCGCTTGCTGGTTGTCAACACATCTTCGGCCCGGTCGAGGACGAGCTTCACCGGTCGCCGAGTGGCCCACGCGCCGATCGCGGCAAGCGAGCCAATGAGCGACGGCACGTCTTCTTTGCCTCCGAACGCGCCGCCGGTGGCGGTGGCCACGACGCGCACCTTGGCCAAAGGAAGGCCGAGAACCTTCGCCACCGCGTTCTGCACGTAGAACGGGCACTGCATCGACCCGTAGACGCAGAGCGCACCCAGTTCTTCCGGAACGGCAACCGCACCTTGGGTTTCGAGATAGGCATGCTCCTGGTACCCGGTCTCGTAGACGCCCTCGACCACAGCCACCGCGTCAGCCACCGCGCGGTCGGCGTCGCCCTTGTCGAGCACCATGCGGTTGAACAGGTTCCCGCCTTCCGCGGCGGACGGCACAGCTACAAGCGGCGCACCTGGCTCGAGCGCGGCGAGCGGGTCAGCAACGAACGGCAGGACCTCGTATTCGACGTGCACGGCGGCCGCCGCCGCGCGAGCCTCGGCTCGCGTTCCGGCAACGACAAGGACCACGGGCTCTCCTACGTAGCGCACGACGCCCTCGGCGAGCGCCGGCTGGTCGTCGACGATCACGTGCACGATGTTGTCGCCGGGAACGTCGGTCGCCGTGAGCACGGCGACCACCCCGGAAAGAGAACGCGCCGCCTCGGCTTCGATTCCGACGATGCGCGCGTGAGGGTGCGGACTGCGAACGAGAGAAGCGTGGAGCATGCCGGGGAAGGCGAGGTCGTCCGCGTACCTCGCCTCGCCCCGGACCTTATCGATCGCATCGGGCCTAGGAACCCCGGCTCCGATGAGCGTCGTACGCTTCACTACAAGCGGCCTCCCATCGTCAAGGTGAGGATCGCCTTTTGCGTGTGGAGGCGGTTCTCGGCCTGGTCGAGGATCCACGACAGCTTGTTGTCACACACCTCCGGATCCGCTTCATTGCCGCGGTCCACGGGCATGCATTGGAGGAGGTACCCGGGGTCGCCGAGCTTCTTCTGGCGCTCCGTCGAGTACTTCCAGCTCACGTACTTCTTCGCGATCTCGGCTTCTTTGTCCTTCCCGATCTGGTAGCGATCCTTCGTGAACCAGTTGCGCGGGAAGACGACGGTCGCCCCGTCGAGCGCCTTGTCGAGATCGTGCGAGATCTCGAACGATCCGCCCGACGCCGACGCGAGGTCGCGGCACTGTTGCATGACCTTCGGATCGAGGTCGTATTCGGGCGGGTTTGCCACCACGACGTTCATCCCGTACATCGAAGAGATGAGCGCCGTGCCCTGCACCGAGCACCAACCGCGGATCCACGGGGACCACGCCCACATGATGACGATCTTCTTGCGGTTGACGTCCGCGTCAAGCTTCTCGTGCATCGTGTAGATGTCGGTCAGCGACTGGCACGGATGGTTGATGTCCGACGCCATGTTGATGATCGGCACGCGGCAATGCTTGGCGAACTTCTGCATGACCTCGTCCGCCTCGCCGTAGGCGCGGATCTTGTCGTCGAGAAGCCGGATGCCGACTCCGTCGCAATACCGCTCCATTGCCTCGGCCGTGTCCTTCACCGTCTCCCCGGCGCCCGGCTTGTCCTCGAGCGACAGGCGCGTCGTCTGCGGGTCGATGAACTGCGCGTGCCCGCCGAGCTGCGTCATCGCCGTCTCGAACGACATGCGGGTCCTTGTGGAACCGGCGAAGAACATCATCGCGAACGTCTTGTACTGGAGGTACGGGTGAGGGGAGCGACTGTAGTACGCGCCCTTCATCTGGTCAGTGACCTTCATCGCGATGTCGTACTCTTCCCGAGTCCAGTCAATTTCGCTGATCAGGTCACGACCGGCAAGATCGAACCAGCTCATGAAACCTCCTTTGCCAGGAACGCAACCGCCGGGCGTCCTCTGCGGTTACGCCGGTCCTTCCTAGCCCATGATGCAGACCATCATGCCCTTCTGCCCGTGGAGGCGGTTCGCCGCCTGCTCGATGATGACCGAGTTCGGACCGTCGATGACCTCATCCGTGACTTCCATGTCGCGGTCGGCGGGGAGGCAGTGCATGTAGATCGCGTCGTTCGTGAGCTTCATCTTGTCCTGCGTCGTGATCCAGCTCTTGTTCGCCTCGAACAAGGCCTTCGCCTTCTCCGGATCCATCGGCATCTTGCCATCGGTTGGCTGCACGGTCCACGCCTTCGGGTAGACGACGTCGGCGCCCTTGAACGCCTGATCCATGTCGTTCACGATCTTGAACGCCCCGCCATGGCGCTTCGCGAGATCCTTCGACGCCTGGAGCACCTTTGGGTCGAGATCGAAGCCCTTCGGATGGGCAAGCGTGACGTCCATGCCCATCGTCGCCGCGGCGATGATGCAGCTCTGCGGGACGGCAAGAGGCTTCTCGACCGAGCCGGAGTACGCCCAACTCATGACGAACTTCCTCCCCTGCAGGTTGTGACCGAGCTTCTCCTGCATCGTCATCACGTCGGCCAGGTCCTGGCACGGGTGATACATGTCGTCTTCCATGTTGATGACCGGGACCTTCGACCAGTGGGCAAACTCGCGGATGATCTGGTTGCCCTTGCCGTACTTCCAGTCGGTGTACTTGCCGTAGATGCGGATCGCGATCGCGTCGCCCATCTCGGCGAGGACGCGGGCGACGTCGCTGATGCGCTCGGTCGAGTAGGCCTTCTCATCGCCCTTCAGGGCCGGCGTGTAGACGGCGCCCGGTTGCAGGAAGTGGGCGTGACCGCCGAGCTGCGTCATCGCGGTTTCGAACGAGTTTCGGGTCCGCAGCGACGTGTTGTAGAACATCATGTGCAACGTCTGCCCGTCGAGGATCTTGTGCGGCTCGCGGCGGATGAACTTCCGCTTCAGGTCGTGCCCGGTGTCGAGAATGGCATCCAGTTCGTCGCGCGAGAACTCAAGCCAGGTGATGAAGTCCCGTCCCCTCAGTGTTGTGTTGGACACATTTCCTCCCTCGTTTCTCTATCCTATGGTGATGGCCATCCGCAGATGGCCATCACCCCGTGATCGTCGTGCCGGCCTTGCCATCGAGCGCGTCCGTCGCCTTGTCGAGCGAGGTGATGATCGCCTTCTCGCCGCCCGCCTCGACGAACCGAATCGCGGCACGGACCTTCGGCTCCATCGACCCCTTCGCGAAATGTCCCTCGGCGTGATACTTCTTCGCCTCGGCCACCGTCATGCGGTCGAGCGCTTTTTCCTGCGGCGTCTTGTAGTAGAGCTTCACCTGGCTCACGTCGGTCAGGATCATGAAGATCGACGCCTTGACGTCGGCAGCCAACCGCTCCCCTGCAAGGTCCTTGTCGATGACGGCGTCCACGCCCTTCAGGCCGCCGTCCTCGCGTACGACGGGAATCCCGCCGCCGCCCGAAGCGATGACGATCGAGCGTGCCGCGACGAGCTGACGAATGACTTCCTTCTCGAAGATCTCGACCGGATCCGGAGATGCGACGACGCGGCGCCATCCGCGGCCGGCGTCTTCCTTCACGTCGTAGCCCTTCTCGTCGTGCAGACGCTTCGCCTCGTCGGCGGAGTAGAACGGGCCGACGGGCTTCGTCGGATGCTTGAACGCGTCGTCGTTCGCGTCGACAACGACCTGCGTGACGATCGTGGCCACCGGGATGTCCGGGCGCCCTCCTGCGGCAAAGAGATTCGTCAGGTTCTGCTGGATCATATAGCCGATCAGACCCTGGCTTTCGGCACCGCAGACGTAGAGCGGCATCGGTGCCGCGACGTCCTTCCCGACCTCGTTCTGCAGGAGGATGTTCCCCACCTGCGGGCCGTTCCCGTGCGTGACGACGATCTTGTACTTGCCCGACTCGACCATGTGCGCCAACTGCTCGCAGGTCAGGTGGACGTTCTTCATCTGTTCTTCGAACGTGCCGCGCTGGCCGGGCTGCAGGATCGCATTCCCGCCCAAGGCGACGACGACGAGTTTCTTCTCAGCTGGCATCCGTTCCTCTCTTCCTTCACCGCTGGTCTTCGTTTCGCGCGGCATTACGCTTCCCAGATCTCGCGCATCCGTGTCCAGTGTTCGACCATCTTCGAGCGAGCCGTCTCGCTATCTCTCTCTTCCACCGCCGCGAAGATCTCACGATGCAGATCGACCACGTGCTGAAGGTCGCTCACGTTCTTCAAGTAATACTGGCGCGTGAACTCCCGATACACCCTGTGGTCCATCGTGTCGATCAGCGGTCCGAGCGCGGACGAGATGAGAGCGTTGCCCGATGCCTCAGCGAGGGCGCTGTGGAACGCCTTGTCCGCCTGGAAGTACGCCTCGAAGTCGTTCTTCGCGGCGAAGCGCCCCATTCGCTTCAGCGCGTCTCTCAGTTTCGTGAGCGCCGAGTTGGCCATCTTCTCTGCCGCCAGCGCCGCAACGGCCGGCTCGAGCGCCTCGCGAGCCTCCATCACCTCAAGGCAGCCGGCCTCGCTTTCGATCAGCCCGACGGCGTTCCGCTCATCCAGAGGCGATGGCGCGCGCAGGACGTAGTTGCCGCTTCCCGGGCGCGACTCGATCAGCGCCATCGCCTGAAGTGCGGACAGGGCTTCTCGGATCGATGGACGACTCACGCCCATCTGCTC
>CAIMCX010000106.1 GCA_903839615.1 uncultured bacterium
GAGAAGATCGGCATCGACCAAGTCCGCGACGTGATCCGCATGGCGCAGTTCTCCGCCGTTCAGGCAGACCGCAAGGCGTGTCTCGCTCCCTACGCCGAAGACCTCACGCCCGAGGCGTCGAACGCCATGCTCAAGATCCTCGAGGAGCCGACACGCGGAATGGTCTTCGCGCTCTTGGCTGAGCACACCGGGGATCTCCTCCCAACCATCGTCTCGCGCAGCCGTGTCGAGCGCGTGCGGCCCGAGTCGAGGGCCGAGGTCGTCTTGCGTCTGGGCGCAGCCGGCCATTCGACAACCGAGGCCCATTGGCTTGCGCGCGTTGCGACGCGGCCGGGAGAGCTTGCCAACCTGATCGCCGCGCCGGTTGCGGTCGAGCCGGCTCGCGCCGCAGCGCGGAAGCGCTTCGCGGCGGCCACAGCCGCCGATGTCGTGGCCGCGTGCCTTGATTCAGGTCCGATCGAGCGGCGAGAGGCACTCCTCGTATTGGCCGGCCGCGCGGCAGCGCTCGATCCTGAGGTGCTTACGACCGCAGTCTCGACGCTGGCGGCACAAGAACGCGCGACGTTGTTCGTCTTCCTCGGTGAGCTTCTCTCGGCCTGTGCCGACGCGGTGCGTGACGGCGTCGCAGCAAACGACGCGGCGACGCGCTCTATCCCGGCGCGGGTTCTTGAACGCGGCTGTGGCGCGATCGAGACGGCGAACCGTGCCTTCGCCGCGTACTCGCCGCCGGAGGCCGTCCTTCTCTCGCTCTTCCTCAGCTTCGGAGGGTTGCCCCGTGGCCGCTGATCGCGTCGTCCTCGTACGCATGCTCGACGTCGAACGGGATCTGACCTACTTCCGCGCCGGCGAGATCCCGGTGCAGGCCGGAGTGCACTGCGTCGTCGAGCACTCGGGGCCGAGGCTTGGCCTCGTGACGGAAGAGGTGGCGGCCGGGATGGGTCTCGGGACGGAGCTCGAACCCGTGCTTCGGGTTGCGTCCGATGCCGATGTGGAATCCCACCGTTACAACCAGGCGGACGCCGAGCGCGCGTTGCATTCGACGCGCGCCACCGTCGCGCGTCACAACCTGCCGATGCACCTCGTGGCCGCCGACTACACGCTCGACCGAAAGCTCCTGCGGATCTTCTTCACCGCGCCTCATCGCGTCGACTTCCGCGAACTCCTGCGCGATCTCGCAAGCCAATTCGGGACTCGTATCGAGCTCCGGCAGATGGGACATCGCGACGAGACGAAGCTCCGCGGAGGGTTCGGGCGGTGCGGCGTCGAGGTCTGCTGTCATCGCTTCCTGCGAGAGCCAAAGCCCGTTCCGATGGAGTATGCCTACGACCAGGAGCTGTTCGTGTCCCCGGAACGAATCACGGGGATGTGCGGTCGCCTGATGTGCTGCCTCGCCTACGAACGCGAGGCCTACCTCGCCGAGCTCGCGCAGCTTCCGAAGCTGGGGTCGCAGGTGGCAGTCGGCGACAAGCAGGGCAAGGTCATCAGTCACAGCATCTTCCGCCACACGGTGACCGTCTTGACCGAGGACCGAGACCGAATCGAGATCGACGCAACCGAGGTTACGCCGCTTCCGTCGCCGAAGAAGTCGGAATAGTCCGGCTCCCGGCCGCCTCGGCGGCGGCCAGTTCCTCTCGTGAGAAGCGCCCGCGGACGCGCACACCTTCCTCGACGTACTCGACGATCTCGATGCGGTCCTTGACGCGGAGGAAGGCAAGCGAGCGAATGGCAGTGTGAGGGACGAGCAGCTCGACGTCGCGGTCGCCCGGATACACGAGCGCGGCGACGCGTTCGCGCAGGACGTCGACGTGCAGACCTTCTTTGGCGGAGATGGCGACCCCCTCGAACTCGCGAAGCGCGAACTCGGGGGCGACGTCGATCTTGTTCAGCACGTTGAGCATGGACGGCCGCTCGTCGCCCTTCGAGAAGACCTCCTTCTCGAGCGTCTCCTCGACGGCGTGGAAGTCATCGACGGCCGACGGACGGGCGATGTCGACGATGTGGAGCACGAGGTCGGCGTAGCGCGCCGCCTCAAGGGTCGCAGCAAAGGCGGGCACAAGTTGATGCGGCAGGTCGCGAATGAACCCGACCGTGTCGATGAACAAGACATCGCGCCCTGCTGCAACGGGGCCGCGTCGCACGAGCGTGTCCAGCGTGGCGAACAGCCGGTCCTCGACGAACGCGTCGGCTCCAGCCAGCTGGTTCAGGAGTGTCGACTTCCCGCTGTTCGTGTACCCGACGAGCGCCACCTGGGGGACGTCGCTCCGCTCGCGCAGCTTGCGCCGCACGGCGCGCTCTTCGGAGGCCTCGCGCAGCTGCCGCTCGATCGCGTGGACGCGCCGGGTGATCTTGTTCCGGTCGATCTCGAGCTTCGTCTCGCCCGGCCCGCGCGTGCCAATGCCGGCGCCAGCATGCGTCAGAGCGTCTCCCCAGCCGCGAAGACGCGGCAGTTGGTAGCGAAGCTGCGCCAGTTCTACCTGGAGCTTCGCCTCCTTGGTCGCCGCGCGCTGAGCGAAGATGTCAAGGATGAGCTCCGTCCGATCGACGACCTTCCGGCCGAGCGCCTCTTCCAGGTTCCGTCCCTGGCCGGGACTCAGTTCGTTGTTGAAGATGACGACGTCGGCGCCGACCTCGTCGGCCAGAGCACGCACTTCTTCTGTCTTACCCTTGCCGATGAACGTCGCGCCGTCGGGGCGGAAGCGGTTCTGGACCACCGTCGCCAGGGTGGGAATGCCAGCGGTGTCGGCAAGCGCCTCGAGCTCGTCCAGCAAGTCCTCCGTGTGGCCTTCGAGATCGACAGCGACGAGGACCGCCTGCTCCGTCCCATAGACACGCGCTCGTGTGCCGAGGTAGTCCTCGACGAGCGGTCGTCGATCGCCCTCACCCTCACGCTTCTCGTCGTTCAATGCTTGCCCCCAAGGATTGCAGCTTCTCGGCCAGCCGGTCGTAGCCGCGCTCGATGTGCTCCA
>CAIMCX010000107.1 GCA_903839615.1 uncultured bacterium
TAGTGGTTCACGTTGGGGACGCCGGCGATCGTCGCGTGCCACGTCAGATCGAGCCCAGCGATCTTTCCCTGTTCTCCGAGACTGAGAAGCACGTCGAGCGCGGTGATGACTCCGGGCTGGAAGATGTCGGGGCGGGAGTTGTGCGCTGTCACCACCACGTCCTGGAACGTCACGGTCGACCGGGGCCCCTTGATCGTGACGACAGGAACGATGACTTGTCCGTTGTTCGACCGAAACCGGGCGGCCTCTTCGCGGAAGCTCGCGTGGATCGCCGCGAGGCGAGCGGGGTCCTCGATGTAGAGGTAGATGGACGCGCCATCCTTGATCGGGTACGTGTCCACTCGCAGGGCCGTCCGCTCGTAGGCACCTCCCGGAAGCCGGACGTCGTACCACCAGCCGTCGAGCCCGTTGATCGACTGGACGACGTAGGTCTTCTCCGTCTCGTCGTACGCGTACTTGAGGTCGATCTGTCCCGCCGCGGCAAGCTGTACGAGGACGTCGAACGCTGAGAAGCGGCCCGCGACGAAGAGGTCCGGCCGAAGCGACGTGATGGTCGTGGGATCGTACGTGAATGTCCCGACGCCGCGGATTTCGATGGAGCCCGGCGCTACCGGGACAGGGTCGACGCGTACGCTTGACGCGACCGACCACGAGCCGGCGATCGGCAATGTCAGAGCCTCACCCGCGCTCTCGCTTGCGCCCACGACAACAGAAAGGAAGAGCCCCGCGAGGACGAGAACCGCCGCGCCCGTTGTCCGCTTCTGCATCTCCGTGCCACCTCCGCTATGCGCCGGCCTGGGATCAGCGCCGGTCCTTCACGACGGACTATGATCGCCCGATGATACGGAATTTCGGGGCGACATGTCCGATATACGAGAGACAGTAGACTATGCCTGTGAAGAAGGCGTGGAGGAATCGAGGGAAACCCTAGGAGGCGAGGCCGGCGCGAGCCACCGCGATATCGGCGATCGTCGTGTGGGTGAGGAAGCCGAGGATGGCGTCGTGGGTCTCGCGCCAGAGCCCATGGAGCGAACAGGTCCGCGTGCAATTGCAGGATTGCAGGAGGAGAGGACAGTCGTTCAGGGTCGCCGGCCCGTCGATCGCGAGCACGACATCGAGCACTCGGATCTGGTCGGCGGGCTTGGCCAAGAGGATTCCGCCTGACTTGCCGCGCGACGTGGTCACAAGCCCGGCGCGCTTCAGCTGCGCGAGGGTCTTTGCGAAGTGCGGGTAGGGGATCGCCGCAACGTCAGCGATCTCCTGCGTAGAAACGTAGTGGCCGCTCGACCGCGCGGAGACCTCGGCGAGCGCCAGAATCGCGTACTTGGCTGTTTTGGAGTAGATCATCCGAATTCGCCAAGAGCCTACGGCGGCGCGGTCCCCGTGTCAACCAGCGGGTGAAGGGCGGAGACTAGAATGCCCAGCATCGGAGTGACCTCGGATCTCTTAGTACGCTCACCGGCATCTGGTCCCCGCGGTCCTACGTTGCGAACGACAAGCGGTCTCTACCGCAGAGCGCGCAGAGTGCGCGGAGCGAACGGCAACCCCCGTCTTCGAGAGTCCCCGTGTTTCGTTTCAGGCTTCTCATCATGAGGCCTGGGAGTATGGGTCAGTGACTCTGCTCTCTCTGCGCGCTCTGCGGTGATTGGCTGTCCACGCGATGGTGAAGCTGGACAGACTAGAACAGATCCGTCGACGCTTCGGCGGACTCGGGCGGCTGGTCGACGCGGTACAGGCAGTCGGTCGGTCCGATATCGCAGAAGCGACACTCGGCCCACGCGGGGTTCTTCGCGAGCGGTTTCTCTGCGCCGACTCGCTGAACGAGGGCGACGAAGCGCTCGCGGAACGCAGCGTCGAGGCTCTCCGGCGGCACGTCGAGCGTGCCGTTGCGGTACACGACGCGGCCGGACATCTTGAGCCCGGCGCAGCGCGGGTTGCCGATGGGGAAAAGGAGAAGGTAGACGAGGACCTGCGCGCTGTCGCTCGTCCGCGGCCGGCCGGTCTTGCAGTCCTCGATCACGCCGCGGCCGTCGCGGAAGGCGACGAGATCCGGCTTGCCGGACACGACGATTCCTGTCTTGCCGACGCGCTTGAAGGCGTTGTCGTCCTCGACGAATACCTCGTATCCCTCCGCGAGCAGCTGCTCGCGCCGCGTCCGCACGAGCTGGCCGTGGTCGAGCGTCCACGCGGCGACGTCGAGATCGGTCGGAAGGCGGTCGTAGTCCTTGTGATGCGCGCGGAACCACGCCGACCACTCGCACTGGCCCTCTCCCGAGAGCAGCTTCGTCAGCCACGTTGCCCAGATGTATGGAGTGTCTCGTCGCGTTGCCATCGGCCTCCTCCTCTCTGGGAGAATCTACCGGACCGCTCCCTCGATGGCAACTGCTCCGTCGTCCGGCGCGGTTGCGGGAGGCGTCAGGAGGCCCGAAGTGGCAACACCATCCCGAGCCCCGACAACCCCGTGGTCGAGATGCGCCTCTGCCAAGCCGCCCCCGCGGCCGTCGCCGGCTGGCGAGAGGATCGGAACATCCGCGCGGAACAGTCTCCCCATCACTCTTCACGGCGGCTTCGGGTTGGCGCTGCTCGACACGTGGGCTCGAGGTTGCATTATTGAGATTGCTCTTGCGGCGGCTCTTGGTCGCCTCTCTTGCTGCGCCGGCGGTCCTTCCGCTCCTCGCCCGGAGTGGACATGAGCCTCACCATGCGGCGGATCGTGTGCTGAAGCGGTATAGTAGGAAGCAGGGGGCGAACGATGGCGCATAGGATCCACGCGAAAGTGAAGATCGACGCGACGCGGCTGCAAGCTGTTCGGATCGAGCGGGAGCTCACGCAGCGGTCTCTCGCCAAGCAAGCGGGGATGCCGTTCACCACGGTGAACCGTATCGAGAGCGACGTCTACAGGTCCGTCGAGATCATCACCAAGCGGGCTCTCGAGGCTGTCCTTGGAGTTGACCTCACTCCCTCGCGTCGGCCGACGGTAGTAAACGACAACTTGCCCCGGGGCGGCAGTTCACCGGCCCCCGCAAGAGCCATGTAGGCACTCCACCTCTGGGTGACGGGGTCTTGCAGTGATACAGCACCCGGTTCCCGCTCGGCCCGATTGCGCGCCGTAGTACTCGCGGGATCTCGCAGAATCCCGCGCCGCTCTTTGATACATGCTGCCCGATGAATTCATCGCCGCGGAGGTGGATCTGCTCGCGGAGATTCTCCCATACCGTGGCCGCGCGGCCCGCCGGATACGAACTTGCGGTAGGAGGCACTCCGAGCTCCCGATCGCTCGCGCGGAGAGCTTGTCCTTGCTTGGGCCAGGTCGCACCCGGTAGAATGCCGTCCGAACGAGTTTTCGGAGGGGTGGGTGAGCGGCCGAAGCCGCTGGTTTGGAGAACCAGTGTACTCCTCGTGGGTACCGCGGGTTCAAATCCCGCCCCCTCCGCCAGCCTGTGCTAGGTGGGGGGCTAGCGGTCCCCTACATCCACAA
>CAIMCX010000108.1 GCA_903839615.1 uncultured bacterium
AGAAGTCGACCTGCGTGAACAGGACGGCCGCCGCCAGCGTTACCACGATCATGAGAGCGACGCTCCAGCCCCACAGAGCGTGATACCACGGGCCGCGCGCCGGCCCCACTGACGAAGCTGTTGCCCCCGAGCGACCGAGCCCCTCATGCTCCTTCGGAGCCCGCGACGGTTTCCCGGTCAGGAACTCGGTGGTCTTTCTCCCTACCGAGACTCCAAATCCCCCCCAGACTGCAGCAACGACCAGAGCGAGGAGAACGACGAACCCGCCGGGGATAGGGATATAGTGACCGACTCCCGACGCGATCCGGGTCACGACATAGGATCCCATGACGAAGAGGTACAAGAGAAACGCGACGTCGATCACGAAGATCGTGACCCGCGTCACGGCGCGTTTCGCCAGTGCGATGGCGCTTCGCACTCCCTTGGCGGCAGGTCGAGACGAAGTCGTTATCACGTGATCCTCTCCCGGACGCGGCCGCTGATGTAGTCCATGCTGATGACGACGACCGCAATGATCACGAGGACGGCTCCCACCTCATGCCACCGCAGTTCGTTCTTGAAGTAATTGAAGAAGCGCCCGAGGCCGCACCCGGCGACAATTCCGATGATTGTCGACATGCGCACGTTGATGTCCCAGCGGTAGAGGGTGAATGCTAGGAACGGCGGAACAACCTGGGGCATGACGCCATAGCGCAGAACCTGCAAGCGACTGCCCCCGCTGGCCACGATGGCTTCCACGGGACCAGGATCAATGGCTTCGACCTGCTCGGAGAAGAGCTTCCCCAGTGCGGCGACGGTGTGGAAGAAAAGGGCCAAGGCGCCGGCGAAGGGGCCGAACTTGATCCAGAAGGCGAAGAACAGGGCCATTACGAAGGGTTCGATGGAACGCCCGACGTTGAATGCCCCGCGCACCACGGTGTAGACCGCCCAGCCAAGCCGATTCTTCGTCACCATGTTCCGCGCCCCGAGAAACGAGAGCGGAAACGCGAAGACGAAACCAAAGAGCGTGGCAACCAGCGCCATGAAGATCGACACGATGGCCGCGTTGAGCATCGTGTCGCGCAGGTCCGGCTCCGGGGTGAGGAAGTACGTGAAGTCGGGGCTTAGGAGCTTCGCCCAGTACGCACCGGGGATCGCTGCGCGCTGAATCATCGTATGGATGCTGATCTCCGACGTCAGTGCGCCGACATAGATCGTCATCACCACGATGAGGAGCGTCACAAGGCCCCAACTTGTCTGCCACCAGCGCCGTGGCGGTCGGCTGTCCCGGAGATCCGATGCGCGGCACACCAGAGAGCGTGAGACTCGTTCGACCCAGGCCGGCGCTCCCTTCGTCCGAGGCCAGAGCCATCCCCATAGCCCACCGGCAACCCACCAGCATAGGGCGCCAACCGCCGCGAGGGCGGCAGCCATGAGCAGCGTGAGACCCAGCGTTGCCGGCCACGGGCCGATGGGCCAGAAGGTCAGCGTGGGGACGATCGAGACTCCCGTCCGCGAAGCGATGCCGTAGAGCAAGGTCCCAAGCCCAGCCACAGGAACGAGGGCGAAGCCCGCGGAGAGCCCCGTCATGCCCCACGAGGCAAGATCCGCGAGAAGATGCAGGGTTCGGCGGCCAAGTCCCAGCGAGCGATACTCGCGGTCCGCCTGCGCGAGGCCCACGCCCTTCCAGCCAATCGACGTCCCGAGATTCTCCCAAAGCATGGCGAGGACAAACGTCGAGACGATCGTGACGGCGTAGGCGTAACCTGGAAACGGCACTCTGTAGCCCGGCGCCACTCTGTGGAGCGCCCGAAACCAGTAGTTAGTGAGGTAGTAGACGCAGTAGGAGAGGAGGAGAAGAAGGCCCCAGTCTGCTGCCAGGGCGGCGATCCGGTCCTTGGGCAGGCGGAAGCGGCGACTCACCTAGCGCACCTCCACCTCTTCGGCGTCTTCGCCGTAGATCTCCTTGAATCGGACGCTGTCAATGTCGCTGGGCAGGCCCTCAAACACGATGGCTCCGTCCTTGAGTGCGATAATGCGCGTGCCGTAGCGGCGCGCGAGCGACAGGAAGTGAAGCGCGCAGATTACGGTGGCTCCGTACTCGTGGTTCGTCTCTTCGAGGTACTGAAGAATGGAATTCGCTGTTGCCGGATCCAAAGCGGAGACGGGCTCATCGGCAAGGATCAGCTCCGGCTCCTGCATCAGGGCACGTGCGATGCCCACGCGTTGCTGTTGACCGCCTGAGAGCTGATCGGCGCGCGTGTACATCTTCTCCAGCAATCCGACCGTTTCCAGGCTCTTTCGCGCTCGCTCCAGATCCTCGCGCGGGAACCGACCGATGATCGTCGGGCCGACAGGGGCATAGCCCAAGCGCCCGGCGAGAACGTTGCGAAGCACCGACGAGCGCTTCACGAGATTGAAGTGCTGGAAGACCATTCCAATCTTGCGCCGAATTCTGCGCAGTTCAGCGCCCTTGGCTGCCGTGACGTCCACGCCATTCAGGAGAACTCGGCCCGACGTCGGCTCGATCAGCCGATTGATGCAGCGAAGCAGGGTCGACTTCCCCGAACCGGAGAGGCCGATGAGCACGAGGAACTCTCCCTTGTTCACCGTGAGGGACACGTCTCGAAGCGCGTGGACGTCGCCGCGCTCGTAGACCTTCGTCACGTGCTCAATGACCAGCTGCGGCTCAGGCATGGCATCCCTCTTGTACGAAGAGGAGAGAGGAGGTGACCTCCTCTCTCCCCATTCCGTCCTACTTCTCTAGACTACGGCCCTAGCGCTGCGGAACGGGATAGCCAAGGACGGCGCGCATCAGATCGAAGTCGCTGTCCTTGACAGGGGCCATGCCCGACCACTGGTAGAACTTCGCATTGTTCCAAATCGCGAGACCCGCAGGCGTGGCAATCTCCGCCACGAGAGCGTTCACGATCTGGTCCTTCAGAGCGGCCGGGAAGTTCGAAACAAACGCGAGGCAGTCGTTCGGGATCGGGCCGACGGTGGCGACGATTCCAACCTGCGAGAAGACATCAGGATACTGGCCGATGACCGCGTAGCGCAGGTCCAGGCAGCTCCAGCGCAGGCCGTCACGAACAAGCGCGTTGTGGAAGTGATCCCAAACCATGAGTTCCGGATCGTCGCCCCACTGCCACATGATGCCCTGATCCTTCAGGCACTGCGGGGCGAGCGGGGGCGAGCCGTACCCGGTGCAGAAGTCGCCCTGTCCCTGGAGAAGGGCGATCATCGAGTTCACGTGCCCGCCGGTCTCGACGACGCTGCTCGGCACGATGCCGTTCTGGTGGAGGAAGACATTCGGGTACTTGTACCCCGAGCCCGAGCCGACGTCGTTGTAGATCCAGATCTTGCCATTCAGGTCCTGGACCGACGTGTAGCCCTTCGAGCGCAGCGCGTAGATTGTGGCGAAGTAGTACGTGTACCCACTACGAACGGCACCCATCGTCGGGATGATTCCACCATTCGTGTCCTTGTAGATCTGGCAGTACTGCGAGCTTGTCGGGAT
>CAIMCX010000109.1 GCA_903839615.1 uncultured bacterium
GGCTTTGCGTCCCAGGGTTTCCCCTGGTTTGCGTTTCTCAAGAGTTCGCGCCGGCCTTGTGAGCCGTCGCTGAGCTGCCTAGAAGGTCCGTAGCTTTGCGTCCCGGTCTTTCGACCGGTTTGCCTTTGGTAGATACTTCGAATGAGGACTTATCGCGACGGACAACCCGCCGCAATCTTCAGATCATCACTCAAGACCCGCCTTGCGGGTCTGTGCGCCTCCCGCGATGGGAAGCGCTCGGACCTACCTCAGTAAGTCCGCTCGGATCCCCCAGGGGGATCCGCTCGAATCCACCGCGTGGATTCGCTGTCTCTGTTCACTTGTCAAGGACCGACAACCTGATTGTGCCACCCACGGCATAGTGCTAGACATCCGGGAATACCGCCCAGGGCGCGCCGCTCCGCATGCCGCGGGCGCCCAACGTTCGGCTCTCCAGGTGGAGGCGAAACGCCGCACGGGGTTTGGGTGTCTATAGGGTGCCAGTTGACGGCATCGCAGGAATGGACCACAGTGGCGCGTGATTGGAACATCCGGCCATGCATAGGGGGAGTGTCATGAACGTGAGGAGAGCGCGAGCGGTTTCGAGTGTTCTTGTGTTGCTGGGGGCCTTCGTCCTCGCCCTGCCGTCGCCTGTCGGGACGGCGGCGGCGCAGCCGGAGCTCGCGGGTCCGCGAGTGATCGAGACGACACCTGTGCACGGTGCAGAGCTTCCCGTGGATGGCGCGATCACCCTTGTCTTCGATCGGGCGATGGATCACGCCTCTGTCCAAGCCGCGGCAAAGATCGCGCCCGACGTCGCCGGCCGTTGGGCGTGGATCTCCGACACCACGGTCCGGTTCACACCGACGGCGCTCTGGAGCCGGGACACGATGTACACGGTGACTGTCGCAGCGACCGCTCGCGACGCAGGCGGCATCGCTCTTTCGGATCCCTTCTCGCTCCGACTCCATACCGTGGGGTACCTGGCCGTGACCCAGATGATTCCCGTCGACGGCGCCACCGAGATCGCCGCGGACGCGACGATCACGGTCCTCTTCAACCGCCCGGTCGTTTCGCTCTCCTCCCTGTCCGCGCCGGGGACCGAGGCACAGCCCGCCCCCCTTGTTCTCGAACCGACCGTCGCGGGCACCGGCGAGTGGTTGAACACTTCGGTGTATGAGTTCACCCCCACAGAGCCTCTGCTTGGCGGGACGCAGTATCGCGCAACCGTTCGCGCTGGCCTGACGGATCCGAGCGGAGCCGTTCTCCCTTCCGATGTGACCTGGACCTTCATCACAGAGCGGCCGCAGCTCGTGGGAACAAGCCCGCGCGACGGGGATGAACTCGTCTCCCTGACGGATTCGATCCGCGTGACGTTCAACATGCCGATGGACGCCCGTTCGGCCGCGAGTCGCATGTCAGTGCGCGCGGTCACGCTGTTCGGGCTCTGGAGCACGCCCGTTCCGGGAACCCTCACCGCGGACGGAAACGACCTCGTCTTCAGGCCGGCTACTCCACTCGCGTTCGATCGCCAGTACACCGTGACGTTGGAGCCCGGAGCGACGGCGCAGGCCGGCGGTCTCGGCACAAGCGATTTCGTCCACTTCCGCTTCCGTACGGTCCCGGTTCTGCGCATCGTCGGGACGTCGCCACGCGACGGCAACCTCGCCGCGAGTCCCTACGAACCGTTCATTCTCTCGTTCTCCGCGCCCGTGAACGAAGACACCGTCCTGAAGCACATCACGATCGAGCCGGCGCCCAAACCGGAGGACGTCTCCGGCTATTTCAGCTCGTGGGACTTGCAGTACGTCGTCTACTTCGCCGCGAAGCCGAGCCAGGCGTACACCGTGACGGTCAGCCCTGGAATCGAAGACCCCTACGGCAACAAGACCGACCAGTCGCTTGTCGTGCACTTCACGACGGCGCCTCTTGAGCCCGCTGCCTGGCTGCACGTGCCCGGCAACGTAGGCACCTACAGCTCGTACGAGCCGGCGCACATCGTCGTAGCGCACCGGAACACGACCCGTCTCACGTTGACGCTGGACAAGATCGACATCGACCAGTACTTCGAGGCGGTCAACGATTGGTACGACTACTCTCCATCACCTCGCAGCCGCGTGCGAACGTGGTCGATCGACGTGGCGTCGCCGCTCAACAAGGAAGCCTACACGTCCGTCGACCTCGTCGAAGGCGGTGGGCCTCTCGAACCCGGCGTCTACCTCATCGACATGCAGGCAAGCGGCGTGGAGTGGAATCGGTGGCAAGGGCGGCATCTCCTCATCTCGACGCCGACGCACCTCGTCGTCAAGACGTCGGAGACCGAGACGCTTGTCTGGGCGACCGATCTCGAGACCGGAGCGCCTGTGGCCGGCCTCATCCTGTGGGGGATGAATTCCGATGGGAAGGCCGTTGACGTCGATGTGAGCGACAGCCACGGAGTGGCGCGATTCCCCGGATCGGCGTCCGTCGATTGGAGGGGCTTGACGAT
The DNA here is from genome assembly GCA_903839615.1 of uncultured bacterium. Lineage (GTDB taxonomy): Bacteria > Bipolaricaulota > Bipolaricaulia > UBA7950 > UBA9294 > CAIOGO01. The sequence continues at coordinate 2,468 of CAIMCX010000109.1, forward strand.
CATGGGACGAAGCCCGTTCGTCCTCGCGAGCTCGGAGTGGACAAACGGAATCAGTCCATGGGAGTTTGGGTTCACGAGCGAGACTCCGCCGGACGGGCGCGCCTACGTCGACTCCGACCGTCCGATCTATCGAGCAGGCCAGACGGTGTCGTTCCGCGCCGTCCTGCGAGCCGAAACGGATGCTCGGTACAGCCTGCCCACAGCAACGGAGGCACACGTTCGGATCACGGATCCGACCTGGAACACCGTGCTCGACAAGACCCTGCCGCTTGATTCGTACGGCGCCATCGCCGGCGCCTACCCGCTCGCCGCGAATGCAGCGCTCGGCGACTACACCGTGCGCGTCGAATACGGCGACCAATCCGAGAGCTACTCCTTCCAGGTCGCCGCGTACCGCGCGCCGGAGTTCGAGGTGAACGTCACCGCCGAGCGCAGCGAGATCGTCCAGAGTGACTCGACGCGCGCCGTCGCGCAGGCCTCGTACTTCTTCGGCGGCCCCGTCGCGGGCGCCACAGTCGAGTGGAACGTCCTCTCGGAAGCGACCACATTCCGGCCGAGCGGGTTCGGGCAGTACTCCTTCTCCGACATCGATGATCCCTGGATCTGCTTCGACTGTTGGTGGCAGACTCCCCCGACTCCGACGCCGATTCTCCAGGGCAGCGGGAAGACGGACACGTCGGGGGCTCTTGTCATCGAGCTTCCGGCCGATCTCGCGTCGAAGGACCCGCAAGCAAAGGACGGCATCGCCCACGGGACGAGGACGCTGACCGTCGAGGCGACAACGCATGGCGCGGATGGTTCGACGATCTCCGGACGCACGACGATCCTGGCGCATCCGGCGTCGTTCTACGTCGGAGTGGCTGCGGACATGTCGATAGGCCAGGCCGGCCGGACCCTGTCGTTCCGCGCCGTGACCGTCGACTGGGCCGGCGGGCGCCTCGCAACCCGCGACGTCCGCTACGCGATCTCCCGCCGCGAATGGAAGAACACGTGGGAGCCCGACTCAGCGGGCGGCGGCACGTGGACGTGGACGACTGAGGACACCGAGGTGGCAAGCGGATCGCTGGCCACGGACGCACACGGAGACGGGACCTTCTCGTTCGTTCCCTCTTCCGCGGGCTCCTACAAGGTCGTCGTCGAAGGAACGGATGAGATGGGGCACGCAACGCGGTCCAGCACCTTCGCCTGGGTCAGCGGCCCTGAGGCGGTGTCGTGGCAGCAGTCGAACAACGACCGCATCACGCTCATCAGCGACAAGACGACGTACAACGTGGGAGACACGGCGCAGATCCTCATTCCAAGTCCCTACTCGGGCGAGCAATGGGCCCTCGTGACCGTCGAACGCGGGAGCGTGATGTTCGAGGAGGTCGTCCAGCTCTCCTCCAATAGCACCGTGCTCCCGATCCGGATCACTGAGGACGATGTGCCGAACATCTATGTCGGCGTCGTGCTCGTTCAGGGGCGCACTGCGGCTGTCGCAGACGGCTCCCTTCCCACGGCAAGCATGAAGGTGGGCTACGCCTCTCTCTCCGTCAGCCCGAAGCCGCGGCTCCTGAACCTGTCGCTGACCGGACCTATCGGAGCCTTGCTGCCAAGCCAGACGGCAAGCTACACGCTCACTGCAACGGACTCTGACGGCTCGCCGGTCCAGGCGCAGTTCTCGCTCGACGTAGTGGACAAGGCGGTTCTCACGCTGAGCCCCCGTGAATCCGACCGCATCGCGTCGACGTTCTACGGTCCACGCGGCCTTGGTGTCACGACATCGAGTTCGCTCACGCTGTCCCTGTCGCGGCTGACCCTTGAACAGCTTCAGAATGTGGGGGGATCCGACGCAGGAAAGGTCGCCGTCGACGGCGGAGCACCGCTTGTGGGCGCCGCGGCGCCGATGGCCGAGTCGATGATGCGAACCACAGCCGCGCCGCCGGCCGCCGCCCAGTTGCCGGCAAACGTCACGGTGCGGGAGAACTTCGCCGACACGGCGTTCTGGAATTCGGCCGTCACGACAGACTCCAAGGGGCATGCCACCGTCGATGTGAAGCTCCCCGACAATCTCACGACCTGGGTTGTCCGAGCCGTGGGAGCGACGACCGACACCCAGGTCGGCGAGGTGACGGTCGAGACGCTGGTGACAAAGCCTCTGCTTGTGCGTCCGGTGGCGCCGCGGTTCTTCGTGGTCGGTGACCGGGTCCGCCTCGCCGCCTCCGTGACAAACCAGACGACGGCCGATCTTGACGTCGACGTCACTCTCGCCTCGACCGGGCTCACGCTCGAGTCCCCCGCGGTCCAGATGCTGCATGTGCCTGCGGGGTCGGAGAGCCAGGCGACGTGGTGGGTCGTCGTGCAGGATGTCGACTCCGTGGATCTCGCGTTCAGCGCCGTGGCCGGCGACCTGTCCGACGCGGCGCGCCCGCGCCTGACGACTGGTCCCGAGGGCACAATCCCCGTCTACCACTACACCGCCCCCGAGACCATCGGAACGGGCGGCGACCTACGCCAGGCAGGCGGTCGGACGGAGACGATCGCGCTTCCGGCGGACTACGACGCGTCGTCGAGTCGTCTCGACGTCCAGCTCGACGCGTCGCTCGCCGCCGCAATGCAGGACGGGCTCACGTACCTCGAGCACTATGAGTACGAGTGCACCGAGCAGGTCGTAAGCCGTTTCCTGCCGAATGTCCTGACGTATCGTGCTCTCAAGCTCCTCGGCATCGAGGATGCAGACCTCGCAAGTCGTCTCCACGACCTCGTCCTGGAAGGACTCGAGAAGCTCTACGTGCGGCAGAACCGGGACGGCGGCTGGGGATGGTGGGACGGAGAGTCGTCGAACCCCTACCTGACCGCGTACGCGATGTACGCCCTCCTCCGCTTGGAGGAGGCGGACACGCTCGTTCGATCCGACGTCGTCGATCGCGCCGGGCATTATCTGGAGACGACCCTGGTGTCGCAGGAGGACCTCGCGACGTATCGCGAGGCGAACCGGCAGGCCTGGGTACTCTACGTCCTCGCTCTCGGCGGCCGCAATGACCCGGCCGGAGTCTACGCCGCGCAGCTGTTTAGCCACCGTGCGAAGCTCGGTCAGTACGGCGAAGCCTACCTCGCGATGGCGCTCGACCGCCTCGGCGCGCCGCGACCCGAGATCGACACTCTTCTCTCCGATCTCGTCAGCGGATCCATTCAGAGTGCGACCGGAATGCACTGGGAAGAGCCGAACTACGACTGGTGGGCAATGAACACAGATACACGCTCGACGGGCATCATCCTCGACGCGTTCGTTCGCCTCGACCCGAAGAACGCGCTTCTCCCCAACGTCGTCCGCTGGCTCATGGTGGCTCGAAAGGGCGGGATCTGGGAGACGACGCAGGAGACCGCGTGGTCGCTCGTCGCGTTGACAGATTGGATGGTTTCGACCGGCGAACTCGACGCGAACTACACCTACGGACTCCTCTGGGACGGGGCGCAGCGGCTCGCAGGCACGGCGACGAAGCAGACCGTCAGGGATTCGACTCGCCTCACGTTCTCGGGAGAGGACCTCGCAACGGCGAACCAGCACTCGCTGACGGTCTTCCGCGACGAGGGCCCAGGAGTCCTCTACTACACCGCGCACTTGCACCTCGAGCTCCCGGCAGACCAGGTCGGCCCTCTGGCCCGCGGCATCGTCGTCACGCGCCAGTACGTGCCGGTCGGTTGCCCCGTCGACAAGGCCTGCGCTGACGTCAGCGAGGCCGTCGTGGGGCAGACCTACGAGGTCCGGCTGACGATCGTCGCGCCGAACGACTTGTACTACGTCGTCGTCGAGGATCCGCTCCCCGCCGGATGCGAAGCGGTGGACACGTCTCTAGCCACAACAAGCGTCCTCGAGTCCGGGCCCAACGTGATGCGAGAGTCCGGAAACACATCGTCTCGATTCCCGTGGTGGTGGTGGCGCTGGTACTCGCGCAGCGAGTTGCGCGACGAGAAGGTCGTCCTGTTCGCGGACTACCTCCCGGCCGGCACCTACAACTACCGCCATGCCGTCCGCGCTGTGCAGCCCGGCGAGTTCAAGGTGATCCCGGCGGTCGCGCGTGAGTTCTACTTCCCCGAGGTGTTCGGCAGATCGGCCGGGCGTGCGTTTACCGTCCTGCCGGCAAGCCAGCCGTAGGGACGGAGTCTTGAGGAACGCCGTTCCGGCCGCAGACGCTCGGAATGGGTGTCTGCGGGGTTTCACTTGCCACGCAGGAGCTGGAGGGCGTGGAGGTTATTCGAGCAAGAGAATACGACAAGCCCAAGGTCTCCATCCTCGGGCACCGTGGCATAGAGCTCGGTGATCGTCAGTTCGCGGCGGGCGAGGGCCTCGGTGATGCGGCAGAGGAAGCCCGGATGGTGCGGAAGCTCGATCGCAATGACGTCCCGCTCGCGCACGGTGTACCCTGCGTCGCGAAGAGCATCTCGCGCGTAGGACTGCGAACTCGTGATGAGGCGTAGCCGCACGGAGTCCCCTTCCACTGCCGCCGAGACAGCGGACAGGTTGATGCCCATATCGCCGAGCAGTCGACTGATGTCAGCCACAACTCCGATGCGATCGATATCTTCGATCACGATTTCCTGGATCAACCGCGCTTCGCGCACGTAGCCTCCATCCTGATGCGTCCACGCAGGCTACCCCGTCGTGGGGTGTCGCAGGGTGCGCGCGCCCCCCGCTGGCAGGACATTCGCCCGATCCGGGATCTTCGCCGCGGCCGCGGTCCCGTAGAGCAGAGACGAATGTCCCCGCGATGGCAACTGAAGGTCCGGGAGCACTGCGTTTCCCCCTTGTAGGCTGGGGAGATGGTATCGCGGAGACAGTGGCTGGGAGTCATGACAGCGTTCGTCGTCGCCGCTGCGCTGTGCGCGTCGGCGGCCGGCGCCGTTCGAGTCGATGTCCTCTCGCCACCAAAGGACGCGGCACCCGGCGACGTCGTGACGCACGTGTTCTCCGTCTCGCATGACGGCGCAACGGAAGAGACCTTCGCGCTCGCCGTCGATGGGCCGAATGGCTGGGCGGTTCTCGGCGTCCCGCCGGAGATCGCCGTCGCCCCTGGCGAAGAAGGCGTCGTCTTCGTCACGCTGACCGTCCCGTCCGACGCCGCCGCGGGATCGTATGTGCTTACATTGCGCGCCACGTCGGCCGCCGACCCGACGGATGAAGCGACAGCGGGCATTGCAACGCGCGTGTCCATCGTCAACAAGGTCGAGCTCGCGCCCCCGGATCTGCAGAGCGTCTCTCCCGGCGGTTCTGTGACGTACTCGGTGGTCGTCACGAATCGAGGCAACGCCCAAGATGTCCTCGCGTTGGCCGTGACCTCCTCGCGCGGGTACCCGACGGGTGTGTCGGTCTCTTCGCTCGGACTCTCGCCACGTGAGAGCCGCGAAGTGATCGTCACTCTTCAGGTTCCGGCCGACGCCACGCCGGGGCGCGACGTCGAAGCGGTGACCGCTTCCTCAACGCTCTACGCCGGAGTGGAAGACAAGATCGCTCTGTTCACGACAATTCTTCCCCCGGGGCCGGACGCGGTCGGGGGGACTCTCTACGAAATCCTGCCAACGCAGATCTCCCTCGAGATCCAGCGCGACGAGACGACGGGAGCGTTCGACAGTCAGGGTTCTCTCTCGGTGTCGGGAACCATCTTCGACGGCACGTTCGGGGCCACGTTCACAGCGTTGCACCCGTTTGGATCGGGCCCGGTCGACGTCACCGCCTACAGCCTGTCGTATCGGCTCGACAAGGCATCGTTCGCCTTGGGAAACGTGTCTCAAACGTTGACGGATCTTCAAGCGATCGCCTGCGACGGTGGCTCGACGGTCGTCGACAGCACCTACGTCGACGTCGGGCTCATCGCCGGCGGAAGCGGCAGCGAGACGCGGTTCGGCGGGCGGTTGGCGCTCGGACCGGAGGAAGCGCAGGTCGGAGCTAGCTACTCGGATCGCAGGACGGACCTGACGCAGTCCACCGCGTGGACCGGGACGCTGTCCGTGAGACCTTTCCAGGGATGGGGGCTGCGCGCCGAGGGTGGACTGGGCACGGTGGACGCGAAGCGAGGCCTGGCAGGATTCCTGGGAACGACGGTCGAGGGGGAGACGTACTTCTCGAGTGCCGATGTCTTCTCTGTCGACACGTTCTTCCCCGGCCCGCGCAACGATCAGGCCGGCATCGAGGCGTCGCAACGGCTTCGGCTGAGCGCGCTCTCGCTCGGGCTTTCGTTCGCCCACACGTGGAACAACGTCGTGCGAGACCCGCTCGCCCCTACGCTCGTCGAGGATTCCCTTGGCGTCAACCTGTCTACCACGCCATGGAAGGACGGGCCGACGTTCCAGGGAACGGTCACGATCGATCGCAAGCACCAAGACAACGGAGTCCCTCGCGATGACGTGAACGCGCTTCTCGCCTACGACGTAGCCGAGACCCAAGGATCATTCTCGTACGAGTTCTCCGGGCGAATGGCCGATCGCCTCGATCTCGTTCTCAGCACCTGGGAGCGGACGGTGACCCACACGCAGCAGGTTGGGCTTTCCGTCGACGGCTTGGGGTTCCTCCTCAAGCTGAGCGAAGAGCAAGTCGTTGATCTCGCTCATGATCTCGTGCTTCATTCGGCGGCCACCGCGACACTGACCCTTCGCCCAGGGAAGAGCCCCCACGAGGCGTCGATCGAGTTCCGGTCCGTCGGCGACCAGCTGAATCTTGGAGCCTCGTTCGTTTTGCACGCTACGGACAGCCTCAACGTCTCTCTCGACAGCTATGCGGAGTGGAAACGAGGGACGAGCGCCGCCCGGTTCGGGTGGAGCGTGGGGGTCGACGCCACGCTGGGGATGCCCCTCCCGTTCCTCGTCACAAAGGGCCACATCGAGGGTCATGTCTTCGTCGACCGGAATTCGAACGGCCTTCGCGACCAAGGAGAGCCTCCCGCCGAAGCTGCCACGGTATTCATCGAGGAGGGCGAGGTCTCCACGAACGCAGAAGGGCAGTATCGGTTCCCGCCGCTCGCGCCGAAGCGCTACCACCTCGACGACCGAGGA
>CAIMCX010000110.1 GCA_903839615.1 uncultured bacterium
ACAGGACGGTCGGACATCGGCTCGAACGGCAGCTCGTCGATCGCCTTTCCACAATCCGCGCACTTCAGGTCAAGATGCCGTACGTCGACCATCCGTCTCTCTCCAAAACCCATTCGATCTCCTTTTTGCAGCCTCGGGCCGTCAAGCACCGACTGCCGACGGCGGAGCCTACAAAGCGACACAGTAACGCAATCCTACGCAAAAAGGAAGCCCAAGTCCCGACTCGACCGTCAGACCCGCCCGCCGCATGCGCACACACAAGTCCCATTGGCCGTTGGCGCACCAGCCCCCCATCTGTGGACTGCTGACCGACGCTCGCAGGCCCGTCACTCGATCCGTCGACACAAGGCCGCACCTCGCACCATGCGCTCCGCGGCTACGCTGGCATGAATTGGAGGCCGTGGGTTGCTTTCCCACCCGTCTCACGGACGACGCCCACGGTCGTCCGCACGCGCTTGCCCAGCTTCGGGTCTGCGTCGAGGAGCTGTCCCGTCACGCGCAACCCACCGTCGAGCTCAACGATCGCAAGCCGCAAGAAACGCACGTCGTAGTCGATCGCCAATGCGTATACGTCGGTGTACGAGAGGACGGTTCCCTCGCCCTTGATCGCGACCGGCTGAAATGCCTCGCCGCGGCACTTCGGACAGATGAGATGCTTCGCGTAGCTCACGGCGCCGCAGGTCGTGCACTTCGCAGCGTAGACGGCCTCGGTCATCGTTCCTCCTTCCGCAGCACGGTGGCAATGACGTTGTTCCCGAACCCGCCGAAGTTGCAGGCGTAGGCGACCTTCGCCTTCTCCACCTGGCGACCCGTCGCCTCGCCGCGCAGCTGCCAGACAAGCTCCACGAGCTGAGCCACCCCCGTGGCGCCGACCGGATGCCCGCGTGCCTTGAGCCCACCCGACACGTTGATTGGCAGGTGCCCGCCGAACCGCGTCTCCCCCCGCTCGATCGCCTTGCGCGCTTCTCCCCGCTTGAAGAACCCTGCCGCCTCGCTCTCTGCGATCTCAAGAATCGTGAACGCATCGTGCAATTCGACGACGTCAACGTCTCCGGGCTTCGCCTCGGCCATGGCAAACGCCTTCTGGCTCGCCAGGCGCACAGCCCTCAGCTCGGTCGGGTCCTCGCGCTCGTGGACGGCGTGAGTGTCCGTTGCCTGCCCGATCCCGGCGATCCGCACTCGCGCCCCGCCTAGCCTGTCAGCAATCTCTTTCGAGGCAAGCACGACGGCCGCCGCCCCGTCGCTCACCGGACAGCAGTCGAACAGGCAGAGTGGGTCCGCGACAGGCGGGTTGTTCACGACCGCCTCAGGCGAGGTGAGGATGCCCTCCATCGTGATCGGCTGGTGGATGTGGGCGTACGGATTGTGCATCGCATGCTCGTGGTTCTTGATCGCCACCATCGCCAGATGCTTCCGCTCGACGCCATAGCGATCCATGTACAGCCGGGTGAACAGACCGGCGAGGGAAGGCAGCGTGACTCCGTAGATGTACTCCACCTCGGGGTGGGAGAGGCTGGCGACGAAGTCCGTGCCTTCGAGGCCGTCTACCGCACGCATCATCTCGACACCCACGACGAGAACGACGTCGGCCATGCCGGATCCGATCGCCTGGAACCCAATCTTGGCCGCGGAAGCTCCGGACGCCGGGCCGTTCTCCACCGCCTCGGCCGCGGCAGGATAGAGAGCGAGCCGGTCGACGAGCGCGCTGCCCAGTGCTGTCTGGCGATTGATCCGGCTTCCGCCCATGTTTGCGACGACCACAGCGTCGACGGGCACCTTGCTCAGTGCTGCGTGATGCAGTGCTGCAAGTCCGGCCGTTCCTGCGAGATCAACCAACGAGAAATCGGAGCGACCGAATCGTGTCATGCCTGCCCCGACAATATAGACGGGCCTCATCGCCCTCCTCCCTTCTCGTCGAGGACTTGGCGTTTGACCGTTTCATCTCCCGGCAGCCGAATCATAGCCGCCCCCGCAACGAGCTCGTCCGGCACGGGTCTGCGCCCGGACACCAGGCGAGGCTTAGCGTCGAAATACGTCTTTCGTGTCAGCACCCACGACGGCACGCCGCCCAACTCATGCTGGACCTCATACTTCTTCTCGAGCGGATACTCGATCATCCAGCGCCGGAATCCAATCGGGCTTTCGGCCACGATCAGCACCTCGTCCTGCCCGATGTGTTCGATGTGGTACTCCATCTTCGCAGCGAACAGGTGCGATCCAACGCGCAGGCCGCGGCGAATCGTCATCGTGTGGTAGCTCATGCCAACCTTGCCGTCGACGAGCCGGCCGTTGACGACCCCGGCAAGGACGCCGTCAATCAAGCCCACGAGGACGTACTCGTCACGAACGCGATATCGCTTGTACGCCAGAAGTTCGGCATACAGCCTGGCCGCCACGATGTCGTAGAAGTCCCGCTCCACCAGAAGCAGGGGATAGATCGCCTTCAACAGCGTTGGGACTTCCTCTCGTCCTACCTGTCGAACGACCATCTGCTCGCCGCTTGCCAACGTAATCGCCTTCGGCGGATACGGCGGCATGTCCATTGCCGGCGGTCGAAGGAGGGCCTCCAGATCCGTCACGCTGCCCATTCGGTCTCCTTTCGCTCTGCCGCCTTGTGGGCGGCACTGCCGCCGACCGCAACGCCGTAGCAGCGAGGAACCAGGTGCTACGGCGACAGAACAGCCAACGCACGTGCGAGAAGTGCGTCGAGCCAGGCAGTCAGGCAGCCAGTCTGCCTCACACGATAGGCGGCGCCTGTCGAAACGTCAACCTCGCCTGGACTTGCGTCACTCGATCTGCTGTCGCCCTGTTGTCGGCTAGGTATACTCAACCCCCGGCTCGGTCGGCGGGAGGACTATGGCGTACGAGTACGACGTCTGTGTGATCGGCCTTGGCCCGGCAGGGATGGCCGTCTCGATCACGGCAACCCATATGGGGCTTCGTGTTCTTGGCATCGACTCGCGCGGGGTGGGCGGCGAGTGCACGAGAACGGGGTGCATCCCGAGCAAGGCGCTTCTGCGCATGGCCCACGTCCGGCATGCCGTCGCGCAGCTCTCCGGCCTCGCACCGGCAGAGACACCGCAGCCCGCTCCGACCGATCCGTTCCGACGGATTGCGGACCGCGTCCGCTTCATCGCCGAGGAGAAGATGAAGCCGCTGCTCGACGGAATGGAGCTCAGGCTCCGCGAGGGGCCCGCCGCGTTCGTTGATCCTCACACCCTCGAGGTCGGCGGGAAGCGCTACACGGCGAAGCGGATCTTCCTTTGCGTCGGAACCCGGCCAGCCTTGCCATCGATCCCGGGCCTGAGAGAAGCCGATGCCCTGACAAGTGACAACGTTTTCTCGCTCGACCGGATTCCCTCGAGCCTCGTCGTCATCGGCGGCGGGGCGATTGGCTGCGAGATGGCGCAGGCGTTCCATCGCCTCGGTTCTCGAGTCTCTCTTGTGCACATGGAGCACCTTCTCCCTCACGGCGACGCAGAGGCTGGACGGCTTCTTCAGAAGGCGTTCGCGAGGGAAGGAATCGAGGTGCAAGGCGGTCGCCGCATCAGCGAGGTGACGACGTCGGCAGGCGGCATCGCCGTACGGACCAATCTCGGCGACACGCTGCGCGGCGAACGGATGTTCGTTGCCACAGGACGCGGATTCGATTTCTCCGATCTGCATCTGGGGAACGCTGGTGTGGAATCCTCCGATCGTGGCATCCACGTCGACGCGACCCTCCGTACGACGGCACGCCACATCTATGCTCCCGGAGACGCAAACGGCGCCTGCTTCCTGTCGAACGCCGCGTCGCACCAGGGAATGATCGCGGCCATGAACTCGGTCTTGCCCGCTCCTTTCCGACGCAACTTCCGCTCGTATGTCGTCCCTTGGGCGACCTTCACCGAACCGGAGATTGCCCACGTCGGCTGGCTCGAGCGGGATCTCAAGGCGCACGACATGGCGTACGAGACCTTCGAGTCGAAGTACGAAGACTACGGACCCGCCATTGCCGAGGATGCAGCGGAGGGGAGCGTCCGCGTGTACGCGAGTTCCTCCGGCCGGATCTACGGAGTGCGGATCGTCGGCAGAGGTGCAACCGAGATGATCAACGAGTGGGGCCTCGCGATTCAGAGCCACCTCCGACTCGATCGGATCCTCTTCCTCCAGCACAGCTATCCGTCGATGTCGTTCCTCTCGAAGCGGGCCGCAGACGGCTGGGGCCTCGAGCGCTTGAGGAATCCCCTGGTGCGGAGGTTCGTGAAGCTCGTCAGTTAGCGCTCCCCGCGTCCGAGCTGCGTTGACAGCCCCCTGCGGCACGGGTATGATCCCGCGGTTCACGCATTTGTCGAGGAGGAAACACTCTCGTGGAGCAGAGAGACAAGCGACTACCCAAGAGGGTTGGGAACTACGTGCATGCGATCGGACGCCGAAAGCGTGCCACAGCCCGGATCTACCTTGCCGAAGGGGCCGGCGCGTTGCTCATCAACAACCGCCCCGCCGTCGAGTACTTCGGCTCGTTTCTAAACTCCGAAGAGCATCTCGAGAAGACGCTCAAGGTACCGTTCTATGTGACGGGCACCGTCGGGAAGTTCGACGTGAAGGCCCGCGTGGCCGGTGGCGGCTTCACCGGCCAGATGGAGGCCGTCCGCCTCGGAATCGCCCGCGCTCTCTGCGGCGTAACTCCCGAGTATCGAACTCCTCTCAAGCAGGCCGGTCTCCTCACGCGCGACGCGCGAGAGGTCGAGCGCAAGAAGATCAATCGCCGCAAGGCGCGCAAGAGCGAGCAGTACTCGAAGCGCTAGTCGGCAAGAGGAGCACCCGTGAAGCAGGGAATCCACCCCGAGATGAAGAAGGCCGTCGTCCACTGCGGTTGCGGTGCTAAGCTCGAAACGCGCTCCACCGTGGAGGAGATGCGTGTGGATATCTGCTCGAAGTGCCATCCGTTCTTCACAGGCGAGGAGAGGTTTGTCGACACGGAAGGGCGCGTCGAGCGCTTCCAGCGCAAGTATGCAGGAGTCGTGGCGCCCGCGAAGCCGAAGAAGGGCGGCAAGTAAGTGAAGCCGCCGATCGGCGGGCAGGCCGTTATTGAAGGCGTGATGATGCAGAACGGCGACCGCGTTGCGGTCGCCGTTCGTCGTTTGGACAACCAGGAAGTGCTGGTTCGCCCGCTCGCCGTCTCTCGACGCTTCCCGCGCTTGGGGCGGACGCCCTTCCTGCGCGGGACCTTCCGGCTCTACGACACGATGGCGCTCGGACTGCGCGCCCTCAACGCGTCCACGCAGATCGCCTACCCGGAGGAAGAGCAGATGAGCAAGGGAGGGACGTTCTTCGCGTTCTTCTTCGCCATCGTGCTCGGAGTGGGAGCGTTCATCATCCTGCCTCTCTTCATCGCCAACAGCGTGACCTGGCTGCGTCTCGGCAATTCCATCCTGTTCAATCTCGTCGAGGGATCGATCCGTCTCGCCATCTTCTTTGCCTATCTGGTGGCGATTCGCTTCTGGGTGAAGGACATCCGCCGCGTTTTCCAGTACCACGGCGCCGAGCACAAGGTCGTCCACACGTATGAGGCCGATGAGGAGTTGACCGTCGAAAACGCAAAGACGCACACCACGATACATCCTCGTTGCGGGACGGCGTTCCTCATGGCCGTGTTTGTGATCGCCATTCTCGTGTTCTCGGTGGCCGGGAATCCCACCCTGTGGCTCAAGATCCTGTCGCGCATCCTCCTCTTGCCGGTCGTCGCAGGAATCGCGTACGAGGCGCAGCGCCTCGCGAGCCGCCACTTCGACAAGTTGTGGGTGAGGATCCTCGCACAGCCAGGTCTCTGGCTGCAGCGGCTGACGACGGCCGAGCCGACGGACGACATGATCGAAGTCGCCATCGCCGCGTTGGACGAAGTCCGAGACGCCGACCCGGCGACGCAGGCGACCTCGTAGTCTCGAATCCTAGAGTGTCCAGTCCCGCAATGGTGTTGACACTTCAGGCCTCCTCGTGGCGTTGTGCTCGGACGGCGCCCCAGAAGATCTCAGCTGGAGGTCGTCCTTTCGTGCGGTAACCTTGATGGGGCCGCTCGAAGTTGTAGAACTGAAGGA
>CAIMCX010000111.1 GCA_903839615.1 uncultured bacterium
ACCATCCCCGTGTCGATGAGGATGGGCACGGGGCCCTGGATGACGTAGGCGCTTGTCGCGCCGAGGGGAATGCGAGCGATTGTCGAGGTTCCGTCCACCGGCCCTCCTACGCATGTCGAGTCCTTGTATCTTGCCATCTCCGGGAGGTTCCTCCAAGTGGGGCGATGGAGGGCGGAGGCTCGCCCGGACTCACGCGAGCGCCGCAGACTCGGTAAGATCGGCGCATGGTCTGGGATCTGACGCCGGCAGCGGTCATTCTCTGCTCCACGGCGGCCCTCTCGGTCGTCGTGTCCTTTCTTGCGATGACCCGGAGGCCATTCCCCGGTGGCAGGGTGTTCCCCGTCATCATGCTGGCGGTGGCGGAGTGGTCGCTCTTCTCCGGCCTCGAGGCGGCAACCGTGCCGCTTGCCCTCCGGCTCCTTTGGTCGAAGATCGAATACGTGGGGCTGGCCGCAACTCCGGTCCTCTTCCTGCTCTTCGCCGCGAGGTATTCGGGCTACGACCGTTGGCTGCGTGGGGGCCGGCGGGTCGCGCTCTGGATTCCGGCGGCGCTCACCGTTGCGCTTGCCGCGACGAACGACTTGCACCGCTGGGTGTGGGCGGAGTACATCCCGGGGCCGCTGGATCGAATGCTTTGGTCTACGTCCACGGACCGGCGTACTACGCGATCGCTCTCCAGGTCTACCTGTTCGTCCTTGCGGGCTGCGTTCTAATCGGCCGGTCGGCGCTTCACGACGACGCGCGCCGCGGTCAGGTCGTCACGATCCTTGTTGGCTCTGTGTTCCCTCTCGTCGGGGGAGTTCTCTACGTCGCCAATCCGTCGCTCGTCGGCGGCCTCGACCTCATCCCTGTGTCGTTCTTCGTGACGGGGCTCGTCTTCCTGGCGGGAATCGGGTTCTTCCGCGTCTTCGACCTCATCCCGACGGCGCGCGATGCGCTGGTCGAGCAGATGCCGGACGCCGTTCTCGTCGCGGACGCTGCCGGACGCATCGTCGATGCGAACCCCACGGCCGCAGACTGGCTCGGCGCCGCGGGACCGCTTGGGGGGCGGGCCATCGCCGACGTGTTCGCGCCGTGGCCGGATCTCTGCGTCACGTGCCCGCAGGAGCAACCGGCCCGCGCCGAGCTCACCCTACGAAAGGACCCGCTTCTTCACGTCGATGTCCGTGTCACGCCGGTGCGCGCGTCGGATGGACGGCCGGCGGGATGTTTCGTCGTCATGCGTGACATCACCGAACGCTACGTGGCGGAAGTCAACATGCAGCGCGCAAACGAGCGACTCGAGGGGGACGTTCGCCAGATCGAGGCGCTGCAGAGCGAGCTTCGCGAACAGGCGATCCGAGACAGCCTGACGGGGTTATTCAACCGACGCTATCTGGACGAGATTCTGCCGCGCGAGCTCGCACGCACAGCGCACGAGGGCGGGCTCCTCTCCATCGTCATGATCGACATCGACCACTTCAAGGAAACGAACGACCTCTACGGCCACCGCGAGGGCGACCGCCTGCTGGCGACCCTCGGTGGCGTGTTGCGGGACGGGACACGGCCAGGTGACGCGGCCTGCCGCTACGGCGGCGAAGAGTTTCTCCTCGTGCTCCCGGGGGCGTCACCGAGCGTCGCGAAGACGCGGATGGAAGAGGTGCGGGCTGAGTACTCGTCCCGCCTTTGTGCCGAGGGGTTCTCGCCGCCGCCGACGCTTTCCGCAGGCGTGGCCGCGTTTCCGGAACATGCGGGATCGGACGACGAGCTTCTCCAAGCAGCAGACGGGGCGCTCTATCGCGCCAAAGCGGAAGGCCGCGACCGGGTCTGCGTGGCAGGCACGACCGCACCCAAGGGACGTCCAGCGCGTTAGGGCCCAAGCGAGAACGTCAGGCGTTCTCACGCAGTGCGGGCGACGGCGGACTACCTCGCGCGGCGGATAAGTCGACCGAGAGCCGGCGTCGTGATCTCGATCGCGCCCTCGGGGCAGATCTCTTGGCAACAGTAGCAGCGAATGCAGCGATCGTAGTGGTGGACGGGCGGAGAGGAGCGAGTCGGCTCCGTGAAGTCCACTGCCTTGGGCGTAACCGGGCAGATCGAGACGCACGTTCCGCACTTCGTGCAGCGCGCGCTGCGGACAACGGGCCGCGGCACGACGAGTCGGCGGAAGGCCTGGATTCCCCGACCGTAGTGCGGAGCCGTCCCCGTCGTGGACAGCGGTCGCCGATTCACGACGAAATCCTTCGCCACGAATGGCTCGACGGGGTCGCCGATGAAGTCGATGTCGCGCGCCGACCCCAAGCCAGCCTCTTCCCCGTAAACAATCGGAAGCACAAGTCGGGGATCGAGAGCAACGAGCTTGCAGAACGCTGCGTCGAGCGCCACGGGATCTTCCGACAAGAGGAGGACGTTCATCGCTCGCGGAGTCCCGCTCTGTGGGCCGTTCCCTTGCATTGCGATCACGCCGTCCATGACGAAGAGACGGGGCCGCAGGAGGCCGTTCAGATCGACAAGCATCTGAGAGAAGAGACCGGCGTTCGCCAGACGAGCGTGGAACTCGGCCTTCAAGAGCCCCGGAATGCAGCCGTACTGGTTCTTGATCGCGCCGGTGATGCGCGTCAGCCCGTGCGTCTTCATCTTGCAGAGCGACACGATCCCGTCGGCGTCGAGGACGCCTCTCGCAATCGTGAACTGCTTGATCAGGCGGCCGGCGGGATACGGTGCGGCGACGGGGGTCACGAAGTCGGCGAGCGGAATCGCAAGCAGAGAGGCAGCCTGAGCGATCCCGGCGCGCGCCGCCGCGGCCTCGGACTTGCCGAACGCGGGGGAGTCGCCGTACGTGAGCGCGGCTCCGGACCGCCGCAGGACTTCGGCCACCGCACGGAATACGCTGGGGTGCGTCGTCACGGCTCGGTCGGCGTCTCTTCCGATGAGCAGATTGGGCTTGAGGAGAATCGTCTCGCCGGGCCGCGCGAATCGTTCGACGCCTCCGAGAAGCTGGATCCCGCGATCGACGGCCGCCCGGACGTCGCCCGCGTCATAGGATGAGCACCGGACGATCGCGACGCGGCTCATCGCGCGCCTCCGCTTCGGCAGACGCCCACTTCGTCGTCGCAGCAGGGGCCGCTGCGGCCTTCGAACTCGAGCGTCGTGTGGCTGATGCCGAATCGCTTCAGCTCCTCCTTCACGGCCCGTCGAACCTCGGCGACGCGATCGGGGGTCTCGAGTTCCGGCACAACGACATGGCCCGTAAGGACGTGGTGTTCGCCGTCCTGGGACCATACATGGACGTGATGGACATCACACACGCCGGGGACGCTCCGGATCGTGCTCTCGACCTCCTCGAGGCTCACTCCCGCAGGGACTCCCTGCAGCAGGATGACCAGAGTTTCGCGCAGCCTCTTTGCGACGTTCCAGAAGACATAGACCGTGATGAGGATCGACAGGATTGGATCGAGAATCGGTAGCCGAAGGAACTGCATGACGACTGCCACCACGAGAACGGCCGCCCAGCCGAGCACATCCTCAAGGAGGTGCCACGTGACGAGTCGCTCGCTCAACGATCGCCCGCTCCGCATGCGGAGCGCCGCCGCGCCGTTCGCCACGATGCCCACGCAGGCAAGCGCGAGCATGCCCGTCGCGTTCGGCGCCTGCGGAGAGAAGAGCCGCGGGATGGATTTCCAGAGCACGACGCCTCCACCCCCCATGAGGAGGATCGACATGACGAGCGCGCTCAGGAGAGAGAAGCGGCGATAGCCGAACGTGTAGACCTCGTCCCCCGAGCGGCGCGACACGCGCTGGAAGTGCCACCCGAGCGCAAGCGCGATGCAGTCTCCCAGATCGTGGAGGGCGTCGGAAAGGACGGCCATGCTGTTCGTCCAGACCCCACCCGCCGCCTCAATGAGAGTGAATGCGAGGTTGAGGAAGAACGCAATCCCGATTCGACGCTCTGCTGCCGCTGCTCGCTCGTCTCCGTCGTGACTGTGCGACATCCCGGGTCCGCCCGCGGCGGCTCCTTTCGCCCAGTAGTCTAGGGCGCCGCCACGAGGTACGCCAGGAAGTCCTGGAATCTCTGCTCGAGCTTCTTCGTGTCCACGGAGTAGTACCGGTTCTGCGCATCGCGTCTCACGGCGACCAATTCCTGCTGGCGCAGCGCCTGTAGATGACGCGACACGGTCGGCCCCGCCAGCTCGACCGCGGCCGTCAGTTCGTCGACCGACATCTCGCCGTTCTGCGACAGGAGACGAAGGATCGCAGTCCGAGAAGGACTGGATAAGGACTTGAAGAAGGCGGCATGCGGGTCGGTCATTCTACTCCTCCTACATCGGCCCCATCTCGCGTGAGACCACTTGACAGAGCCTCATTGATGAGTATAATGCCAATTGCGCATGTAGGCAAGTGCGCAATTAGCAAGTCACCGAAGGAGGTGGCAAGAATGACCAAGAAGCCAGCGGCCAAGAAGCCAGCGAAGCCCGCTCCGAAGAAGGGGAAGTAAGCTGGATTGAGACGACAGCAGCCTCCACACAAGCCCACCGAGAGTCCGAGGCTGCTGTCCTCTTTGTCGGGGCCGGCAATCCATCCCACCGACTCCACAGAAGGTTCATCCATGGCGCCTGATCTCCGCATCGGACTCGCCCTCGGCTCCGGCGGAGCGCGCGGAGCTGCTCATACAGGCGTACTCAAGGTTCTCGAACGCGAAGGCATTCACCCTACCGTCATCGCGGGGTCGAGTATCGGGTCTCTTATCGGCGCTGCCTACGCTGCAGGCAAGCCAACCGCCGACATGGAGCGAGAATGGCTCTCGATCGGCGTCTCCAAGGTGCTGCGCGGCTTCATGCCCACGCTTTCCCGTGCCGGCCTCAGTTCGGGGCATGAGGTGCGGAAGCTCCTGACGGACTTGTTTGGCACGACCCGGATTGAAGATCTTCCGATGCCGTTTGCCGCCGTGGCGTGCGACATCGATACGGGAGAACCTGTCGTCCTCCAGAGCGGACCTCTCGTGGATGCTGTCCTCGCGTCGACAGCCATCCCCGGCATCTTTCCTCCGGTGCGCCGGGACTCGCGGATCCTCGTCGACGGCGGAATGGTGGATCCCGTTCCAGTCAGCGTGTGTCGGAAGCTGGGTGCCGACATCGTCATTGCCGTCGACATCACGGCACGCCCCGTTCCGACGACGCCGAGCGGGCGAAGCGTGTGGAACCGCATCGGTGACCACGTTCACGAGGGATTGACCCAGCAGACGTGGCTTCCCGCCAGCCTGACAGAATGGCTGGACGGGGCGTTCCGCGAGCGGCCGGAGCGGCCACTCCCTGGGCTCTACAGCATCCTGAACCAGTCGATCTCGATCTTGCTTCAGGAGATCGTACGACAGAGCCTGATCTTGGATCCGCCCGAGATCCTGATCCGCCCCGATCTTGCGTTGACCATCCTGAGCTTCCGCCAGGCGAAGGAGGGAATCGAGGTGGGAGAGAGGGCAACAGAGGCCGCGCTCCCGCAGCTGCGCGAGGTCCTCGCCCGACGTTCGCCATCGTGAGAGTCTCATCCGCGCGACTCCCGTATGCGCAGCCGTGCCGCAGGAGGACGCTTGTTGTTCAGTCGTCCGGAGATCATGATGTCGGCGGTGAATCGATGACGAGACGAACGTATGCCTTTCTTGGCGCAGTCTGCGCGGCGTCGATCCTCTTCTCTTGGGCCGTGGCGGCCTCACAAGGGCCCGTAGTCGTCGTCTTCTACCGCGAGGGATGTGAGGATTGCGAGCGGATGATGCCCGTCATCCAGGATCTCGAGGCCCAGTATCCGGACCTTGGGTTCCGCTACATCAAGGACTCGGACCCCGACGCCTCCCTCATGTGGACTCTGGCTATCAAGTACGGAGTCGTCCCGTCGCAGTTCCCGGTCATCTTCGTGGGCAAGACGGCCATGGTCGGCGCCAGTCTGGCCAACGAGCTTCTCCTCCGATCTGCAGTTCAAGCGTGCGCATCATCCTCGTGCTCGTCTCCGCTCGATTCGATCGTGCCATCGACGATCCCCTGGGGAACGATCCTGCTTGTCGGCCTCGTCCTTCTCGTCCTCGGCATCGTCTTCCTCGCGTGAGTCGCGAAACGGACACGCATTCCTTGACCGCTGACTGGACTTGTGCAGGAGTGAAGCGCGCATCACGGCTGCACGCGCGCTCTGTAGAGCGAAGGGACTCGCCGGCCAAGTCGAAACCATGAGGTCGACGCGTTTCTCGATCTGGAGGACGCGCCCTAGCTCGAAGAAGGCGGGGCCTTGGCGTCCTTGTCCTTCTTTCCCTTCGATGAGCTGTCTGCCGGCTTGTCTTCCGGCCTGCGGGTGTGGTCTTGGCGCGACCACAGGTAGGACCTGACGGTAAAGTAGATCGCCACGGCCGCACACAGCAAGAGGGCGAGAACGATGATGACGGTCCCTCCATTGATTTGCATCGCGGGTCTGGCCTCCTTCTCGCGTCCCGTCGCCGGACGCCCGCCCGATAGTAGCGAATCCTGCCTACGAACCCGAACGGCTTGACAGCCGGACAGCTGCATCGAGCGCCACACGAATTTCTCGATCGACGGCAGCTCGCACCAGGTCGCGGTGCGGATCGTGATCGCCGGTCGACGCTGCGCGCGCGTCTCCGTCAATGGCCACCACGGCCCCGGTGCGAACGCGGCGCATGGTACCCACAACAAACAGAGCGGAGCATTCCATCTCAACGCACACGGCGCCGGCCGCGGCGTAGGTCTCAAACCCTAAATCCAAGACCCCGCGATAGAAGGCGTCCACCGTGAGCCCGATCCCGCGGTGAGCCCGTCCGGCGCCCTCGCCCGCAGCCGCCCAAAGGGCTGCGGATACGTCGGCGTCGGCAATGGCCGGCATCTCGATCGGAACGAGTTGGCGCGACACTCCCTCGCCTCGCGCTGCCCCGAGCACGACGACGAGGTCCCCTGCTACGACGTCATCCGACAACGACCCTGCCGTACCGACGCGGATCAGTGTGCGCGCTCCGGCGCGGATGGCCTCTTCGTAGACTATCACAGCGCCCGCGGCGCCGACGCCGGCCGATGTCACTCCCACCGCGACTCCGCGATAGGTTCCTCGGTAGCTGTGGTACTCGCGGTTCGCGGCAAGGCGCACCGCGCCGTCGAGGCTCTCCGCGATGCGTTCGGCACGCTTCGGGTCCCCTGGGACGAGCACGTACTCGGGAAGGTCACCCGGCTGAAGCAGAAGATGAGGAAGAACCTGGGCCATTCTCCACCTCCACGGCACATTCTACACAGCAGGTCCCTCCGCATCTGGGGCGTCGCCGTCTTTGCCTTCGCGGCCCGACTCGCGCTAGCCTCCGGCCGATGGCGGACGACGTCGTGCGCATCGGCTTGATCGCAGACACGCACATCCCAGGTGTGCTGGCTTGTCTTCCCGATTCTCTCGGGGGCGTACTGGCCGGGGTCATCTGCATTCTCCATGCCGGAGATCTCGTTTCGCTCAAGGTCCTCGACGAGCTCAGCGCACTGGCTCCGACCACGGCCGTCTGCGGCAATTGCGACCCTCCTGACGTAGCTCGCCTTCTCGCTGAGCGCGCAGTCGTTCCGATCGGCGGCCGCCGTATCGGCGTCCACCACGGACATCAACAACCCTCCGTACAGAACCGGTACATCGGCTTCCCCTACGATGCTCCCGAGTTCGACCTCTTCTACGAAGTCATGGCAGCACAACTCCCCGGCTGCGACGTGATCGTGTTTGGGCACTTCCACGCTCCCGTTGTCCGTGAGTGGCGCGGGATTCTCTTCGTCAACCCCGGGTCGATCGCGCCTCCGCACGCGCGTCCGACGTGCGCCATCCTCGAACTCGGGAAACCCGTCTCGGCGCGGATCGAACTGATTCCATGACATGCCTGGGTATTGCGGTGGTGAAAGCGACAACTCTTTGCCCGTCTCGACTTCCGCCGACGGGCAGGCTATCCTCGATCCACGGCATATGGAGGCCCGGCAGCGGGCAGAGAGGACGGCATGTCGACGATCGATCGAAACCTGTTCCAGGGCAAGAAGGTGCGCCTCGGTCCACTCACCAAGGATGACGCCTCGGCGATCGCCCCTTGGACGCAGGATGGCGGCTACCTGAGGCTGCAGGATACGGGAATCGCGCGCCCGGAGACCGCCGACACGATCGGCGAGGAGATCGACCGGGACAACGAGTCGGAAACGACGTTCTCGTTCGCCATTCGGCGAACCGACGGCGATGCGCTGATCGGCACGATCGGCCTGTTTGACGTCGAGTGGGGTAACCGCACGGCGTGGGTCGGCGTCGGTTTCGGGCGCCGGGAAGATTGGGGAAAGGGGTACGGAACGGAGGCGATGAGCCTTCTTCTCGCGTACGCGTTCGACGAACTCAACCTTCACCGGCTCCAGCTCACGGTCATTGCCTACAATCCGCGCGCCATCGCGATGTACGAGAAGGTCGGCTTCGTGCGAGAAGGAGCGTACCGCGAGTTCGTCGATCGAGACGGTGCAAGGCACGACCTCATCTTGTACGGCCTCCTGCGTCCCGAGTGGCGGGCGCAGAAAGGCAAGTCGTCGTGACGTCGGACTCCGACGTCCGTCTCTGGGAAGCCCTCGATCGCCCCGCCGGGAGCCGTCACCCGCGCTCTCGAGAGGTCGTGTACCCGCTTGACTATGGATACCCCAAGGGGACAACGTCCGGAGATGGAGATGGAATCGACGTGTGGGTCGGAAGTGCAGAGGAACGTAGAGTCGTAGCCATCGCGTGCACTGTCGACCTCTTGAAGCGGGACCTCGAACTGAAGATCCTCCTCTCCTCCACGAAGGCTGAAGCCGAGCGCGTCCTCGAGTTCCACAACACGGAGAAGGTGCAGGCGTGTCTCATCCGGCGGCCGCTTCCCTCCAGCACAGAGCGCCAGGGGATGGATCCGCGATGACCTCGCAAGCTGCACAGATCGCAGCCGAGCTCCGGCTCGACTCACGCCGCGTCGACGCCGTTCTCCGGCTTCTCGAAGAAGGCGCGACCGTTCCGTTCATCGCCCGTTACCGCAAAGAAGTGACCGGTTCGCTGGATGAGGTCTTCATCACGTCGATCCGCGACCGCGAGAAGCAACTCGCCGCGCTCGCCGAGCGGAAAGAGGCCATTCTGTCCTCGCTCACAGAACGAGACCTCCTGAACCCGGCGCTCCAGGCGGCCGTCGACATCGCGGCGTCGATGACGGCGCTCGAGGATCTCTACCTTCCCTACCGCCCAAAGCGTCGAACGCGGGCGATGATCGCGCGCGAGCGAGGCCTCGAGCCGTTGGCCACTCTCCTTCTTGCCCAGGATCCCGACACGGATCCCCGGCGCGAGGCGGAAGCCTACATCCGACCCGACGTCGGCATCGCCAACCCAGAGGATGCGCTCCAAGGCGCGCGCGACATCCTTGCGGAGACAGTGAACGAGACCGCGGAGGCGCGGGCCGATGTGCGTGAGCTCTATGCCGGACACGCCATCGTCAGATCTGTCGTTGTCGAAGGGAAAGAGACCGAAGGCGAGACGTACCGCGACTACTTCGACTGGCAGGAGCCGCTCGTCGAGGCACCGAGTCACCGAGTTCTCGCCCTCTTGCGCGCCGAGCGCGAAGGCATCGTGCACCTCTCGGTGCGGCCGGACGAGAGCACGGCCATCGCCTTCCTCAAGCGCCGCTTCGTGCGCGAGTCCTGTCCCTGTTCTGAGCAGGTGTCCCTCGCCGTCGAGGATGGCTACAAGCGCCTGATGGGCCCGTCCATTGAGACGGAGATTCGCGCCGAGATGAAGGAGAAGGCCGATCGAGAAGCAGTGGCTGTCTTCGCTGACAACGTGCGTCAGCTCCTCCTCGCGCCGCCACTGGGGCAGAAGCGCGTCCTCGCAATTGATCCAGGATACCGAACCGGCGGAAAGGTCGTCTGTCTCGACGCACAAGGGAAACTCCTCAAGGATGCTGTCATCCACCCGATCGGATCGGCGAGAGAGCAGGCCGACGCGCGCAACACGCTCGTCGACCTCGTGAGGACCTACGCTATCGAAGCGATCGCAATCGGCAATGGCACGGCAAGCCGGGAGACCGAAACCTTCGCTCGGTCGATCGACTTCGGCCGCTCGATCCCGATTCTCCTCGTGAACGAGAGCGGCGCATCGGTCTACTCGGCGTCGGAGATCGCGCGCGCGGAGCTGCCGGACAAGGACGTCACCGTGCGCGGCGCCGTGTCGATCGGCCGCAGGCTCGTCGATCCGCTTGCCGAGCTCGTCAAGATCGACCCCAAGGCCATTGGGGTCGGCCAGTACCAGCACGACGTCGACCAAGGCCTTCTCCGGCAGAGTCTGGACGACACGGTCGAGCACTGCGTCAACGCTGTTGGGGTCGAGGTCAACACCGCGAGCGCGCCGCTTCTTTCCCGCGTCTCGGGCCTCGGGCCTAAGCTGGCCGAGACGATCGTGGGCTACCGTGACGAGAAGGGACCCTTCCGCCGTCGCGCCGACCTGAAGAAGGTGCCGCGCCTCGGCCCGAAGGCGTTTGAGCAAGCGGCCGGGTTTCTTCGCATTCACAACGGAGAGGACCCGCTCGACGCCAGCGCCGTCCACCCCGAAAGCTACGCCATCGTTCGCCGCATGGCGGTCGACCTTGGGTGTACGGTCGCAGAACTGATGCGCGACGCCGAACTGCGCGCGCGGATCGACCTCGATCGCTACGTGACGGATACCATCGGTCTTCCAACGCTGACGGACATTGTCGAGGAGCTCGCGAAGCCGGGCCGCGACCCGCGCGAGCAGTTCGAAGCCTTCGCCTTCTCCGACGATGTCCGCGAGATCGCCGATCTCGTTCCAGGGATGAAGCTTCCGGGCCTCGTGACAAACGTGGTGGACTTCGGCGCGTTCGTCAATATCGGTGTTCATCAGGACGGGCTCATTCACGTGAGCCAGCTCGCCGATCGCTATGTCGAACACCCGTCGAAGGCCGTGAAGGTCGGAGAACGCGTCGTGGTCACCGTGATCGACGTGGATGTAGAGCGCAAGCGGATCTCGCTCTCGCTCCGATCACGGCCAGCGCCGGGCTCGAGAACTAAGAGCCCTCCAGCGAAAGAGCGGTAGGGAAAGGAGTCCGTGTGCCGCGGAAGCGCATTCCGATGGAGATGACTCTCCAAGAGCTGGCGCTTCCCGCCGGATTCCGAGCCCGCGCCGTACGCCGGGAAGACAAGGAGGCTCTCGCCCTCCTCCTCTTCGCCGCCTACCGCGGCACGATCGACGACGAGGGCGACTCGTTCGCCGACGCGCTCCAAGAGATCGAGAGGACGTATCGGAGCGAGTACGGTCGCTTCCTCCCCGGATGTTCGTTCGCCATCGAGGAGGGCGAGTTCCTTGTCTCGGCCTGCCTCGTCTCCTTCTTCGAGCCGCACGACGCGCCGCTCGTCATCTTCCTCATGACGCGCCCCGAGGCAAAGCGCCGCGGACTTGGGCGTCGGCTCCTTCAGCGTTCGATGAATGCACTCCTCGACGAAGGGTATGGACGACTCACACTGGTCGTCACCGACGGAAACGAGCCGGCTCAGCGGCTCTACGCTTCGATGGGCTTCGTCCCTCTCTCGAAGAGCGTTGCAGAAGGCGAGCGGCCCATCTAGGATCTCCCCGCTCTAGGAAGAACCCATGCCCTACGCAAGGAACGGCGCAGTACGCATCCACTACCAGGTCGAAGGAGAGGGTCCGGCCCTTCTCCTGCACCACTGGACCTTTTCGTCGCTCGACGCATGGGTCGAACTCGGCTACGTCGACGCCTTGGCCCCCGAGCACCAAGTCATCCTCATAGATTCCCGCGGACACGGAAGGAGCGACGCGCCACACAACGAGGCCGCCTACCGTCCGGAGCCGCGCGTCGCGGATGTGGTTGCCGTGCTCGACGCGGCGGGCGCGAGCCGAGCGGCGTTCTTCGGGTTCTCGATGGGCGGCTGGATTGGCTTCGAGTGCGCCAAGAGAGCGCCGGGCCGTTTCGGTGCCTTTGTTCTCGGCGGGCAGCATCCGTACGCTCAGTCGATGGAAGGAGCGCGCCAGTGGTTGCGTGTCGGAGAAGAGGAGGGGCCGCAGGCGTTCATTGACCTTTGGGAGCGCGAGGTCGGGCCGCTCCGCCCGGCAGAAAGGGAACGGATGAAATCCTACGACTTCGCCGCAATGCAGCTCGCTGCCCAGGATCGGATCGGCGTCGAGTCCGTCCTCCGAGGAATCGGTGTCCCGTGCCTTCTCTTCGCGGGAACAAACGACGAGGTGCACGGGCTGGCCGAGAAGGCCGCTGGGGAGATCCCGAACGCACAGTTCGCGTCACTCCCGGGGCTCGATCACGGGCAGACCATGGCGCGCCTGGACCTCGTCGTGCCGCTCGTGCGCGAGTTTCTCAAGCAAGCGCGGGCCTAGTGCCTCAAAGCACCGCATCCCAGCAATACAGGCCAAGCTACGACGGGGCGACGCGCGCTACGCACGGTATAATGCCTCCTCGCGCCTCGCCCGATCACGGAGAGGCCGCGGATCCCGGTCCTGCGGAGGACGTCATGCAGAAAGATGCGTCAACCATGGAGAAGGTCGTTGCGCTGTGCAAGCGGCGCGGGTTCATTTTCCAGTCAAGCGAGATCTACGGCGGGATCGGCGGTTTCTGGGACTACGGTCCACTCGGCGTGGAGTTCAAGCGCAATGTGAAAGAAGCGTGGTGGCGCGACATGGTCACCGGCCACGACGACACGCAGGCGTCGGCCGGCGCACCGACCGCGTACGAGATGGTCGGGATCGACTCGACCATCGTCACACACCCTCAGGTGTGGAAGGCGAGTGGCCACTTCGACCTCTTCTACGACCTGTTCGTGGACTGCAAGACGTGCAAGTCCCGCTTCCGCGCCGATCAGGTGAAAGACAATCCGTGTCCGAGGAAGCCGAGCAAGCACCCGGGCGAGCACAGCGAGTGCGCGCTCACCGAGCCGCGCGAGTTCAACCTGATGTTCAAGACCTACGTCGGGGCGCTCATTGACCCGACGGCCGAGGCCTACCTTCGCCCCGAGACGGCGCAGGGCATCTTCCTCAACTTCAAGAACGTCGTCTCGACATCGCGAGTCAAGATCCCGTTTGGAATCGGGCAGATCGGGAAGTCATTCCGCAACGAGATCACGCCGCGCAACTTCACCTTCCGCTCGCGCGAGTTCGAGCAGATGGAGATCGAGTTCTTCTGCGCCCCCGAGGAATCGCAGGACTGGTATCGCTACTGGCGGGATCGCCGGATGGCCTGGTACGTGTCCCTCGGGCTCGCAAGCGACCGGCTGCGGCTGCGTGAGCACATGGCGGAAGAGCGAGCTCACTACTCGTGCGGAACGGCCGACATCGAGTACGCATTCCCGTTCTGTGCCGAAGGCGACTACGGTGAGCTTGAAGGCGTCTCGCACCGCAGCGACTTCGACCTCCGCAGCCACATGGAAGGGAAGCTCGTTAAGCAGGGCGACCAACTGGTCGTCGAGAAGGACGAGTCGGGGGCGCCGAAGTACCCCGGAAGCGGCAAGGATCTGTCTTATTTCGATGAGGCGACGCAGCGCAAGTTCGTGCCGCACGTCATCGAGCCGTCGGCCGGAGCGGATCGAGCGGCTCTCGCCTTCCTGTGCGAGGCCTACGACGAGGACTCGATCCCAGACGAGAACGGCGTCCCCCAAGAGCGCGTCGTCCTTCGACTCCATCCGCGCTTGGCTCCGGTCAAGGTCGCCGTGTTCCCCCTCGTCAAGAAGGACGGACAGCCGGAGACCGCGGCCGACATCTACCGCTCGCTCAAGGAACGCTGGAACGTCTTCTACGATGAGAAGGGGTCCATCGGGAAGCGCTACCGCCGCCAGGACGAGTCGGGGACCCCGTTCTGCGTGACCGTCGACCATCAGACAGCGGAAGACAAGACGGTCACCGTGCGCGAGCGCGATACGACGACGCAGACGCGCGTAGGCATCCGGGATCTCGAGTCGATCTTCGCCGAACGCCTCCGCAGTTCGTAGGACGCCCACCCGTCGCACCAAGGAGGCCGCGTGCCGAAGAGTCGCACCGCTCTCTTTGCCATCGCCGTCTACTTCGCCTCGTACGTTCTGATCGGCGCGCTCGGCGGCGCCGTAGGACCAACACTCGGCCCGTTCGCCACGCAGGTCGGCGTGGGCCTCTCGGCCATCGGCATCATTTTGACGACGCGCTCGCTCGGCTACCTCGCGGGCGCGCTGGGAAGCACGCGCTGGATGGACCGCATTCGCGTCCACCGCGGGCTCGCCGCTTCCGCCTTGGTCGCGGGAGCCGTTCTCGCTGCTCTGCCTTGGGCGCGCTCCCTCGGCCTTCTCGTCGTCCTCGTCATCCCCCTCGGGCTTGCCACGGCCGGCCTGGATGTCGGGGTGAGCACGATGCTTCTTCGGACCCACCGAGACCGCTCGGCGCCTTACATCAGCGCCCTTCACTTCTGCTACGGAGTCGGCGGGCTCGTTGCGCCGTTCCTCGTCGCGGCCTTCGCCCTCGGCAAGGAGACGTCGGTTTATCCTCTCCTCACCCTGGGTTTCGCCCTGCTTGCCGTTGCCTATCTCGCGCTTCCCGAGCCGCCATGGCCCGACGCGCCTGCAGTCGTTCGCAAGCTCGCAGCGTCGGCCCAGGCGGAAAGGCCTGTCCGAGTCGCCGCGCTGGCCGCCTCATCAAGCCGATTGACAAACGAATTCCTCAGGGCGACGACCATCATCCTCTTCTACGTCGGGGCCGAGATCGGATTTGCGAGTTGGCTCTATGTGTTCGTGGACCTTCAGTTCGGCTCGTCGATCGCTACGGCCGTGACCGGCGCTTTCTGGGCGGCGTTCAGCCTCGCCCGACTCGCCGCTGTATTCGCAGCGCGGCGCTTCGCGCCGGAACGGATCCTCGCCACGACCTTCGCGAGCGGGCTCGCGTTCGCTCTCCTGCTCGTCTTCTCGAACCATGCGCTTGCGCTCGTCTCGGTCGGCGCCATCGGCGTCGGAGCTTCCGTCGGCCCCATCTACCCAAACGTCATCACCGCGTACTCGCATCGCTACGAGCTCACCGGAAGGCGATTCGGCGCGATCGCCGTCGCGTCGTGCACGGGAAGCATGGTCTTCCCGTGGCTCATCGGCCGCCTCCTCGACGTCGGCGGCACCGTCGTCGTCCCGGCGATCACGGCGGCCCTTCTCGTGGTCGCCGCCAGTGCCGCATGGATGTTCCTGCGGCGAACGCCGCGCCGCGAGTGCGACTCTATGGCAGATGCCGACTAGCGGGAAACCGCGAGCTGCTTTCGGAACCAGCAGACACGGAAGTAGACGCGCGTGTTGTGAGCAAGGTACGTGAAGGCTCGCTTTCCGGTGAGACTCCGCGCTGACACGTCCATGGCGAGACGGGGCAGATAGACGACTCTCCCCACGGAGCGGAGCTTGAGTGCGAGGCGAACGTCCTCCGCGTCGTTCGGGAATGCATCGCCTGCGGCGAAACCGCCGACATCATGGAACGCTTTGGCTCGCACGACGAAGTTCGGCCCGCAGCAGATGGGCCGCCGCAGGGCGAGATTGACGCTCTGGAACGCGCGGAAGAGGCCATGCCCAATCGACACGAGGATGCCCCTTTTGACGAGCCGGATGGTACCGAAGGCGCACACGGTCGCTGGGTCGCGAAGCGGAGTCACGAGACGCTCGAGCCAATCGGGAGAAGGGAGCGCGTCGGCGTCCGTCGAGACGATGAGGCTGCGTCCGGTCGCCTCGAACCCGGTCTGCCGTGCAAGCCCCACCCCCGGCTGGTCCACACGGAGAACGCGAGCTCCGAACGATCTTGCCACGACGCCTGTCGCGTCCGTGGAAGCCGAGTCGACCACGATGACGTCGAACCCCTGAAGAGTCTGCTCGCGCAGACGGCGTAGGCACTCTGGAAGACGCGTTTCCTCGTTCCTCGCAGGAATCACGACTGAGATATCCGCGCCAAGAATCGGAGGGAGAAGACGCGCGAGCGAACCTTCTGATGAGGATTTGCCACGCGGGGAAGCGCAGTCCGCGGATGTGCTCCTCGGAAACACTGTGGTGAGTTCAGGCCTCGCGTGCCGCAAACGCTTCACACACGCCATCCCAGACGCTCTGCTCGGTCGCCGGCGTCCGCCCGATGTAGACCATGAGCTGAGTTGGGTTGCTGTGCCCGGTTACGCGCGCGGTCAGAGCTGCGTCGCCGCCGGATTGGTCGTACGCAATCGTGGCGAAGGTCTTGCGCATGGAGTTCGTTCCAAACTGGCCCTCGATGTGCACTCCCGCGCACCAGTCCTTCACGAGACGACGGGCGTGCTGCCGGGTAATGGGGAATAGGAGCTCGGTCCGCCGAAGCTCGGGGAGATACGCGTCCACGGCCTCGCGCACGAGGGGAATGAGTTGGACGTTGCGCGCCCTCTTCGTCTTGCTGGCGCGTACGATAAGCTGCACGTTTACGTGCCCTTCCTCCGTCACGAAGTCGCATCCGCGGAGCCGCAAAAGGTCGCTAATTCGCAGACCCGTCCCGACTCCAAGAGCCCACAGCGCGATGTCGCGCCGGCTACCCATCGTCTTCAAGTGCGCAAGCACGGTCAACGCTTGCTCGCGGGTCAAGGCGCAAACTCGCTCTGCCATAGCTCCTCCGTCGATCGAGGTTTCAAAGATGTGCATATCGTAACTCAAGGAACATCGAAACGCAAACAGGGCCAGCAGATCGCCGCACCGTCTCGTCGAACGCATTGCAGAATGCAGCGCCGTGTGGTAATGTCTTCGTGTTGTTGGCAGTCTTGCAGTCGTTTTACTCTGGAGGACAGGCTGCTCTGTATTCCGCTTAGGACGTTCTGCTAGCACGAAACCCCCAACATGTAGGAGGTAGGAAGATCATGGCAGATCGTCAGGTCGGTACGGTCAAGTGGTTCAACGAGACGAAGGGATTCGGTTTCGTTCAGCGCGAGGCAGGCGCAGACGTGTTCGTCCACTACAGCTCGATTCGCGGCGAGGGCTTCAAGTCGCTCAGCGAGGGCCAGAAGGTGGAGTTCACCGTAGGCGAAGGACAGAAGGGTCCCCAGGCGAACGACGTCGTCGTCTTGCCGTAGCGGGAACGAATCATAGATTGTAGGCAGAAGCAGCAACCCTCTGGGTTGCTGCTTCTTCTTTGGGCGCCCCCCCAGAAGCTCGAGATGCGGCTGTGCCCACGGTGGGGCAACGAGCACAGAACAAGCTGTCCAGAGAGATGGTTGCGTCCGATCGGGGTCGCGACGTTCGGGGAAGTGTTGTCTCATCCAGTGAGATGGGGACGCGAGGGCGGCGCTCCACAGGGAGCCGCCCTCGCGCTCATGTTGGGGGCCGCACTGCGTCAGCCCTTCATCACTCCCACCTGGACATTCCGGAAACGCGTTGGCGCCGCACCGTGCGCCGTGTGCGCGGTCTGCCCCGGCTGTCCCTTGCCGCAGTTCACGGTGCCCCAGACGTGCCAGTGGTCCTTGTTGCAGATCGCGTCGCATCCAGCCCAGAATTGCGGCGTGATCCCGGTGTACGTCGCGTTCTTCAGGATCTTCCCGAGCTTCCCGCCCTTCACTTCGTAGGCAAGCTCCGTCCCGAACTGGAAATTGAGGCGCTTGTCGTCGATCGACCAGCTCTTGTTCGTGACCATGTAGATCCCGTCGTCCGTGTCAGCAATCAAGTCGTCGAGCGTCCACTCGCCGGGAAGCAGGCTCACGTTGTTCATCCGGATGATCGGCGTGCGACTCCAGCCATCGGCTCGCATCGCGCCGTTTGACCGCTCCGGTGCGTCTGGATGCGTCTTCCGCAGTTCCTGCGCCGACTCGCGCGATGTGAGGTATCCGACGAACTGGCCTTTCTTGATGATGTCGGTCTTCTGCGCCGGAACGCCCTCGTCGTCGTAGCCGTACGTGCCGAGGCCTCCCGGTGTGACGGAATCGGACACGATGTTCACGAGATCGGAGCCGTAGCGGAAGTTGCGGTACTTCTCCGGCGTCAGGAAGCTCGTCCCGGCATAGGCCGCCTCGGTCCCGTAGACGCGATCGAGCTCGATCGGATGTCCGCACGATTCGTGGATCTGGAGGCCGAGCTGCGGTCCGTCGAGGATGATCGTCCTCTTCCCGCTCGGGCATTGCGGTGCGCTCAAGAGAGCGACCGCCTCCTCGGCAAGGCGACGCGCGTTGCCTGGGAGATCCCAAGCGGACAGGAACTCGTACCCTGCCGTGCCTTGATGTCGGCCGAACGAGTTCGGGTACGAGCGCTGCTGCACTTCGCCTTCTGCGACCGCCGTCACGACGATCCCGCCGCCCGTCTCGACGAGCGTCTGCTCGATGTAACTCCCTTCCGTCGACGCGAACGTCTTCGTCTCCCGCTGGAAGCTGAGCGCCCCGTCGACGACGCGCACGCCGCCGACCGCGCGAGCTTCCTTGTCTGCTCGCGCCAGGTAGTCGATCTTGTCCTCAAGCGGCACCGCAAAGGGGTCAATCTGGATCGGCGTCTTGTACGTGTCCACGTGGGACTCGGCCGGTCCGAGGTTCACGTCCCCCTTCTTGCTGATCGCGCTCGCCTTGGCGATCGCGACCGCAAGAGCCGCTACGTGGTCGATGTCCGCCTTCTCGAGGCGGCTCGAGCTAGCGAAGCCCCACGCTCCGTCAGCGATGACTCGGACGCCAAAGCCGGACACGTCGACCAGCGACAGGGTCTCGACGATCCCGTTTTTCATCTCAATGCTCTGCGTCTCCCGGCGCACGATGCGGATGTCGGCGTAGGTGGCTCCCTTTGCCCGGGCGACATCTAGTGCACGATCGGTCAGTTCTCGCATGGTTCTCCTCTCCCGGGTGCTCTACTCCGTTCCGCCGGTGAAGCGGAAGCTTCGGATCTTCGCCGCGGGGACGTAGGCCGGAATCCCGTAGGTCTTTGCCAGCTTCGGTCGTGAGCCGAGCATCTCTACATTCGCAAACGCCTCGAGGATGCTCTGCGTGAAGCGAAGGTTCTTGAGCGGGCGCGCGATCTTCCCCTTCTCGATCAGGAACGTCCCGTCACGCGTCATTCCCGTGAGTACCGTCTTGACGGGATGAAGGATGTTCGCGTAGTGGAAGCGCGTCACGAGGATGCCGCGGTCCGTCGAGGCGATCATCTCTTCCTTCGTCGCAGTCCCGGGTGCCATGAACACGTTGATCGGCAGCGGCCCTTGCGTGTTCGGCGCCGGAAGACTGTGGCCGGTCGACGTCTTTCCCGGCTCCTTCGCCGCGGTCGCCGAGTCGTAGACGACGTTCTTCGCGATTCCCTTCTCGATCAGCATCACTTTCTCTTTCGGCGTCCCCTCGAAGTCGAACGGCTGCGGAAGCCCGCGCGGGTCGAACCCGTCGTCCCAGATCGTGATCTCGTCGCCCGTGATCCGCTCGCCGAACTTGCCGTTCATGAAGCTTCGCCCTTCCTGGACCGCGAGCGCGCTCATCCCCATGAAGGAGAGGAAGAGGACCATGTTCGCCACGGCATCCTCCTCGAGGATGACCGTGTACTCGCCGGGCTCGATCGAGGTGGGGTTCTTGCTCGCGAGCGCCTTGTCGATCGCCGTCTTGCCGACCGCCCCGGGGTCAAGGCGCGCGACGTCGATCGACTCGTCGGCCGCGTAGCCCGAACTCGTCTCTCCCATGATCACGGTCATGATCGACGCCGCCGTGCCGCGGTGGTACGCGGAGACGCCAAGCGAGTTCGCAATAAGGATCTCCTGCTCTTCCGTCGAGAACGCGCCCGCCGCGTCGAGGCCGTTCTTCCGCGACGGCGCGAGGATCTTCTCGACGCCCTTCGCTCGATCGAGCGGGGTGTACTTCGCCGTCGCGTCGATGTACGCGCTCACCGGCGTGATCGGCTTCGGTCCCGGGAGCGAGTGGAAGTCGGGGTTCTTCTGCTGGAAGCTCGCAATCATCTCCGCCGTCGCGACCAGCTTCTTGAGCCCCGCATCCGTCAG
>CAIMCX010000112.1 GCA_903839615.1 uncultured bacterium
GCGAAGCACTGCGGGAGCCGGTGTGACGCTTGGGATGCCGGCACGCGAGGTCTGGCGGGCGGCCTCATCTACATCGCCATCAACGACCGAAAGGTGTGGCAGTGAACAGCAAGTGGTACGAGAGAACAGAGTTCTGGATCGCGCTCCTCGGGATGCTCGGCGGCTGGGTGCTGGCACTCACCAGCGTCGTGCCGGCGCAGTACGCGGCCTATCTCACGGTGGCCTCGGCGGTGGCCTACGCGATCTCGCGGGGACTGGCCAAGTACAACAACGACATCAAGCTCGGCATCCACACGTCGGAGTTCTGGCTCGCTGTCGTCGGCGTCGTGATCATCGTGGCGCAGGCGATTCCCGGCCACATCTCTGCACAGGTGGCGGCCATCCTGAGCGCCCTCGTCGCGGCCTTCTATCAGGTCAGCAGGGGCATGTCGAAGTTGGAGTCTGGTCCAGTCTGGTAAGAAGAACGGGCGGCCCGGATCGGCTGGTCCGACACCGGGCCGCCCCGCGTTAGTGGTGCATCGCTGCCGACACGAGCACGTAGGCGATGATGATGCCGATGATTGCCACGGGGATCATCATGATGGCGCAGCCGATCTGCTGGCAGCCGGCTCCGACTTGCTCGATGGTCTTCCAGTCCGTCTTACCGGCCACGGTGAGCCTCCTCCAGTTCCCGCTCCCTCTGCTCCAGCAACTCCTGACAGCGCGCGTGATTGCGCGCCGCACTGTTCGCGAGGAAGGCGAGCAGCGAGTCGTAGTCGGTGTAGAGGCTGGCGCGGTCAGCGGCCTGGCTGTGCTGCACGCCGAAATCGCCCAGCCGTCCGCGCCGCGCCCAACTGCGGTAGGTGTCGACGTGGATGCTCATCCCGGTGAGCGAGTTCCACAAGGCGACGGCCTCGGTGGTCGTCAGCATCTTCTTCCCATCCGGCATCACGAAGCCTGGGTTCAAGTTCACTCCGTCCATCCGTCTCGCTCCCTTCCTAGAATACGGACCAGACTCCTTATCCGCCAGCAATGTCGCGATGTCAAGCGCGGGCAGCGTTTTCGGTCGTTGAAGGAATCTCGCATTGCCACCAGAATAACAACGCTGAAAGAAGTCCTTGACATCCGTCCGAAGCAAAGCATAGGGTCCATTGCGGAGAGCGCGCCGGGGAAGATGTCACCCAATCCGGGTGAGGGCGCACAGGAAGGAGGGCAGAGTCAGCAGGCACGCAGGGCTACTCGCACAAGCGGAAACGGTTGCCGTGCGAGTCAGAGCCGATCCCCGATCACTTTGAGGACCGGCTTTTGTATGCCACAAGGGAGACGCATTGAAAGACCAAAAGGAAGGCCGCCCGGCATTGGAGTGCCGGGGCGGCCGTGACACAGAAGAGTTCCAGGAACCGCCAAGCTCAAGGAAGGCTTCCGCACGTAATGGTATAGAAACGTCACGTTCTGTCAAGGACGGTACCGTTTCACCACTTCTCGTCCTCACGGTCGGTGAAGCTGCGGAACACCTTCGCATCCACCCCAATCAGGTCTACAAGCTCACGAGCCGCCCAGTGAACCCGCTGCGGTCGCTCCACTACTCGGGCAAGACCTTGTTCCATGGGGAAGAGATCGCGCGGTTCCTCCGTTGCTCCACGACCGAAGGGACCGAAGGTGAGAACGCTTAGGACGACCGTCCTTCCATTCGCTGCGCTGCTGGGCTTCATGCTCGCCGTGGTCGCGCTCATCCACTGGCGCGACGTTACCGGCCGCGAGACGCCGGCGCTGCTGATCTCCACCGTGTTCGTGGTGATCTGCATCATCATCGGCGGCTGCCTCCTGGGCGGTCAGCGATGACGGCCAACGGCTTCCGCGACAGCAAGGTGCGGACCTCCAACGGCCGCACCATCGTCACCACCGTCCACGTCAGCAAGCGCGGCAAGACCTACAAGCGCCGCCGCATCGTGGCCTCCGACATCACCGTCCCGAGTTGGTGGCGGCGATGACCGGCCTCATCACCCAGTTTCCGCAGCCGATCCACGGCGTGGCGGCTCTCGACATGGAAGAACTCGCCTTTGAGATAGCTCCCGTCGTCGTCGCCCGCACCCGCCACATCCCGCGCGACATCACGAACGAGATGATCGCCGTCTTCGCGGACGGCATCGCGGACGTACTGACCAAGCTCGGCGGCGAGTTCGACCGCCGGGTCTTCACGCACCTGTGCGGCAACCCCGAGGACGTGACGCCATGATCGTCGTCATCGTCGGATGCATCGCCTCCTTTCTCGGCTGCTGCTTCGGCTTCCTCGTCGCGGCCATGCTCACGAGCGGGCGTCAGGACGACGCCTACCGCGCCGGCTACA
>CAIMCX010000113.1 GCA_903839615.1 uncultured bacterium
AGAATGAGCGAGTGGAAGGTGATGTTGTCCTTCCCCATCGCGTAGATCTGGCAGACGTCCTCGCCGAACCAATACTGTTTCCATGCCTCCGCGCCGTGGAAGTGCTCGATGACGGCCGAGACGTAGCCGAGCACGGCTTCGCCCCAGACGTAGATGACCTTTCCCTCTGCACCGGAAAACGGAGCCGGAATGCCCCAGTCGATGTCGCGCGTGATCGCCCGCGCCCGCAGACCCTCGTCGATCATCTGCTGCGTAAACCGGTGGACGTTTCCCTGGAAGCCTCGCTCCGTGACGTACTTCCGCAGTTCGGGTGCTAGCTTCGGAAGATCCAGGTACCAGTGCGTCGTCTCGCGGAACTCGATCTCGCGCCGGCCGCAGAAGCTGCACACGGGGTTGAGGAGTTCCTCCGGCTCGAGCATCGTCCCGCACGCGTCGCACTGGTCACCCAGGGCATGAGGCGAACCGCAGCGCGGACAGGTCCCGCTGATCAGGCGATCTGCGAGAAAGCGATGACAGACCCGGCAGTAGGCACGCTCTTCCTTCTCCGTGTGGATGTAGCCGTTCTTCTCCATCCGAAGGTACGCGTCGCGAACGAATGCCGTATGCGCCTCGGACATCGTCGAGGTGTAGAGGTCGAACTCGATCCCGAACTCCTTCAGAATGCGGACGATCCCTTCGTGGTTCCGCGTCGCCAGCTCACGCGGCGTGGTCCCCGTTTTTCGCGCCTCGAACTCGATGCGCGTCCCGTGTGCATCGGAGCCGGAGACGTAGAGCACCTCTCGCCCTCGCAGGCGGTAGTACCGCGCGAACACGTCACCCGACAACAGCGAGCTGACCAGGTTTCCGAGGTGCGGAAGCCCGGAGGCGTACGGCCATGCGCTGCAAACGAGAAC
The DNA here is from genome assembly GCA_903839615.1 of uncultured bacterium. Lineage (GTDB taxonomy): Bacteria > Bipolaricaulota > Bipolaricaulia > UBA7950 > UBA9294 > CAIOGO01. The sequence goes on from CAIMCX010000113.1 coordinate 894, forward strand.
TCGCCTGTTGTCCACGGAGGATCTCCCTTGCGTAGAAGCTGAACGGCGATTATAGCGGCGCTCTCCGCGACAACCAATGCGCCGCGTGCCCGTCGGGGTCGGCCTAGAGGTCTGGTCGGCGGCAGCGCTTGCGTCCGAGATCCGGCCGATGTATACCTCGGCTCGCGATGGACGAACGGCAGACACCAACGGATGAGAAGAGCGAGGTAGTCACCGTGCGCGTGTTCGGCGGGCTGCGCGAGCATATCGGCCGCGCCCCGCTCCTCCTTGCGGCGCGCGATGTCCCGACCGTGACGGCTCTTCTCTCGCGCCTCGACGCTACTCAGCCGAGGCTCGCCGAAGCGCTGCGCAACGGCCTGCGCGACGGCTATCTCAGCATCCTCGTGAACGGACGGAACGTCCGCTTCCTCTCCTCGTTCGAGACACCACTCGCTGCCGGAGACGCCGTCGCGTTTCTGCCCCCGATCGGCGGCGGCTAACGGCCGCCGGCCGCAGGAGTCGAAGCCCCGGCATCGGGAGCCGCTCCCGGAGCAGGCGTAGGGCTCGATGTCTCCAGTCGAAAGCCGATGGCGGCGGTGAGTTCGGCGACGAGTCCGTGGAACATGTCGACGTCCGTCTTGACTCCTCCGTAGTAGCCCAGACCGAGCGATAGCGTCCACGTCGAGGACAACGCCACGTCGGCCGCCGCCGTGGCGTGCCAGGCGACGTCATCTTGCTCCGTTTGGTGGCGCCACTCGCCGCTCACTTCGGTACGCAGGAACACGGAGGCGCCGGCGCTCTGCACCGCTTGGAGCGCCGGGATCCATCCCGCCAGCGCGCTCGTCACGTCGCGGGAGAACGTGTTGTTGACTGTCACGCTGCCCGATCCCGTGTCCTGGAGACGCCCTGCGAGTCTCAGCTCCTCCGACACACCGCTGTCGCCCGACCACGAGAGGCGTCCGTTCAGCGATTGAGTCCAGGATTCCTTGCTGCCCTGCCCCTCGACTTGAGTCACCGTCCGCGATCCGCTGTAGTTTAGCGACGGACGCAGCCCTTCGATTGCCGTATAGTTCACAGACGACGTCAGTCTCTCCGTCGTGCGCACCACGCGGCTTCCCAAGCCACTCACATCCACAGACGCCAGGGCCCTCGTCGCGAGACCTTCCGTGTTGACCGGCAATGTGAGCCGCCCTTACACCGACGTCGCGCCTGCCTCATGGTTCCCATCGAAGTCGAGCCTCGGGACGATCGCCCACGCCCCCACGTCGATCGCGTTCATCGTGATGGCCAGGGTCCCCTTGTGGACGTATGCCAAGGCACCATCAGGGAGTGTTCGTGAGCCATCGAGTTCGTACGTCGCAGCGGCGCCGAATCCTGCAACGTCAAGCGAGCCGTCCGTCTTCCACTGCCATCGCTCGCTTCCCGATGTCGTGTCTTCGACGATACGAATCGGCCGCTGCCAGGAGAAGGACGTGTTCAGATCGTGCGCGACGGCGAGCGACATGCTCGTCGACAGCGACGTCTCTCGCCGCAGCGCTCGACCGTCGTCCCAGTGCATGCCTTCGTCCCACCCGATGGAGAGATGAACCGCGTCGTCGAACAGATGGTGCGTCACCGACAGGTCATACGTGAGGCCGTTTCGCTCGAAGCCAGCTTCGGTCGGCGACGTGTCCTCCGCCTTGTAGTCAACGGAAAGCGTGATCTCGGGACCCAACGACCCGTGGAACACGAGCCGGTTGTCGGCCGTCGTCGCGGCATCCGCCGAGCCGACGTCCGTCATTTGGTAGCTGTCGTCGAGCGACAGCGTCATATTCGGGCCGAGATCGATGTCTGACGTGAGGGTCCACCCGCCCGCGTTCGAGCGGCCCCGCGCGTCGATGGCGCGGAAGCCAGGCAGGACGCGATCGACGGTCCCGGCAATCGAATAGCCGTCGCTCTGATGAAAGAACGACCCTTCGGCTGTCCACCCGGTGGCCGTGTGCTCACTCGCTGCCGAGTCGCTGAATACATGGGAATTCCGCGCAACGATCTTGGTCGTGGCGGAGTCGTAGGCCGTCTCTGCAGCGGCCTCCCTCCAAAGCAGGAGCTCCCCGTCCGCGCTGCCGCGCGTCCCGACCCACAGCGCATCGCCATCGAGTCCCAGCGCGGTGACCGTCCATCCCGAATGCAAGACGTCACCGTCGGACACCCGCGCGAGTCCCGCCGTCCCGCCGAAGAAGACGTCGCCCTGCGCGACCGCGACGGCATAGGCCGCCTCGCCGTGAACGATCCATCCCGTTGGAGCGCCGCCCACGTAGGTCTGCACGCCTTCCTCCCCCGCAGCGTACAGCGTCTCGCCGTCACTCGCGAGACTCAAGACAGCGTGGCCGCTCGTATCGATCGCCGTGGCCGCGCCCGTTGTCGGGTCGACGCGCACAAGGCCTTCGGTCGTCCCGACGAAGAGAACGCCACTCGCGAGGCAGAGCGATCGGATGTTCACAAGCCGAGCATCTTCGTACACCTTCCAGGCTGTCGAGTCCTTCAATTCGCTCGTTCCCACGCGGAACAGGCCCCCGTCCGTTCCGACCCAGAGGTTCTCGCCATCCAGGAGCAGTGCCCGCACCGAGACATTGGTCAACCCGTCCGTGGCCCCGTAGCGCGACCAGTTCGCGACCTTGTCGAGCGGCGCGACCCCGGTCAAGCTCACCACCGTGAGCCCGCCGTTCGTCCCGAAGAAGACGCGGTCCGCGTCGACGGCGATCGCGCGCACCTCCCGTCCCGATAGGCCCGAACTCGCGTCGTACGCGCGCCATACTCCTCCCTCAAGCGCACTGAAGCCTGCGTCGGTGCCAGCGAAGAGGATGCCCGATGATGCGCCCAGTGCGTTGACGCGATTCGGCACAGGAGTACGCGCATTGTCGTCGTACGGGAAGAGGTCGTTCGTGTATCCCACATTGAAGTCGGCCGTAAGATCCAAGCGATGCACCGAACCGCTCAGCCCGACGACCGTCTGCGTGTTCGGCATCGTCTTCACGCTCTCGGGGTGAGTCACCGATGCGCGTTCATCGGCGGCGCGGAGCGCGTACGCTGTGAGCGAGACGTCGTCTCCCACGGGCAGGCTCGCCGTGGCGCCGAAGAACCCGCGGGCGTAGGCGCCGGATCCGCCTCCGGCGCTGTAGCGCTCGAACTCCACGAGGAGCGGATCGCTTGGCCCGATCTCGACCGAGAGGATGAGGACGCCGATCTCGTAGTCGACGGAGTAGTCCTTGTCTTTGGTGAGGATCTGGCCGTTCAGCGTCACGCGCTCGCTCCCAGGAATGATCGACATTCCCAGCATGTACGCACCGCCGGTCACGGCGTACGAGAACGACGCTTTGAGCGCCGCGTCGGCATCACCGAAGAAACTCTTGGGAAATGCCACCTCGAGAATGCCCTGCGCCTCGTGCACCGTGATCGAGTACCCGACCAGTTCCGGATCGTTTGTCGCAATGAACCGCCTCCCGTCGAGGCTGACGAACGCCGAGATGGAGCCCGGCGTAACGCCCTCCTGTCCGAGGTCGTAGAATCGCTCTCCTCGAAGATCGGCCAGCTGGTGCTTCTCCGCGCCGACGGCGAGCACGGCCAGCGCCGACACTCTCGACAGGAATTCAAGCTCCACGTCGCTTCCGACGACGAACGGATAGGACACGGCGGTGTCGGCATTCTGGTCATAGACCCGAATCGCTTCGCGCACCGCCTCGCGCACGAGGTTGCGCGGCTCGATCTTGAGCAAGAAGAACTGCGTCTCCGTTCCAACGACCAGTGCCTCGTGAGTGTCGAGAACGTGTCCTGCGAAGCCCGCAATCGCTGGCCCGAGCTCGCTCACGCCGTATTCCTGCAGGATGGCGTCCAGCTCCGTTCCTGGTGCAATGCGGAGCCGCGCCTCGGTGAAGTCCTCCACGTAGAGATCCCGAAGCTCGAAGTATCCGAGGCCGTCCAAGCTCGCCGCGTACGACACGCCGCCCTGTCCCCGGCGACCGGCGAACTTCACCTCGCCCGATGCGGTCGATCCAACGAACAAGCGCGAATCGCGCACACCGGAGAGCTGCGATGCGATCCCGACGGCCGACCCTCCGTCCCAGCCGACGTCGACCCGCGCCCCTTTCATCGTGCGACTGCCCGAGAAGAAGCTGCCGAGGTTCGGCGCCGTGAAGTCGCCGAGCACTCCGTGGATGTTGTCGGTGTCGAAGTAGAGAGACAGGGACTGCATGTCGTCCGGCTCTTGGTCGTTGAAGTGCCCCTTGACGCGAAACATCGACAGCGCCGTGGCCGTGAAATCGACGGCCATCGTCTGGTCGAGCGTGAGTTGACCGGCGCCGACCGACGCCGCTGCGAGGGCCAGCGCATTTCCCAGACCGTAGCGAATCGTCCAGGTCTTGCGCCCCGTGAGGTCCACCTTCCAGGACCCCGTTTGCGTCGCGTCCTCGCCCAGCGCGGCCGTCCCCGCCACCACGAGGAGGAGAGCCGTCACGATCCACCATCTCATCTTCTTCATCTCATCACCAGCCTAGAAGAGGACCTCGAGCGACACGCGATGACTCACCCCGAGGTCGGACCGAACCGCGCAAGACCAGTCTACTTCGAATCCGAGAACGCGCACGGAGAGCCCAAACGTCGGGCCGTCGCCGTCCCATCCGAGCCGCGCTGCCAGCGGACCCACCCACGCCTCGGATCCTCCGCGGAGCCCGATCGGTCCGTGGAGAACTCCTTCCACGTCCACGGTGGTGATCCACGTTACATCCGGATACGGAGTCAGCGTCAGCGCCACGCCGAGGCACAGGTTCGGGATCCAGTTCTCGACGGAACCAGCGGCGAACGCCATCGGCGCCGAGACCGCCGCGTCGAGGATCGCGCCGACCTTCACCGGCCCGAAGCGGGCGAGGAGCCCGGCGTCGAGAGCCCAGCCGTGGGCTTCGAACGGCTGCCCGTATCGAAGGAACCTCCATCGCAGACCTCCTGCGACGGGGCCGACCGGCACGGCGGCGGAAACCGTGAGGCCCTGCGCCGCGAACCGGAATCCGGAATCCCCGGAGGAGATCCATCCCGAGTCAACGAACAAGGTCGAGAGTCCCACGTAGGGCGCAGCGAAGGCAAGAGACCCGTAGCTTGCGCCTCCGAACTCCTCCATGTAGAGCGAGCCGACGCCCATTTGCTTCACCCAACCAAGACTCGCCGGGTTCAGCGTGGAGGCAGAGGCATCATCGGCGAACGCAGCTCTCGCTCCACCCACTCCGAGCGAACGCGCCGAGACGCCAAGGCCGAACACAGCACCTACTCCGTCCGTCGCCCGACCAGCCACCCCGAACAGGAGCATCACGACGCCGACCACAATCAACAGAGCAGGGCTCCGCTTCGCGATCGCGACACTGCGACGTCGGAGGTTGCGCGGGCTCAAGGGTACTTGCGTGTTTCGAGCGTGGGTCATGGGGCAATCACTAGCCTTCCGACGTCGGAGCTGCCCTTGTCAGACGCAACGACGTACAAGTACAACCCGCAGGCCAAGCGATCTCCGTCGTCGGCTGCAAGATCCCAGATGTACGAAGAGCCCGTCAGGCTGAGCGCAACGTCGAACACGCGGGCCCCGGCGATGTCGTAGACACGCAAGGATGCAACGTGCGTTCCTTGCGGCAGCGCGTACGCGAACGTCGCCTCGTCGATCGCCGGATTGTGCTCCACGTTGACCGTCGGGCGTTCCCCGGACACCGGCGGCGGCTCGCTCGCCTCGACCGCGAGGAGCGCCGCCCACGCATCGAGCTTTCCGTAGCCCCAGCGCTCGTTCGGCACCGATCCGGTATACGCGTCGTGCTTCGCCGCCGCTGTCAGGAGCTGTCGCAGCTCGCCTGCCGTGAGTTGCGGGTTCTGCTCCAGCAAGAGGGCAATCGTGCCCGAGACGTGCGGCGCGGCCATGCTTGTGCCGCGGTGCATCACGTGCACTCCGTCCGGATGGATCAAGTCGAGGTAGGACGTCGCCGAGGTTGACAGAGCCGAGCAGATCCACGTTCCCGGTGCGGCGATGTCGGGCTTCGTCCGCCCGTCGCGCGTCGGTCCCTGGCTCGAGAATCCGGACAGTCCGCCCACCGTCACCTCGTCTGAGTCATCCTGGTCGCCGAGCTGAGACGGCCACGTCGCCTTGGTGTCAAACGCGCCGACGGTGATCACGTTTCGCGCGTTGCCCGGCTCGTCCACCGTCGACGACGAGTTTCCGCCGACGACCTCGCCCACGTTCGTGATGACCCACCCGTCGAATCGTCCTCCGCCCGAGTCGTCGTGCACCGTCACATGCCAACGCGCTCCGGGCGACGTCCCCGTGATCCGCACCAGCGCCTCGTGGTCGTCGTTGTTGGGATCCGTCCCGCCCGACGCGTTGTCGATGTACGCGACGCCGTCCGCGCTCGGAACGAACCCGCTTCCCGTCCCTGTCGCCGCCGACGCCGACGCTCCCGAAGGCGAGACAACGGCCACCGAGAATCGCGACCGCCCGGGGTACCAGAGTTGAAGCGAGATCTCGCTCGCGGCCGCTTTGAGGTCGAACGTGTGCGCACCGCCTTGAAGCGTTCCCGACACGTGGATCGGGAGATCGCCTTCGTTGCCTGCCGACACGACGATGGCTCTCCCTGGCCCCTGAGCCAGTTCGTCCAGCCCGCGTTCGAACGCCGACGTCCCATCGTGCGGACCCGATTGCCCGCCGAGACTCAGGTTGACGACAGCGGGCAGACCGCGCGCCTGTGCCTGGTCGAATACGAAGCCGACCGCCTCGAGGATGTCGGCGGTGAAAAACGTCGTCTTCACCGCGACGATCCACGCCGCCGGCGCGACCCCAACGAACCCCGCCGTGGACGACGACCCGTCGCCCGCGGCGATGCCGGCGACGTGGGTGCCGTGTCCGTCGCGATCGACGCTCTTCACCGTGCCGGTACCAGGAAGGGCGCCGCTTGCCAAATCGGCTTCGATGTCGTCGCGACCGTAGGTCACTCCGAAGAGGCCATACGTCTGATCCCACAACTCGAGAATGCGGGACGATTCCTCGCTCCCGTCCCCGTTTCCGTCGTAGCGGAAGTCCAGATGGCGAAAGTCGATGCCGGTGTCCACAAATCCCACGATGACCCCGGCTCCTTCGACCGCGGGAGATGCGGCGTGCGCCTTGTCGACACCGATCGCGGGCACGCTGACATTGAGCGCCTCGCGCGTTCGCCACGATGCCTCGACGTGAGACACGCGCTCGTCTTCGAGGACCTTCTCCAGCTCCTCGCGCGTGACGAGGAGACTCGCGACGGTCCCTGCGGAGTAGCTGACCGGCACGCCTCCCAG
>CAIMCX010000114.1 GCA_903839615.1 uncultured bacterium
CTCGTGCGGGCCGCGGAAGAGCGGCTTGTCGCGCAGGGGATCCGCATCCTCGCCTGCCTCATCGAACGAGAGAACGATCCCTCTCTCTCCCTGTTCGCGTCTCTCGGCTACGCACGAGATGACAGCATCGTCTACCTCGCAAGACGCCTTGATCCGGACGTCTAGCTGAAGCGAGGCTACGGCAGCGGCTGTGGCACGGTGATCGTCGCTCCTGTTAATGGTTTGGATGCCAGACCCCGCTCGTCGATGACCACCAGCACGACGGAGTACGTGCCTTCGGTCGGACAGCGAACTCGCAGGATCGGGTGATCGACCGTGGTGGAGTGCGCGAGCGGCTGTACGATCGTGAGGTCGTCGGAGAAAGCCCACTGGTACTGCACGATCGCGTCGCCGTCGGGGTCGGTCGAGATCGAAGCGTTGAGATCCACGACCATCGGATCGCCGGGGACGACGTTGTAGTGCGGGACGAAGGCGGCCACAGGGGGACGGTTAGGAAAGAGGAAACAACCGCCCAGCCCGACGGCGCACACCGCGACACAGAGGACGACGAGAAGACACCTTCGGATCGACATAGCAAGTCCTCCTTCATGCAATAGGATAGCGGGGCGAGGTCCTAGGGAGAAGCGCCGCCGGCTGTGTGACCCGATGCCTGCCGAAGGAAACGAGCGACGAGATCGCCGATCACGTCGCGGCGGTACGGCGCCGAGGCGCGAACGTCGTCGATTGGGGCGACGGCCTTCCGGGCAGCTTCGCTGGCCGTTGCGAGGAGCGTTCGGTCCACCGGGCGGCCGACGACGAGGTCCTCGACGGGGTGAAGCCGGAGAGGCGCCGGTGCTACGGAACCTGCAACCACTCGGACGTCGACGATCACGCCATCGCGTTCCGCAAGCAGTCCACCGACGCTGGCGATGGCGATCGTCAACGCCTGCCGGCGCCCGACCTTGTGGAAGAACGGAACCCAGTCCGAGCGGGGCGCCGGAAGCCAGATCGATCGAATGTATTCGCCTGCTGCGAGCGCCGTACGCCTTGGACCGCGAACGAACTCAGAGACGTCGAGCGTCCGCTCTCCGGTCTGCGTCGCTAGGGCGACCTTCCCGTCGTAGGCGATGAGCGCGAGAACGCCATCGGCTGCAGGAGAGGCGTTCGCGAGATTGCCACCGAGTGTGGCCCGATTCCGAATCTGGACGGAGCCGAGTGAGTGCAGGACGGCGGCGAGCAGCGGGTAGTCGCGTCGGACGGCATCGGATGCGAGGACATCCTCGAGTCGCGCACCGGAGCCGATCCACAGGCCGTCGGGGCGATCGGAGAGCTGCCGCAATGAGTCGACGCGAGCGGCGTCGACGAGAAGGCGAGGTCGAAGAGCGCCGGCGCGCATCTTGACGAGGAGGTCTGTCCCGCCGGCGAGGAAGACGGCGCCGTCCTCCCGCAGTGCAGCCGCGAGTTCGACCTCCGATGTCACGCGCAGGTAGTCCAAGCGGCTCTCCCTTCGGTCACTGCGAGATCCTCCGGACGGTCGAGGTCGCGGACGCAGCCCGGGTCCTCAACGGGAACGAGGCGCAAGAGGTCGCGGTGTGCGTCGATGAAGCCGCGAGCGCCAACGTCGCCTGCAAGCTCGGCGCGGAGAGGTCCGAAGCAGGCGCGCGAGAAGTACACAGGGAATCCGCGCGTATCCCCGAACTGCGGCGCCGCAATTCGGGCGCCCGCTTCCGCGAGCGCACAGACGGCGCGCACGGTCGACGGGCGGACGAAGGGCATATCGGCGTGGAGAACAAGCGCTCCCATCGCTGCCGAGGGGACGGCGTCGAAGCCGAGCGCGAGCGAGGACGACAGGCCGCGTTCAGGCATGGGATTGCGCACGAGAGTTCGCCCGCGCAGATCGACGTTCTGGCTCACGCGATCCGCGTCGCGACCGAGGACGACGACGACCGTCTCGACCCGCGCTTCGTTGAGGGTGGAGAGAAGGAGGGCGAGAGCGGGTCGGCCGCCGATGGAGAGGAGGGGCTTCGACGTCCCCATTCGTGTCCCGAGCCCGGCAGCGAGGACGACGGCCGCGATCATTCTGCCTCCGGCGTGTGCTCGCTATCCGGCTTCAACGCGAGACGCGCAGCGGCGCGCCGAACGGCGGCGAGGATCTTGGCGTAGCCGGTGCACCGGCAGAGGTTCCCCTCAAGGGCAGCAAGGATCTCGTCGTCCGTCGGCGAGCGATTGGCGCGGAGGAGGGCATAGGCCGACATGACGAACCCAGGAGTGCAGAAACCGCACTGAACTCCGCCTTCCTCCACGAACGCCTCCTGGATCGGGTGGAGGTGCGGCCCGTCGGCGATGCCCTCAATCGTCGTGATCTCACACCCATCCGCCTGCGGCGCGAGGACGAGACATGAGTTGACCGGGCGGCCGTTGAGCAGGATGGTGCACGCTCCGCACTCGCCCTCGCCACACCCTTCCTTGGTTCCCGTCAGGTGGAGGTCGTTGCGGAGCACGTCGAGAAGTCGCGCGCCGGGATCCACCTCGACTGCCGCCTCGCGGCGGTTGACGCGAAAGCGCACTTTCATAGGTACCGTTCGATCTCTTTCACGTGCGGCTCGATTCGGATCGGTGCTCCAACCCGCTGGCGCGTCGCCGCCGTGTCCTTCAGACCATTGCCTGATACGACGACGGCCGCGGTCTTGCCTGCGAGTGTACCGCCTTTCGCGAGCTGGACGAGCCCGGCGTACGCCGCCGCGCCTGCGGGCTCGGCAAAGACCCCCGTGGAGCGTGCCAGAGTGAGAATCGCTTCGAGGATCTCGTTGTCGGAGACCGAGACGAACTCGCCGCCATTGCGTGCTACGTACGTGACAGCCTTGACCACGTCGCGGGGCTTGCCGACGCAGATGCTGTCGGCGACAGTGGCCGCCTCGACATCCTCGAACTCTACGGTGCTCCCGCGATAGCGCGCGAACGCGGCAGCAATCGGCGACGATCCTTCGGCCTGGACGCCAACGACGCGAGGCACACGATCGATCAGGCCGAGGCGGGCGAACTCCTCGAATCCCTTGCACAAGCCGCTCACGACCGAGCCGTCCCCTACACCAATGAACACGAGGTCGGGAGGTTGCCAGCCGAGTTGCTCGGCGATCTCATACGCGCCGGTCTTCTTGCCCTCCACGAGATACGGGTTCAGGGCAGCAGACCGATTGTACCATCCGAACCGGTCAGCGGCCTCGCTGGCAAGGTCGTACGCGTCGTCATAGGAACCTAGAACGGAGAACACTTTGGCGCCATACACGAGAAGCTGAGCGACTTTCGCTTCGGGCGCTCGCTCCGGCACGAAGATGACAGCCGGCAGGCCTGCGGCCGCGGCGAAGCCTGCCAAGGACGACGCGGCGTTTCCCGTCGAGGCGCACGTGACAGTATGGCGCTCTCTCTCCTGCGCCTTGATCACCACGAGCGAGCTCGCACGATCCTTGTACGATGCCGTTGGATTCTGGCCGTCGTCCTTGACGTAGAGGGCGGCGAGGTTGAGGCGTTGAGCCAGCGCGGGGAACGAATAGAGCGGCGTCCACCCGACCCGGAGGGGCTGAACGAAGCGCATGCTGTCGATGGGAAGGAGAGTCTCGTAGCGCCACATCGAGGCTCGTCCCGTTGCGGCGAACGTCTCGCGACGAATCGTTCGCCGCAGTGCGGCTTCATCGTAGATGACCTCAAGGGTTCCCCGCCGCGGGCCGCACGTCGGACACGTGTAGTCGATCTCGCGGGGGTCGTATTCGGTCTGGCACGAGACGCAACGAAGGCAGCGGACGGAACCCACTAGGACACTCCTTTCTCCGAGGACGCAAGCGTCCACGCCGAGCAAGCACCGAGACCGCGCCACAATACGGCACGCTCGACGACGCGGGCCGTGGCGAACGTTCCTCGGCCCGGTTTCAGGATGCGGATGCCGGCGACCGTCAGGGCGGCCGTAAGGTCGATCTCGAGGCGTGAATCGACGTAGGCGAAGCCGTCGTCGCGCGACTCAAGCCGCCACTCGGTCTCGTCCCTTCCGGCGAGCGCACCGCGCTCGAGGAGGAGGACGGGGGCCTCGGCGACGCGGAACGAGTCCAGCGACACGCAGAGGCGAGGCTTGTCGGCAAAGGGTCGGCCAGAGTGGACGCAGAACGTTGCGCAGTTCCCGCATTCGTTACAGAGATCGACGATGTGCGCGATCTGCCGCTGCTGCTTCAGTTTTACAAGCTCGGTCCCGATTGCAGCTCCCGTGCGCAGATCCAGGATCGGTGCGTAGGTCTCTGCCGGCGCGACGAGGTAGCTGACGTTCGCGCGGTTGGGACAAACATCGATGCACTTGTCGCAGGCGAGATGGCAGCCGAGGCAGCGCTTCGCTTCGGCTTCAGCCGCTGCGGCGCCGAGCGTCTGCGTAACGAGGGCGAAGCCGTGGCGCTCGGCGAGAGGGCGTTGCGCCGGCAGGTTCGGCTCGACCCTTCGGCATCGAGCGAGCCTGGCGCGCGGAAGCGCGATGGCGTCGTCGACGGGTGGAGGCAGTGGAGGCTCGCGCAGCGTGACGGCAAGCGTCGAACAGATGGCAGCCGCGGCGCGCCTCCCGTCGGCCACCGCCTCGATGATCGTCGACGGGCCGCGAGCGACGTCGCCTCCGGCGAAGATGCGGAGCTCGCTCGTCCGCCCGGTAGAGGTCTCAACGACAAGGCCTCCGTTCGCCGCTCGGGTCAGGGCAGGCGGAGCGGGGGGAGCGAGATCGGGGGCCTGGCCGATCGCCAGGATCAAGCTGTTCGCGTGGATCCGGAATCGAGTCTCGGGCATGGGAATGGGGCGCCGGCGCCCGTCCGGTCCGGGACGGCCGAGATGATTGCGAACGCAGTCGACGCCCGAGAGGTGTCCCCCCTCGCTAATCGCAGCGACTGGTGAGACGAGCTCGACGAGAGATCCTCCTTCGGAGAGGAAGTCGTCCACCTCGCCGCGATCCGCTGGGAGCTCGGCTTGCGTGCGTCGATAGAGGATGGAGACGCTGTCGGCGAGCCGCAGCGCGGTCCGGGCAGCGTCGACCGCGGTGTTTCCGCCCCCGACGACGAGGACGCGTGCGCCGAGCTTCGGCGGACGCCCGTCGGCGACGGCGCGGAGGAGATCGAGAGCTCCCAGGACCCCGCTCGTCTTGAGGCCCGGAACTCCCTCCAGCGGCGCATCTGCAGCGAAGCCGACGGCAACATAGACAGCATCGAATCCCGTTTCGAGAAGCGTTGCCGGCGAAGGGGCCGAGCGCTCAACGCGAATCTCAACGCCGAGATCGCGAATCCGGGCGATGTCACTGTCTACGGCCGACCGAGGAATCCGGAAGGCGGGCGCAATCGCGGGCATGCCCCCCGCCCGTTCGGCCAGTTCGAAGATCGTCACGGCGATTCCGGATAGGGCCAGGAAGGTGGCCGCCGACAGCCCCGAGGGCCCGGCGCCGAGAACGGCCACGCTGCGATCGCACGACGGCGCGCAGGAGAGCGTAGCGTTGCCATGGGCGGCGGCGAATCGCTTCAGGTCGCGAATCCGCACCGGCCGATCCAGGTTGGCGCGGGTGCAGCGAGTCTCACACTTCGCAGTGCAGATGTGTCCCGTGATCGCGGGCAATGGGTTCCGGTGGAGGATGGCCGCGAGCGCGGCGTCGGGATTCCCTTCGGCCAGTTGCGCGGCGTAGAGCGGCACGTCCTGGCACGCAGGACACGTCGCGACGCACGGAGCAGCGATGCAATCGAACGCGGTGAGAGCATCGTCGAGCTTCGGGAGGTCGGGAGCGGAGTAGCTGGCGTGGTAGCGTGGATTCTCCAGGGCGAGAGCTGCCTCGCGCTCCAGAGCGGTAGGAGCGCCTGCGGCGAACGCATCGAGCGAATCGGAGTGCGCATCATCCATCGCGCGTTCGAGTTCCTCGAAAAGCTGATGCAAGCGTCCGTACCCGCCAGGTTTGAGGAGGTCCGTGGCGACTGTCACCGGACACGCACCGGAAGCCAGCAATCGCGGCGCGTTGACAGCATCCGCGCCGGCCGAGAACGTCACGGCGAGGTCGGGCCCGACAACAGCGCGCAGGGTCCGCAGAAGGTCGATCGTGATGGGATAGAGCGCACGGCCCGACATGTAGACCGTGTCTCCCGGAAGCGTGTCGCGTGGATTGCGCATCGCAAGAGTATTGGAGAGCTTCACGGCGAAGCCGCGGCCGCAACGCTCGGCCGTCGAGCGAAGCGACGCGATGAGGTCCGTGGCCGCCGCGAACTGGAGATCGCGCTCGAAGACGTCGCCCGGGATGTCGAGGTCGCGGAAGCCGAGTCGCTCGTGCAGGATCTCCGTAACGCGGTCCTTTCCGAGAAGGGTGGGATTGAGCTTCACCACGGTGTGGAGGCCGCGGTCCTCCAGGAGGTGCCGGGCGATCCTCTCAATCTCGTCCGGCGGACAGCCATGCATCGTCGACAGCGTGACACTGTCCGAGATGCGGTTCGGGATCTCGACGTCGGCGAGAGCGGGAAACCGCCGTCGCAGCACCTCTCGGACTGGATCCAGGAGCTCGCGCGCGTCTGCGAGCTTGTCCAGGAAGCGACGGACCGGCTCACTCCGGATCCCTTCCAGCGTGTAGCCGACGCTCTGGTTGAAGGCAACTCCGTCCGTTTCGAGCCGGTGGCCGAGGGCGCGCGGCAGGACGTGAACAAGCGCCCAGGCGTTGGCGTACTCGCGCGCCGACTGCTCGAGCGTCAGCTCCTGGGACCACTCGACGTTGTATCCCTCATCGGCGGCATCGATGCACGGCCGAGGAATCTCGAGACGATCGAGGACTTGGACGGTCTTCAACTCGATGTAGCGTGCGCCGCACAACCAGGCGGAGGCGATGTTCTGGGCCAGCTGTGTGTGCGGGCCGGCGGCGGGACCGATCGGGGTTCCGATCGGCGTGCCGAAGGGGCGCTGCGTCTCGAAGCGCCGATCCGAACGTGGCGCGTAGAAAAGGGATTCTGAGATCCCGAACATCGACCGGCTCTGCCGGTGCTCGGCCAGAGCCCACTCGAGGAGTTGGGGGAACGCAAGAGGGTGCATTTCGGTCCTCACCGAGCCCCGCCTCTCTCGACGCGCTTCCACAGAGCCGTCGCCTGCTCTCGGGCACAGGCGAGCTCCCGTGCTTCATCGACCGTCACGAACGCTCCACTTCTCAACACGGTGCGCCCGGCGACGAGGAGATCGGAGACGCGCAGAGCGCCGACGGCGACGCCAAAGAGAAGATGACCGAGGACAGTGCCAGCCTCAATCGGCGTCGGGCCGTCGTAGTCAAGCAGGGCGATGTCGGCGGCGTAGCCCGGTGCGATGCGGCCGAGGCGCAGGCCGAACGCCCGCATCGCGATCTCCGGGTTGTTGTCGAAGAGCAGTCGGCGAAGGTCATCGAACCCGGCGGCCAACGGGTCCCGCTGAAGGTGTTTTTGGAGAAGCCCTGCCGTGAAGAGCTCGGCAAGGAGGTTCGTTCCGAGTCCGTCTGTGCCGAGGCCGACCGAGACGTGCCGTCGGAGGTAGCCTGCGAGATCGAAGGCGCCGACGGCGTTGTTCATGTTGGAGCGTGGATTGTGAATGACGACGGCTTCTCGCTCGGCGACGCGATCCTTCTCGACTTCGTCAAGGTGGAGACCGTGGGCAAGCAAGGATGTCGGGCGCAGAAGGCCGAAGCGATCGAGGCGTTCGACGACGCGGATTCCGTGGTGCGCGAGCGACAGCGCCTCGTCTTCGGGGCCCTCGGCGACGTGGATGTGGACCCCCGACGAATCAGGCAGGCGGTCGGCGGCGGCCGCCAGCGTTTCGTCGCTCAAAGTGAATGCCGCGTGCAATCCGAAATAGGCCGCTGAGCGGTGGAGCGGGTCGGGTGGCTCCGCGAGGGCTCGAACGTTCTCCTCGATGCCGAGGCGCGCCTTGTCGGGCCCATCTCGGTCCGAGACTTCATAGGCGACCGCGGCGCGGAGCCCGACGTCGTCCACAAACGCCCGGCGCACGAGGTCGAGCGACCCGAGGATGCAGGAAGGGCTCGCGTGGTGGTCGATGACTGTCGTGACTCCGCAGCGAGCGGACTCCATGGCAGCGACGACAGCGCTCGCTCGCACTGAGGCGGGGTCGAGCGCCTTGTCGAGCCGCCACCAGAGCTGTTCGAGAATCTCGGCGAATGAAGTGGGGGCGTAGCCTGGAACGACCATTCCGCGAGCGAGGGAGCTGTACGCGTGCCCGTGAGCGTTGATGAGGCCTGGAATCGCTAGCTTCCCTCGGGCATCGAGGAACTCGGTGCGAGGTTCCGAAGACCGCTGCCCGAGGTCAGTGACTGCGGCGATGCGATCGCCCTCAACGACGATGTCGCCATGGCGAACCTCATTCGCACCGTCCCAGATGACGGCGTTCGCGACGATCCTCCGCACGATGCCCCCTTCGTCTCCCGTCGTCGGACGCGATTCAGGATACGACCTGTCAGGCGGTCCGACAATCTGTGTGCTTCGGGCGACGCTTGTCTCTGTGAGGAGGGATGGCCATAATCTGGCACCAGAAGGGGAGCGATCTTGGGAGTCCACCAGGTAGAACGCATCGTCCGCCCCACGAGCCGCGAAGAGGCGTGGGAAATCCGAGAGAGAGAGGCAAGCGCATCGCGGTTCCTCGCCGGAGGCGTGGACCTCGTCCTCTACGCGCCACCTTCCGTCACGACGCTGATCGATCTCTCCGGCCTCGGATTGGACGGGGTCCGCGAAGAGGGAGACGAGGTTGTCTTGGGCGCTATGGCGACGCTGTCAGAGGTCCTCGAGTCCGAGATTGTCCGCGACGTGGCGGGGGGATTCCTTTCGACCGTGCTTCGCCGCGTCGCGTCGCCTTTGCAGCGCAACGCGGCGACCATCGGAGGTGCCGTCGTGCGGGCTCATCCGTGGTCAGACGTCGTTCCTGCGCTGCTTGTGCTGGATGCCCGGCTTGACGCGTTCGACGGCCGGGAGAGGTCGCTCGACGTGGCGGACTCAAGTCCCCGTGGGGAGTCGCTGCCTCCGCTCGTCCTTGC
>CAIMCX010000115.1 GCA_903839615.1 uncultured bacterium
CGAGCGCCACGAGCTTCCCGGCCATGATCTCAGCGAGCACCCAACCGATGTAGCGTTCCTTCGCATCGGGCGACGTGAGGAGGGAAGAGGCCGCTTGCGCTTGGCGCACGAGGCCCATTCCGAGGCTGCTCCCGACGAGGTCCTGATCCACCGTTGTCCACGTGCCGTTCTCTCCCCAGGCCGTATCCCGCGCGGCCTGGAAGACCGGTTCTCCCGCTTCCGCTTCGAGGTAGATCCAGCGGCTGTCGGGGACGAGGTCGTCCGTCGTGATCCCGGCAAGCCGACCCAGATCCGCCAGCCGTTCGGATACGGCTTGGTCGGCCGAGATCTGGCGGGCGCCTGCGGTTGCGAGGATGCGCGGGCTCTGGGCGAGGTCGACTCCAACATCGGAGAGAGTGTCCACCTGGAGCAGGTTCTCCAAGGCGTATCGGCCGATGTCCCCTCGAACCGTTCGAGCCCAAGTGGGAAGGAGCGTGTCCGGGAGAAGATCGCCGGGCGCTGGCTTCTCCGCGAACGCGGCGAACTCGTTTGCCGCGAAGAGAGCGATGTCCGTCTGGAACCAGACGCGATCGACGACGGCTGCGCTGCCGAGGCATCCTCCGGCCTCCAGCGTCTCCGCGGTCTTTCGCAGAATGGGCACATTCACGATGCCGCCTGCACCCTCGGCAAGCCACGAGCGGCCGCGAATCGAGGCCGACGAGGAGTCGGTGAAATCGGTGTCGGCGGGGATCGCCCGATGCTGGTCCGCCGGGATCGACAAGCCGGTCCGATCCACACCCGTCGCCAACATGTCGTTCACGTAAGAGCGACCGTCAATGATCGGCTTGGTCACCACGGCCTCGAAGCGAAGGACCATCTCTTCGTTCCGGGCCAGCGTGGCGCGGACATCGAATACAAGATCCTCTCCGACAACGCGCGGATCCGCGGACGAGAACCCGGAGGGAGTCGTCACCGTGGTAGAGCCCGGTACGTAGCTGAATTCGCGCGGCAGCGTGTCGGCGACGTTCACTGCGTAGGCCGTGGCCGGGCCGACGTTCTCGACGACGAGCTCGTAGTCGATCGTGTCGCCGAACTCGATCCGGTCATCAAAGACGGGCCGGCCTGCCCGTTCGACCCGGGTGATTGCCTTCGACGTCACGAGAGCCGGTTGATCGAGAACCGCTGTGAGAACCACGGCGTCCTGATCGTCCTCGTCCGTGTCGGCGGGCACGTTCCCGGCATTGTTCGCCGGGATCGGGGCACGACTGCCGTCGAGGCCCGCGGCGGAGAAGACGTTGCGGTAGCTCGATCCGGAGGGGATCGGCGTGCCGATGAGCGCTGCGAACCGAAGCGTGAGCGAACTGCCTGGCGGAAGATCGGCTTGCATCGGCCAGCTGAGCGATGGCCGGGGAGCCCCCGACGGATCGAAGTCGAAGCCTGCGGATCGGGCCGCCCATGAGGCGGCGGTCGATCCGCTTACGTACGTGAACGGCGTCGGAAGCTCGTCGCGGACGTCGACGGCGTAAGCATTGCCCAACCCCACGTTGCTCACCGTGAGTTCGAACGTTACGACGTCGCCCGCCTCGATTGCGAGGCTGGGTCCCAGCGCTTGTCCGTTGCGAACGACGTTGACGACGCGCTTGTGGGTCACGAGCGCCGGCTGCGCTCCCCGAATGCTCACGGCGCTCGAGTCGTCCAGATCGGTGTCTCCCGGGACGGCGATGTGGTTGTCTGCCGGGATCCACGCCCCACTGGCGTCTTTCCCCGAAGCGAAGAGCGTGTTGGTGTAGGTCGCTCCCTGGCCAATGGGTCCGGATGCCGTCGCCTCGAACGTGAGGACAACCTCCTCGCCCGATCCCAGCGTGGCCGCGAGGGGCCACGTGAGAGTCTGTCCGGGAAGGCCCTGCGGGGCGGCGGTCGAAGATCCGCCCGGCCACGAGGCGCTCGAGGCGCCGCGATACGAGAGGCCGGTCGGCAAGACGTCCACGAGGGACACGCCGTACGCCGGAGCCTGGCCGACGTTCCGGACGACGAGAGCGTAGGTCACCACGTCGCCGACCTCGAGCGTTGTCGCAGCAACGTCATGCCCGTCGCGAACGACCCGATCGATTCTCTTCTCCGTGACGAGCGCCGGGCTTCCGACGCGAACGGACGCCGTCCCCGTGTCGGCGTACGTGTCTCCCAGCGTGGTGTTGAATTCGGGAATGGCACTCGAACTCCCGTCTTTGCCGGTTCCCGTTGCGGTGTTCGTCAGCGGGACCGAGGGGAGCGCGCTCGCCGTCACGCGTGCGGCGAACGAGACGGTCAGCGTGCCGGTGCCTGCGATCGTCGCGTTGATCGCCGCCGAGAAGCCGGTTGACCCGTCGGCCAGTCCAAGTCCGCCGCTTGCCGCTGGGGCGCTCACGGCGAACGTCCCTCCGCCTAGCGGCGTCGACGTATCGACGACGATTCCCGCCGGCAATGCGTCCACGAGATTCACGCTGTACGCGATGCCGCGTCCCACATTGCGGACGGTCACGAGATACACGATCACGTCGCCGTACAGGAGGGGATCTACAACGCCGATGGATGAGCCGCCGCGCCGCACGTCGGCGACGATCTTGTCCACCGCGAGCGCGGGCTTGGCCGAACCAGTTGACGCTGTTGCGGCGTCGGGGAACGTGTCGGATATGCTCGAATCGATGACCGGTACCGGGGTCCCGGCTCCGTCATCGCCTGTGACGGACACGGTGTTGACGAGCGGCGCGGCGCCGGAAATCGCGCTTGTGGCGCGGGCGCTGTACGTCGCCGTCAAGGTGGCTCCTCCCGCAAGCGTTGCGTGGATCCCCGTTTGGAAAGACGTTGCGCCCGAGACCGCACCGAGGCTGCCCGATGTCGCAGGGGCGGAGATAGCGTAGGAACCCGCCGACTCGTAGACGAGGCCGCTGGGCAGAGCGTCGTGCAGCTCGACGTTGTAGGCTGTGCCTCCGCCGACGTTGTGCATCGTCGCCCGATAAGCGATGACGTCGCCGGGTTCCACCGGGCCGGACGTTCCGATGCTTGTCCCATTGCGAAGGACGTCCGTGATCGTCTTCTCGATCTCGAACCCCGGACGTCGCGCGGTGGTTGTCGCGCTTGCACTTCCCGTAGGAATCTCGTTGCCATTCCCTTCTTGGCCACTCCCTGTGACCGTATTCGTGAGAATGTCGCCCTGCTCTAGGGAACTCTGGGCGAGTGCGCAGTAGCGAATGCGCATCGCCTGGCTGATCGGCAACGTCGCATGGATCGCGGTCGTGAACGACGAGCCGCCTACGGGGACGGGGAACGTCCCACTGCCGTCGGCGGTCAGGACGTACTGCCCACCGTGTCCCGGCGCCGCCGTCTCGTAGACGAGCCCAGCAGGGAGTGCGTCCGCGAGGTCGACGTGGAACGCGATGGCCGCGCCGTTGTTCGTGATTGCGGCCTCATACTCGATCACGTCGCCGGGCTCGACGGCTGTGGTCGGCCATACGCTGACACCCCTGCGCCACACATTGATGATGGCCTTCTGGATCGAAAGCGCCGGGCAGGCGCACAGCGCGGCGTTCGTCGTCGCCTCGTTATTGGCCTCGGAGCACTCGCATATCGCGTTCGCCTCGTCGGCGACGACGCGGATGGCGTGGGCGGTCGCGCAGCGAAGTGCCGGGGTAACGTAGCTCAAGGAGTAGGTTGCGCCCGACGCGATCGACTGCGCTTCCTCGTGCACGAGAGTCCCGTCGGCGTAGACGCGGATCGAGGCGCTGGTCGCCGCCTGACCGCCAAGATTCCTCACCGTCGCCGTCACGGTGAACGTATCGTCGAGATTGCAGGCGGCCGCGAGATTCAGCACGGTCAGGTCCGGAGCACTGACGGAGAACGTCGTCGAAGCCGTGTTGTTCGCGCCGTTGCACTCACAGACGGCATTCGACGGGTCGATGGTCGCTGTCACGGAGTAGCCGGACCCGCATCCCACCGCCGCGGCGAACGGCACGGTGACCGTCTGGCTCTCGCCTGCCGCGAGCGCCACCGTAGTCGATGCCTGTCCTGTCACTGCGCCGGTGATTCCCACAACCACGCCGGAGGGTGCGATGCCGCAGCCGGAGTTCCTCACGGTCACCTGGGCCGATCCCGGTTGACAGGGGCTTGCCGCCGACGCCGTGAGTGCGGAGATCACGAGGTCGGGGAGTGTAGACGTGTAGGAGGCCGTGCCCGTGTTGTTGGCGCCGTTGCATTCACAGATCTCGCTTGACGTGTCGACCGTAGCGGTGAACGTGCAGCCGCAGGTACCGCATCCGCTCCACGTTGTGGCAATCGGGAACTGCACGACGACGCTTGCACCTGCGGCGAGACTCGTCACCCGGCGGGCTGAGAACGTCAGGCATCCGCTCGTCGACAAGCCGACGTTGAACGCTCCCGCGGCGTCGCAGCCCTGGTTCGTCACCGTTACGGCGACGGACCCGGCGATCGCGTCACTCGCGCACGTCACTCCAGCGAAGTCAATCCCGCTCACGATGAGATCGGGGAACGAGATCGTGAGCGGTCCTGCGCACAGCGTGTTGTTCGTTCCGCTGCATTCGCAGATGGCGTTCGAGTAGTCGGCCTCGATCAGAATCGAGATCTGACAGGCCGAACAGGCGTTGTACGTCGTGGTACGGTCCACTGCGAACGCCTGCGTTCCGCCGCCGGCGGCGAGACTCACCCCGGTGAACGTCTGCGTCCACTGGTCGAGCACGGTCCCGCTGCAGCTCGCGCCAGCATACACGGTGAACCGCATCGGGACGTTGGTTGTGAACGAACTCGAGCCGCAGCCCTGGTTCCGCAAGGTCACGTTTCCCTGGATCCGCACCTGGCCGTCTCCAGCGCAGGAAGGGGCGAGGGTGCTCGACGCGACCGCAAGATCAGGCGATGTCGGCGTGTAGTTCAAGGTCGCCGTGTTGTTGTTCTCGCGGCACTCGCAGAGGACGCCGCCCGTGTCGAGAGACGCTGTGAACTGATATGAGCAAGACGAGCATGCAATCGGCCAGTTGGTGAAGGTGAGCACCTGCGAGCCGCCGGTGGCGAGCGGCAACGTCCCGCCGAGGCTCGTGAAGCTTCCGCCTCCCGACCACAACGTTGTCGACTCGGAGAATGTAATTGCGAAGTCGGTCGTAATCGCCGCCGTGCCGGTATTGTGGACCGTCAGCAACATGCGGCCGTTCGAGATGCCATCGCCGGAACACGTGAAGCGCGGACTGATGTCCGACGAGGAGATGGAGAGATCGGGAACGAGGACGGAGGCCGTCGTCGTGACGGAGTCGTCGCTCGACGCGCACGCATACTCGGCTATCGTGTTCGGATCCCCGTCGAGTGCTGCCGACGTGCAGCCCCACGACGTGACCGTCGTGCTCGTGCGGCGCGCGACCGAACAGTCGTTGGGCGGAGCGGCGAGACGCGCGACGAACTGCACGCTCTGCGAGCCGCCGGCCGCGACAGGGCCGAACTCCCATCCCCACTGCTGCGGATTCGCGCCGATCTGTGTTCCGCCCGAAACGCGGACGAGGTCGGCGCCGAGCGTGTCGACGACTCGAATGAACCCGGCCGTCGACTGCCCGGTGTTATTCACGGTGATTGTCCAGGTCACGGTGCTCGATAGGTTGGCGCAGTCGAGCGTGGCCGTAGTGGGAGTCATCGTGACCAACAGCGTGGGAGGTGCTGCCGTCAACGAAGAGCTCGTCGTGACGTGATACTGCGGGCCGCCGCAGCAGTCGTAGTAATACAGGTCGATCGCCGCCGAGGCGGTCATTCGGTAGCAGGAGGCGTTTACCTGGAAGCGCACGGCGATCGATCCGCTTGCCGGGATCGAGTCGCACAGGTCGTTGCCCGTGCCCGTAGCGGCCGTGTTGTACCACGTGAGGACCTGTCCCGCCTGGACCGGATCGGCGGCAGGCACGAAGCCTCCGCCGCAGTTGATCTCCGTGGTTCCCGTCCGGTACGTGAGTCCGAACGGAAGCGTCACCTTCGCGTCCGGCGAGTAAGCAGGCGCCGACGTGCTCGTGTTCGAGAGCGTGAGGGTGAACGTGGTGCCCGAGGCACAGGCGCCGATCGACGACGGAGAAAGCGAGGCTGACGCAGTCACCGTCACGACCCGGGTCGCCGTGGCCGACGCCGAGGCGTATGAGGTGGAGAGACAGTCCGGCGGCGTCGACGACATACCGTCCGGGCCACAGGCCCAGTAGGCCTTGGCTGAGCTCGTGAGAGCGCCGCAGCTTGTCGCTTGTGCGGTCACCGTCACGACGGCGGTGCTGCCGACGCCGAGACCCACGATCTCCCACGTCGTCGTCTGGCCGGAGCTGTACCCTCCGTCGGCGCCTCCGGTGGACGACACACACGTCAGTCCCGCCCCCAACGTATCCTCGACCCAGATGGCGGACGCCGCGGCAGGGCCGTTGTTCGTCACGCGAATCTCCCACGTCACGTTGTTGCCGCACGCGATGGGCTGTCCAGCCGTTGGGAAGGTCTGCGCCGTGGTCAGAGACAAGTTCGGCGTCCTCGATGCGATGGCGAACGTGCCGACGCTCGACAAGAACGTCTGGCCGCATGGGCTCTCGTAGCTCGTCCGCGCCTGGAGCGTCCCGCCGCCGAAACTGCAGTTCGCCTGGACGTCGAAGCGGATGTCAATCGTCACACCAGGAGCGACGGCGCCAAGCGCCGCCACCTGCGTCTTGTCCCACGTCAACGCCGGTCCGGGTAGGCCGGACGGCGCGCCGGCCGCAAGCCACGCCCCGCCACTCACGCGGTACTCGGGATTCCCGACGTAGACAAGCCCGGTCGGGATCGTCGCCATTGCCGTCAGGTTGTAGGCCGTACCGATTCCGGAGCTGCGCAGAGTCATCGTGGCCTTCTGCGTCGTGCAGGCGTCGATCGGCGTCGGTGCGAACGACGTGGACACGACACCGGCCGGAGCCACAATCACGTACGAGCTGTCGGATCGCGTCGGCTGACACTCGCTCCCGCCACAGCCCCAACCGACGGTGGCTTCGTTCGTCATGTCGTGACACGCGACGAGATTCGCGGTGAGCAGGATGACGGGCCTCTCTCCAGGTGCGATCTTCTTGAACAGGAACGAGGCGCCGTTGATCGCACCGCCCGTGTGGTTCAGGTTCGCCTGAGTCGAGAGAGAGCCGGAGTACCCCGAGGCCGATGAGGAAGCATAGGTGAGCCCGCTTCCCAGGAGGTCATCGACGTAGACGTTATAGGCCGTGCCGTTCGAGCTGTTGTAGACCTCGATTCGCCAGGTCACCGAGCGCTGCGTCGTGTACACGACCTCGGGCGTCATCGTGATGTGGACATCGCCC
>CAIMCX010000116.1 GCA_903839615.1 uncultured bacterium
ATCCCTCTGGCCACCCGAGACGGAGACGAGCCGAAGTGGAGAGACACCGGGGCAACAGACTCGCTTCTTGCCTCAACCAGGAGGAAGGAGGCAGGTGGTTCCCAGCGGCCGTCCGCCGAAGCCCGTGCTCTTAGGACATGCCTCGCCGGCGCCGTCCGGCAAGTCGCGGCACCTCCGGCAGCATGCAAGCCGGGGGCGTCACTCTTCGGGCGTCCGACCCAGCGAATGGACCTCACGTCTTCCTCACATCGGAGAAACGTCTCCGAGACGCGCGCACCTCAGACTCGCGACACCTGTGGCAGACAGGGCTTGTGGCTCGCGATCCGAGGGATGAGCCGCCCGGAGATCGCGCTCGCATCAGCCTCGTAAGCTGAGTGGAGAGATAGAGAGATAGCCGGGAGGAGGAGGGGTGAGCCCGTTGCCCGCCCGCATGGGCGCCCCTTCTCGCTCGGCTTGCTTCCTGGCGAGGCGGACGCGGAGTCTTCGTGCAATCGGCAGTAGCCTGGCTCTCGCACGTCATCGCCGTTCCCTGTATGATCCTCCCGACACGGAGGGCCTGGCCAAGCACTTGCGCTGACCTGACGTGACCAGCGGACGGCGCGGGGAAGACGGAGCACCGCGGTCCGCGGCGCGCCCGAGCCGCACGTCGAACTCGGCGAGCGAGCGGGTGAGCAAGAGCTCCAGTGCACCGCGGAATCGGGTCGCGGCGTGGCCGCCCCGTGGAGTGTAGGCCGTTATGACAGAGTCGTCGTGTCCGGGCGGCGCCGGAGACGATCGCAAAGGTCCGGTCACAGAGTCCCTCTCTTCGGAACTGCAGGGGCTCACCGAAGATGAGGCCCGTCAGCGCCTGTTGCGCGACGGACCCAATGAACTTCCTTCGGAGAAGAACCGCGGCGTCCTGTCGATCGTGTTCGACGTCGTGCGCGAGCCGATGTTTCTCATGCTCGTGGCTGCGGGAAGCCTCTATTTCCTCGCCGGTGAGCCGTCCGATGCTCTGATGCTCCTCGGCTTCGTGTTCGTCGTCATGGCGATCACGGTGATTCAGGAGCGCCGGACCGAGCGAGCTCTCGACGCCTTGCGGGACTTGTCGAGCCCACGGGCGCTCGTGATTCGTAGCGCAGTGCAGCGCCGCATCTCCGGGAGAGACGTCGTGTGCGGCGATCTCCTCTGCCTCTCGGAAGGAGATCGTGTTCCCGCTGACGCTCTGCTGCGTAGCGCAGATCACCTGTCGGTCGACGAATCGTTGCTGACGGGTGAATCCGTTCCCGTCCGCAAAGCTGCTTCGGTCTCCGCTCAGGCCATGGATCGCCCCGGCGGCGACGACCTGCCATCCGTTTACTCGGGAACGTTGGTGACCGCCGGGCAGGGCAGGGCGGAGGTTGTGGCGACGGGCTCGCGCACCGAGCTCGGCAAGATCGGCAAGGCGCTACAGCAGGTCAAGCCTGAGGCAACCCTTCTGCAGCGCGAGACAGGCCAGCTTGTGCGGGACTTCGCCATCGCCGGGCTCGTGGCGTGCGCCGTCGTGGTCGTCGTCTTTGCTCTGACACGCGGCGGCGGGCTTGTGCGCTGGAAGGAAGGATTCCTCGCCGGAATCGGTATGGCGATGGCCACTCTCCCCGAGGAGTTCCCGGTCGTGCTGACAGTGTTCCTCGCTCTCGGCGCCTGGAGGATCTCGCGGAGCCGCGTCTTGACGCGCCGCATGCCGGCCATCGAAACCTTGGGAGCGGCCACCGTCTTGTGCGTCGACAAGACGGGAACGCTGACGCTCAATCAGATGTCCCTCCGGGAGCTGCGGGTCGGAGATCGGACCTTGCCGCTTCCTAGCAGCATGCAGCCCCTCTCCCATCCGTACGACCTTCTCCTGGAGGCTGCCGTGCTCGCCTGTCGCCGCGATGCGTTCGATCCAATGGAGAAGGCGATTCACTCCGCTGGAGCGCAGTCTCTCGATCCCTCGCAGCGTCACTCTGACTGGACCCTTCTTCGCGAGTACCCCCTCTCCTCCAAGCTCCTGGCCGTCAGCAACGCTTGGCGAAGCACCCCGGGCGGGCCGGCGATCGTCGTCTCGAAGGGAGCCCCAGAGGCCATCGCCGAGCTGTGCCGGATGCCGACCGACTCCCGTGCTGCGATGATGCGGGACGTGTCAGCTCTAGCGGCCCAGGGACTTCGCATCCTTGGGGTTGCCCGCGGCGAGATCGATGGATCCGCTCTGCCTGAAGAGCACGCCTCTCTGCGCCTGGAGTTTCTCGGACTGATCGGGCTTGCCGATCCGATCCGCTCCACGGTGCCTGCTGCAGTCGCGGAGTGCCGCACGGCGGGTATTCGCGTCGTGATGATCACCGGAGACTACTCCGAGACCGCGCGCAGCATCGCCAGGCAGGCGGGGCTCGGGAACTCCGACGAGGTCATCACGGGTCCCGAGCTCGCCGAGATGACCGACGCGGAGCTCGCCAGGCGAATCGGCACGGTTCAGGTCTTCGCTCGCGTCGTGCCGGAGCAGAAGCTGCGCATTGTTGACGCACTCAAGGCAAGCGGCGAGATCGTGGCAATGACCGGCGATGGAGTGAACGACGCTCCAGCGCTCAAGTCCGCCCATATCGGAATCGCCATGGGGGGACGCGGGACGGACGTGGCTCGAGAGGCTGCTTCCCTCGTGCTCTTGGACGACGACTTCTCGTCCATCGTCGCCGCAGTCCGTCTCGGGCGACGGATCTTCGACAACATCAAGAAGGCCGTTTCATTCATTCTCGCCGTGCATGTGCCGATCATCGGACTCTCGATGATTCCGGTGTTCTTCCGCGACTGGCCGCTCCTCTTGCTTCCTGTCCACATTGTCTTCCTCGAACTCGTCATCGATCCTTCTTGCACTCTCGTCTTCGAGGCCGAGGAAGCCGAGCCGGGCGTGATGTCACGCCCACCGCGAAACCCAAACGAGCGGCTGTTCTCAGCATCCACCTTGGGGGTGGCTGTGCTGCAAGGCTTGAGCGTGCTCGCCGTCTGCCTAGGCGTCTTTCTGTTCGCGCGCCATAGCCACGGCGCCGACGCTGCGAGAGCGCTCACGTTCACCACACTCGTCGTCGCGTTCCTTCTCATCATCCTCACGAATCGATCGTCGAAGTACGGCATCCTGAAGATGCTGCGCGCGCCGAACCGCGCCTTGTGGTGGGTGCTCGGCGGAGCGACCGCCCTGCTCGCGCTCGTTCTGCTCGTCCCGGTCGCGCGCACCCTCTTCCACTTCGCACCCCTCGATCCACCCGACGTCGTTCTCAGCATCGGAGCCGGAATCCTTTGGGTGACGTGGTACGAGGCGCTGAAAGCCCTTCGGCGCAAACGCTCACTCCGTCCGGCCGGCTGAGGGTTTGGAACGCTGTCCAGTGTCGTTCCCGCGAAGCATTCGGGCGAGCTGCGAAAATCGGACCTTGTGGTACACTAACCCTCCTGTTGCTGTGTATGTACGGTCGAACGACACAAACGAAAGACGACGGAGGTCTTCAATGAAGAAGTGGGCAGTGCTACTCGTCGCGTTGGCGCTGTTTGGAGTTGCGGGCGTCGCGGCGCCGATGATCAGCGTAGACAACCCGATCTACTCGGCAACGGTGCAATCGGGTTCTCTTGTTAGCCACGCGTTCGTCGTCACGAACACCGGCGACCAGACTCTGAGCATCACGAACGTTGTCACCTCGTGCGGCTGCACGACGGCGGCTCTCGACAAGCGCGATCTCGCTCCGGGTGAGTCGGTCAGCGTCACGGCTACGGTGAACACAACCGGATTCCAGGGAACGGTCACCCGCACGGTGAGCGTCTCGTCCAACGACCCGGTCAACCCGACCGCAGTGCTGCAGATGGTTCTCACCATCGCTCAGACGACAGCTCCGGCCGTGCAAGAGATCTCGGTGTCGGATCTCAAGCTCGTCTTCTACTTCCTGATTGACGTCCGCACGCCGGAGGAGTACGCAGCCGGCCACCTGTTCGGAGCGATGAACATCCCGCTGTCCGAGTTCCAGACGAACCTCGCGGCCTGGCTGCCGAGGCTTCCGCGCGAGGTGCCGCTCATCGTCTACTGCAAAGGCGGGGCCCGGAGTCTTCAGGCGGCAACGATTCTCGTCGAGGCCGGCCTGACGAACGTGCTCGACCTGACGGGCGGAATCACGGCGTGGAACAGCGCGTTCGGCAACGGGTACCTCTACGCGTTGTAGGCAATCCGACCAGGCGCGGCGTAAGAATCAGATACAAGAACGGCTCTTCCGTCGGGAAGGGCCGTTTCGTTTTGCCCACGGACCGCCGCCGCGGGTCGCCGAACGCATCGCCGGGCCTGGAAGAACCACCGA
>CAIMCX010000117.1 GCA_903839615.1 uncultured bacterium
ATCGCAGCCGGGCGCGGACCTCTCTTCTGGCTCGGCTTCGTGCAGATCTTCGCCGGGGTGGCCCTCGTCTTGTCTCAATCGCTGCAAGGAGCGGGAAACACGCGCTTCGTCTTCTGGACCGAGTTCTGCGTCTGCGCGTTCGTGTACCTTCCGACCGTCTACCTGCTCGGCCTGCGAACCCGGCTCGGATTGGCCGGCGCCTGGGTGGGCGAATACGTCTACTGGGCGCTCCTGGCGCTGGTGATGACGCTCAAGTTCCGCGACGGCAAATGGAAGCGGATCCGCGTCTAGCGGGCTAGCTCTTCCCCACGAAATCGGAGATCGCGCTCAGAATCGCGACCGCAATGCGCGCTTGGACTGCCGGGTCTTCGAGGGAGCGGGTGTCCTGCCTTTCGGTCAGGAATCCCATCTCCACAAGAGCAGCGGGCATCGTGGCGCGCGACGTGTACAGCGTCGCCGATCGAACTCCACGGTCCTTCGATCCCGTCGCCTTGACCACGGCAGCCTGCAGTGCCTGGGCGAGCTGCGTGCTCTCTTCCACGTCGTGAGTTCCGTTGGCCACGTAGGTCTCGATCCCCCGCGCGCTCGCGTCGGAGGCGGAATTCGCGTGCAGGCTGACGTACACCGCTGCGCGCGCTTGACGGGCCACCGCGATGCGGTCCGTGAGTTCGACGTAGTGATCGTCGACTCGAGTCAGGATGATATAGAGGTTGGGATACAGCACCGACTGGAGCGCCACGCTCCGCGCGACGGCAAGCGTCAGATCCTTCTCGACGCTGTTGAGGCATCCGTGCGCGCCCGGGTCGCCTCCACCGTGCCCGGCGTCGATCACGACCACGATCGGCGCCTTGCCGACCGGGCCGCCGCCGCCGATGACGACCGACCCAAAGAGAATCCCCATCAAACTGAGGACGAACGCGATGCGGTACGGAGCTCTCACTCCCCGGTTCCTCCTTGCATGAGGTGTAGCGTACCCAAGGCGGGAAGCCCGGCGAAGGCCGACGGGAGGCTCTTGCGCGACATTTGGCCGAGTCTCTACGCTAGGATGTCCTTTCGTGCGATCGGCGGGCGATCACCGGCTCGTCTCTTCGGCGCGGCGCTCGCGAACGCGGGAGCGCAGTTCTGAAGCGCGGCGCTTCCGCTCTTCGTCCTGGGCAGCGCGCAGGACGCGGTCGCACTCCGCGACGGCCGCGGCACGCGAGACGCCGTCCGCTGAAGCTTCCGCGCCGTCGCCGAACCACCGCTCGACCAGGTCGGCAAGCGATGAGTCGACCGATACATGCCGATGCAGGCGCGCGAACGCCTGGGAGTTCACGCGGACGCGCAGCCCGTCGGAGTACTGGACTCGCACGTAGACGATACCTGGCCCGTCGGGAAACTCCGACCGGCCTTCCCAGCGCACGTCCGTCACGCGGCCTTCGCCCCACCGCTCGTTGGTCGGTGTCACGGTCCGGCCGGCGAGCGCTCGCCAACGGACGAGGTTCCCGGCGGCAAAGCGCGCAAAGAGGTCGCTGGGCAACTCTCTCTCTTCCATCGGCGTTCCCTCCAAGGTCGCGATCCTAGCGCAGCTCGGAGCGGTCTACCAGCCATCGCCCGCCTCCGGCAGCACCGGACGCGGGCGGGTCGTTCGTCGCATTCCTCCGGGTCATCTGGTCTCCCGCTGGCCAAAGAGCCCCGATACTGTGTGGAGGAAGGGAGTCGACGTGACCAGTCAGCGAATGCGTTTCGTCCTCGTTGTCCTCACCGCCTCGTTCGCCCTCGGCGGATGCACCCTGCTGCCGCACAGCATGCAACCGCCGCACGCCATGATCCGCACGAGCTGCGACAGCGGCCGAGCGCCGCTCGCCGTGAGCTTCGACGGATCGGGCTCGACCGACGACGGCACCATCGCAACGTACGAGTGGGACTTCGGGGACGGAACCGCCAAAGCGAGCGGACCCCAGTGCACGCATACGTTCCGGACGCCGGGAACGCGCGATGTGGTCCTGACCGTGGTCGACAACAACGGCGTCGCCGGCACAGCCGAGGTCGGAATCGTCGTGCAGAACTGCCCGCCCGTGGCCAACTTCCGCCTGTCCGACGATGCGCCCATTCCCAACGAGACCGTGACCGTTGATGCGTCGGCGTCCTTCGATCCGGACGGGTCGGAGCTCAGCTTCGCGTGGGACTTCGGAGATGGAACCGAAGGCCAGGGCGCCAAGACAACCCACGCCTACAGCTCCGTTGGCACCTACACGATCGTGCTCACCGTCAGCGACGCGTCGGACGCTCAGTCGGTTCTCCGTCACAACGTCCTCGTCCATCCATGGACGCACGGCGGCGGCTGCTCCGGCAGCGGACCGATCGTTCTCTAGGCCTTGACCGTCTTCTTGCCCACGCTCGCGAGATACGCAACGAACTGCCCGACTCCGTCGAGGCGGAAGAGCTGGTTCACCGCCGCGTCATCGTACGCACCGATCGCGCAAGCCCCTGCCCCCATCGCCTCGCAAGCGAGGTAGAGATTCTGGCAGACATGTCCGGCATCGAGGTAGATGTAGCGATAGCCGCGCTCTCCGTATCGCCACGTCATGCGATCTCGGACGGCAACCCAGGCAAACGTGACGGCCGCTGTCTCGATCATCTTCTGCCCGAGGCAGGCCGCCGCGAGCTCGTTCGCCGTGACGGAGAACGACGACGCGAGCAGTCGGTGCTCGTGCGCCAAGTACTGGTAGAGTCCCGGGGAGAGACCTTCGACGCGATGCACGATGAGGAGCGTTTCGAACGGGTGGCGAGCTCCAGCCGAAGGCGCACTGCGGAACGTCACCACCTTCTCCCAGACGCGGGCCACGCCCTGCGTCGCCCACAGGAGACTCGCCAGTTCGCTCTGCGAGAGAGAGAGTGCGGCGTACTCGCGCACGCTGCGGCGCGAGCGGATCGCGCTCCCGAGCGTCGTCTTGCCCCACGCCGAGTCCACTGCGGGAAGCTCGATCTCGCTGCCGTCGAGCAGTCGCACCTCGAGAGGCGGCATCGGCACGCCCCGCTTCTGATCTGAAACGCCGAGACGTGCAATGACGGTCTCTTCTTGGAATCGCTGACCTATCGTCTCCGACATGCGAACCTCCCCGGAACGCTCTGCGCCATCGCCGTCCCTTTCCCACCAGGGGGGCTTCATACTAGGAGGAGGAACAAGTGTTCGCAACGTGGCTCTGGATGCACCCCAGGAGGTTCGCGATCAAAGGCCGAGTCTCAGCGTCGGATGCTCGATTGAGGCGCCGGGGCTATCGGGGGTAGGATCATCTCCGAGCATCAAAAGGAGCGGATGTGGACCGTACCCTTCGCGTTCTCGGCATCGTGGCGATTGTCGGACTCCTCGCAGCGATTCTGGCTTTTCTGGTCGTCCTCAGTCGGAACGGCATCCACATCGACTACAAAGGAGACGTCCAGATCATCGGCATGCCGAAGGAGGTCGCCCTTCGCTTCGCGGAGCCCGTCACCCTGACGCTCGCCGATGGAGCGACGCTGACCGCCGCCGTGTCCGGCATCCAGACCGCGCCCGTCGCTTTGGCGTTCGCCGGAGCCACGTGCCCCACGTGCGGCTCGGCGATGCTGCCCGTCCGCTACGACGTCCTCACCGGGAGGATCGAATGGGCCTGCCCCAACTGCGGCAAGACAGCCCCTTAGGGTCAGCGTCACGCCACAGGGGGCGAAGCCTCCCGCACGAGGTCACTTCGCCCGCCTAGGGCGCGATCGAGCGGCCGTCGGCCCAGAGGGACGCGAAGTAGCTCTCGAACGGGCCGGCCACGTCCGGCATGCGCAGGAGAGCAACGCTCGCTTCGATGTTCCGTTCGACGGAGTAGTAGTTCCAGTTCATCGACCCCAAGACGACCGTCTCGCCATCGATGACCAGGAGTTTCGCGTGGGTCGTCAAGGAGGGATCGTCCAGCCGCACGTCGACTCCGTTCTGGTAGAGGTAGATCGCGCTCTCGAGGTTCTCCCTGGCGGAGTCGGCATAGAAACTGCAATCGTCGATCAGAATTCGGACGTCGAGCCCTCGTGCCGCCGCATCGACGAGGGCGTTCACGAGCTCCGACGTCACGCTGTCGGCGTACTGCGGGTAGATCGACACCCGGTACATGACGGCGTGCACCGACCGCCTCGCTTCGGACAACAGGCGCACGGCCGTCGATCCGTAGAGCGTCGATTGTCCCGCGTCAGGCAACGCGAGCAGGACGGGGCCTTCGGCGGGAATGGCGCCTTCATCCAGTGCGAGCGGCAACTTCGCCGCCGGATCCGCCCACAGGCGGTCGAAGAAGCCGCCGAACGCCTGGGCGACCCGCTCGTCGTCGATTCGCACGTCGGCCTGGTGGTGCTCGAAGAGCGCGTAGTGATTCCAATTCGTCGACCCCACGATGACCGTCTCGCGGTCGACGATCGCCATCTTGGCATGCGTCGTGATCTCTGGGTCGTCGAGCCGCGCGTCCACGCCGTGGGCCATGAGGAACTCGGCGGCGCGGCTGTTGCCCTCCGTGATCGACGGCTCGAAGCTGCTCTGGTCGAGGAGGACGCGAACCGCGACGCCTCGCTCCGCAGCCGCAACAAGCAGATCTACCACCGGGTCGTCGTCCGGGTCGAGAGTCGACAAGAGGACGTCGATCGACGTCTCCGCTCCGTTGAATGCCGCTCCGGCCACGTCGCAGTACGGACACGGTGTCTCGTGCCCGACGATCGGCCACAGGGCGATTCCCGCCGCGGGAATCGCTGCCTCGATCTTCCCTGACGTATCGACGTCGGCCCCTGGGGCTTCCGCGGCAACGACGCCGAGTGCGGCGAACCAAGCCACGGCTGCGGCAACCAGAGCGGCCAACGCTGCTTTCGTTCGCGCCTTTCGTCGAGTTGGCATCTTCGATAGAATCGTAGAAGAAGGAGAGTCGAATGGTCAAAGAACTCGCAAGTCGCGAACTGCGCTATACGTGCGATCCGGCACGCTTTGCCTTCAAGACAACCGCAGAACTCAAACCCCTTGACGAAATCGTCGGCCAGGAGCGCGCCGTCGAGGCGCTCCGGCTCGGCCTTGGCATCAAAGACGTGAAGAGTCGCTACAACATCTACGTCGCCGG
>CAIMCX010000118.1 GCA_903839615.1 uncultured bacterium
GCGTAGCGGTCCTCATACAGCGGGTTGAACTTCGCGTAGGCGTACCACGCCTCGTCGAAGTGGATGCGCTTTGCTCCTCCGTTGATCTGCGCCAAGATCTGCCGCACGTCGTAGCACAGGCCGTCGTAGGTGGAGTTCGTGACGACGAGCAGTTCGGCTTCGTTCGGCTTGCTCGGCGCGGCATCGAGGAGCGGGTGGTTGCGAATCCGCTCGATGATCTCCGCCCACTCGAGCCGTTGCGGCGGCACGGGGCCGATGATCCCGTAGTTGTTGGAGTCGGCGAGAAGATACGTCGGGATGGCGCCTGCGAGACGAA
Organism: uncultured bacterium; assembly: GCA_903839615.1. GTDB lineage: Bacteria > Bipolaricaulota > Bipolaricaulia > UBA7950 > UBA9294 > CAIOGO01. The sequence goes on from CAIMCX010000118.1 coordinate 317, forward strand.
TCGCCTGCTCGACTGACTTGTGGCAATTCCGGTCCACGACAACGCTGTCGCCGCCGATCACCGCCGACTGAAACACGATACGGTTCGACGCCGACGAACCGTTCGTGACGAAGTACGTCATGTCGGCGCCGAACACCACGGCCGCGTTCTTTTCCGCCTTCCCGACTGGCCCGGTGTGCTTGAGGAGCGACCCCAGCTCGCTGACGGACACCGAAAGGTCAGAGCGGAAGAGCTGTTCGCCGAAGAAGCGCACGAACTCCTGCCCGACCGCGGACTTCATGAAAGCCGTCCCGCCGCAGTGACCGGGCGTGTGCCACGAGTACTCGTACTCCTCCGCGAAACGGACCATCGCCCCAAAGAACGGCGGCAGAAGGATGTTGGCGTACTTCTCGATCGCGATCGACACGCGCCCGGCGACGAAGCTCGCCGAGTCTTCCAACTTCCAGATGTACTCGTCGATCTGCTCGACGATCAACAGGTCGAGGTCGCGGACTTCGGTTCGATCCGCAAGCAAGAACACCGGCAGGTACTCGCCGTGACTTCGCGCTGTGCGGATCAGTTGGCGGACTTCCTCCGGCTCGCTCGGATCCCACGCCACGAGGAGGCATCCGAGGTTCGGGTTCGCCTCAATGAGCGCCATCCCATCTTCGACGTCGTGCGTTGCGTGCGTCGGGTAGCCGAGCTGCTGCAAGTTGTCCGCAATCGCGCGGATCCTCTGGCTGGCAAACGAACTCTCATCCCACGTGGGGTCAACGATCACCACAGGGTACTTCGGACGTGTGTACATGAACCGCTAGGTCACCCCCAGGCGCGAACCCATGGCCGTTCGCCGGAAAGACCGCCTCGCCGCTTGGAATCCGCAATCCTTGAATGGACAGACGTGAACCACCCGCAGACCCACTCTCCCTCGAGCGTGGTTCCTCTTCGACTCGAATGTATTGATCGTAGGTCGCTCGCCGGCGCGCGTCAACCGTCCGGGCGACGGCGGACCGCATCGGGTACGCTGCCTCTCGTGAACCGGAACCAGACTCGCCGCGGGTTGGCCCTGGCAGTCGCCGCTCTCGTCGCCGCTCTCGCAGGATGCTCGAGGGAGCCGGCTCTGACTGCGGTGTTCACCTACTCACCCCCGAACGGCACATCGCCGCTCGCGGTTCGATTCGATGCGGCAACCGTTCCCGCGACGCAAGCCAACTACGAGTGGGACTTCGGAGACGGAACTCAAGCCTCCGGACAGGACGCGACCCACACGTATCGCACGACGACGGCAGCGACGTTCCACGTGGTGCTCGTGGCGACCGATAGCGTGGGCCGAAGCGCCACGGCCGGAGGCGACATCTCGGTTAACGCGTCCCCGATCGCAACGCCACTCGTTCGATTCACCTGGCCGTTCCACTTCGACGCCGAGGGCGACGACGCGGCAAACCTGAACGACGAGTACTTCACGCTCGAGAACGCCGGAACGACGGTCGTCGACCTCAGCGGCTGGACGGTCGAGAACGAGCGCGGCGTGGCCTACCACTTCCCCGTCGGAGCCCGTCTTGCGCCCGGCGCAGTCCTCACCGTGCACAGCGGGGCAGGGCACGACACAGCGGACATCTTCCACTGGAACGCCGACGCGCCCGTGTGGAACGACCGATCCGACATCGCCATCCTCCGCGACCCGACCGGGAATATCGTAGATGTCTACGCGTACGACTCATGCTAGGCATGTGGCTCGCGCTCGCAATCCTCTCCCAAGGAGGCACAAGAGCGCAGCCTAGGCGGACTGAGCCGGGGGCGTTTCGGCCGTCCACGCGCGTTCCGCGTTTCTCGCTTCTTTTGCGCGAAACGCTGCCTCAAGATCGACACCGTACCGATTGGCGATCGCACAAAGGTAGATGAGGCAGTCGGCCAACTCGTCGTCAACCTCGGCCGGTCGCGAGGTGGGGTCCACCTTGAGCCCCTCGGCGCGACGCACGGCGCGGAAGAGCTCGCCCACCTCTTCACCAAGTAGCAGGCACTTGTCGCGCGCCGTCTGCGTGTCGAAACCCCGCTCGAACTCCAGTTCCGTCACGTAGCGCTGCAGATCCCCCAACTGTGGCGCCTTCCCCAGGTCCGGCATGCCGTCCTCCTCCTTGCCCCACGCCGCCGCGCGCCGGAATCGAACACAACCAGAATGCCTTCCTCGTCGCCTCGTCGCCTCGTCGGACTGGACGGACCTCGGTCACACCCGTCTCATCTCCCCATCGCGCGGAACGCGGCAGCTGGTCTCATTCTACCTCGGGCCCTGGCCGGGAGCAGCCTAGACGCTACCCGGAGCCTGCGCCTCCGGCCAATGCGGAACCGCGGCGTACGGCTCGACCGAGACGACCATGAAGACCTCGTTCGAGCGCGCGAAGCTCGCAAGCGTGCTCCCGGAAGCCCACCACTGCGAGAAGTGCGCGCGAATGGCATCGAGCTTCTCGCGCACGCTCCATGCCTGGAGGGGTACGGACTCCCATCTGTCGAGGTTGAGAAGCGCGGGGGGGAAGTCGAGTCGTCGCGTGACGCCGACGCCTCTCGGCGTCGGCCACGGGCGTTGGCTGGCGTGCGTTAGGTAACACTGTACCTCGTGCGGCGCCGCGCCCGGGTCATCCGCAAGAGCTGTCTGGATAGCCAGTACGGCGAAGTAGTAGCCTGCTCTGTGGTCGGGATGCGTGTCCGACGGGTGCGGCACATAGACAGCCGTGGGTCGATACGCCTCGATGATCGCGACGAGATCAGAAAGCACGTTCTCTCCGCAGTAGGCAGCACCGGAATCGAAGGCCACGCGCGAGTACGTCGCGCTCTGCCTCGTGAACCGGCTTCGATAGGGGGAACTCGCAGACCAATGGCGAGTGATGAGATCGATCAGTCCGAAGTCGGGGTAGTTGAGGAAGATGGCGTCTTCGGGAGGAAGCCCCAAGCGTCGCAGCGCGAGGATCGCCTCCTTCTGTCGACGCTGACCCAGAGCGCGAAACGAGGACGCAGACAGGAACGGAGTCATTGTGATGAGACGCTTCCCGGCCTGGTTCGCGTCACCGCTCGTGAGGTAGACGACGAGCACGGAGGCGCCTCGTACCTCGGCCTCCGCCATCGTTCCTCCGGCGGCCAGCACGTCGTCGTCCGGGTGAGGCGCGATCACGAGGATTCGCTCGTCATTCTGCGAGACGGGGATGGTGGGCGGATCAAGGCGAATGAACCACAAAACCGGAGCCTGGAGGTAGGCGTACGCCGCCCCAAGGAGGACAAGAACTGCGACGGCCAACGGCGCGAACCACCGCCGCCGCATGAGGCGACGGGCCGCGCGCCAGACCGTAGAAGGGAAACGAGTGAGCCATTTCATGAGGTCGCGTTCGCGTCAGCAACTGGAGATAGCGCCTTCTCGATCTCTCTCCTCCGTTTCCCTTGTACGCCGGCCATTGTAGCAGAGGCGTCTCGCTGCGACTTGCTTCCCGCTCAGGTCACCGCATACTCACGAGAGCGGCAGCCGGTGGCCGGTCTGCCGACGACCGAGGAGGATCCATGCCGAAGTGGCTCATCATCCTGCTGGCCATCGTCGCCCTCACGGGCGTTGTCTTGCTCGAACAAACGGCGCGCCCCCCGGCCATCGTGGCTGTGCCCGCGGCGCGGCCTCCCGCGACGACGCCTGTCCCTGCGTCGCCGGCGCCCGTGCAGTCCGCGTCGCGCGTCGTAGAGGTTCCAGTGGAGGGCCAGACTGTTCAGACTCCCTCAAGCGTCAGCGAGACACCCACCGTTCCGGCTTCTCCGCAGACTCCATCCGGCGTGATCGTCGCGCCGGAGCGTCCTTCGCCGCTTCAGACGCCGTCGCAGACGCCGTCCGAATCCATCCCAGCAACCCCCGCTGTCTCCGCCGACCCGTGGGCAGGGATGGCCCTGGAGCCGTTCCTCGAGGATGCCGCGGCGCAGCTTGCCCGGCTCTCCCCAGAGACCGTCACCTGGCTCGGCATCGGCCCGACCCTCGGAATGCGCGACGACCATCTCGATCCGCTCACGGTCGAAGCCGAGCGCACGTACTACGACCTCGAGCAGGCGATCGAGAATCATCTGGCGACCTACGACCTTTCGCAGGAGTCGCCCAACGCCCGCCTCTACGCCGAAACCTACGGCGCATACATCCGGAACGACCTTGCCGGCCGCCCCTACGCCGACAACGTCTACTCGGTCAGTTCGTACATGGACAGCTACCCGACGTACATCGAGTGGTTCTTGACGAGCCTTCACCCGCTCTCGACGCTCGACAACGCAGAGGACTACCTGTCTCGCTTGTCCGAGCTTTCGACACGCTTCCGCGAGCTTGAGGCACGCCTCGCCTCGAGCGAAGAACTGAACGCCGTGCCGCCCCGGTTCATGCTGGAGAAGGCGGTCGAGCAGATTCGGTACACAGGCGAGACGAAGGCAGAAGAGACTCCCTTCTACAAGACACTCGAGTCCGCGCTCGCTGCGGTGGACGGCATCGACGCGGCGACAACAAGCAATCTCCTGGATCGCACGCGCAACCTTCTCGAGAAGGAAGTCCTCCCGTCGTACCTCGAACTCGCCGAGTACGTCTCGGGCATGGCCGCTCGGGCGTCGGACGACGCCGGGGTCTGGAAGCAGGTGAACGGCGACGCGTACTACGCGTACTGCCTCGCTTCCCAGACAACCACAACGCTGACCGCGGATCAGATCTACGACCTCGGCATCTCGGAAGTGGCGCGGATCGAGGGCGAGGTTCAGACGGCCGCCGCGGCGCTCGGATGGGACTCCACGACGACGATGCCGGAGATCTTCGGGAAGCTGACGCAGCTCACAGGAACCTCGATGGGAAACGACACGATGGCCCGATGCCAGACGATCCTAGACGCGATCGTCCCCCGGATCGCGCCCGCCTTCGATCGGATGCCGACGCAGAAGCTCATCGTCGTCGACGGCGGCACGGACATGTACTTCTCCGCCGGGACGCTCGACGGCTCCCGTCCGGGCCAGTTCTTCGCGGCCACGCAAACGCCCCAACCGATCTATGAACTCCCGACCACGACGTACCACGAAGCGGTGCCCGGGCACGGCCTGCAGGCTGCATATGCCTACGAAGCGAATCTTCCGGAGTACATCGCCGGCCTCTCGTTCACCGCGTTCGCGGAAGGATGGGCCCTCTACGCCGAGCGCCTCGCGTGGGAAATGGGAGCGTATGACGACAACCCGTACGGCAATCTCGGCCGGCTGCAGGATGAGCTCTTCCGCGCCGTCCGCCTCGTCGTCGACCCGGGGATCCACGCCAAGCACTGGACGTACGAGCAGGCCGTCAACTACATGGTCGAGAACACTGGATTCAGCGAGGACTACGTCCGCGCCGAGGTCGAGCGCTACATTGTGAGCCCAGGGCAGGCGGTCACCTACAAGATCGGGATGCTGAAGATCGTCGAGCTGCGCGATCGCGCGAAGGCCGTACTCGGCTCGTCGTTCAGCCTTCCAGCGTTCCACGACGCTGTGCTGTCACACGGCGAGCTGCCGCTCGCCTTGCTAGAACAGCAGGTCGATGCATACATCGCGCGGACCCGTGAGCCCGCGCCGTCCGTGCCCAATCCATAGACGTGCCGGAAGGACACACGACATGGCCGGAAAGACGGCGCTCCTCGTCATCGGCACGCTGGCAAGCGCGTTCCGCGACGACTCGTTCGTCACGTGCGCCGGCAAGCCGGTACTTCCGGATGTCCGCCGGCCGCTCGATTGCGCGCGGTCAGCGGGCGCCTTCGGCGTCCACGTCGTCGAGGACTTCCACCAGACAAAGTACCCGCCGGGCAGCCCGGTCTGGAGCGCGTACCAGATCCATCCGGACGTCGCCCCACGAGGAGACGAACTGGTCGTGCGGCAGCAGTGCTACGATGCTTTCCTAGGCAACGGGCTGCACGAGCGGTTGACAAGTGAGGGTGTGAAGACCGTTGTCGTCGCCGGGATCGCGTCTCCGTGGTGCGTCGACACCGCCGTGCGGCGCGCGTTTGGGTTCGGGTACCGCGTCGTCCTCGCGGCAGACGCCCACGGCTGCGGCGACGGGAAGGCGCTATCGGGACCGGTCATCGCGCAGCACCACAACGAGATCCTCGGCGCCTGCTTCGCCAAGGTGAGCCCGGTCGAAGAGATTGCGTTCTAGTTGCGAAGGTTCCTCACGTCGGCCGCGCCGCGGCTAGTGCCGCCACGTGGCCTCGTAGTCGTACCCGGCCGCCGCCGTCAGGCGGCGCACCGTCAGATCGTCGAGCCGCACGGCGTAGACGTCGAGCTCGCTCCCTCCGCGATCCGATGAGAAGAGGACCTCCGTCCCGTCCGCCGACCATGCCGGCATCCAATCGTGTTCCGGGTCGGACGTAATGCGCGTTACGTCTGATCCGTCGACGCCCATCACGTAGATCTCGTCGTTTCCGTCTCGGTTCGAGACGAAGGCGATCCGCGCTCCGTCGGGCGACCAGCATGGCATGTTGTTCGTTGACTCCGCGTCGGTGAGTCGCTGCACGCCGGAGAGGTCCGCGCCCATGGCGTAGACCTGGTCGCGTCCATCGCGGTTCGAGACGAAGAGAATCGATTCGCCGCTCGGCGACCAACCGCAGAAGAGATCGTTCCAGGCGTTCTCCGTGAGGCGACGGCAGTCCGTCCCATCGGCGTTGACGACGGCGAGTTCGGTCGCCTTCATCTCGCACGTCGGGCGAGGGTTCGGCTCGACGGTGAACCCGATCTCTCTCCCATCCGGGGACCAGTACGGGCCCATCGCGCACGTCGCGCACCCCGCCGACTCGGTGATCTGGTGTCGCCCGCTTCCGTCGGCGTTGGTCACGACGAGCGCCCACGACTGCCACGAGAGGTGGACGTAGTAGGCGATCTGCGTCCCGTCGGGCGACCACGCTGGGTAGTAGTCGTCATACACCTCGTTCGTCACCCGCCGAGGATCCGACCCATCGGCGTTCATCGTGTAGATCTGCGCGCAGCCGGTTCGAGTCGACACGAAGGCCACGGGGTGCCGCTGCGCGGCACCTAGGGCGGAGCCCTCCGTGCCAGACGCTGAGGCTTCCGCTGGGGTGGCCTCCACGGCGTCAACTCCGGCAGCCGACGCGGGCGCCTCGGGAGCCGGAGACCAGTAGCTCGGCCAATAGTCGCCGCGCCCATTGCGCGTGAGCCTGACGAGGTCGGTTCCGTCGACGTTCATCGAGTAGATCTCGAAGCTCCCCGCTCGATCGCTTTGGAAGACGAGCCGCGCGCCATCCGGCGACCAACTCGGATCCTCGTCGACAATGCTCGGCGTGCTGGTCAGCCGACGCAAGTCCGTCCCGTCGCTGCGGACGATGAACAGGTCCTGGGCAACCGCCGGCCACCGCGCAGCGAAGAAGGCCACACTAGCCCCCTCCGGCGCCCAAGCGGGGAAGTAGTCGTTCAAGCCGGTATCAGCAAGCTTCCGCAGCCCCGTCCCGTCAATCCGCACGGCGAACACATCGTACTGCCCGTCGCGATCGGAGCTGAACGCGATCTCGTCGCCGGCCGGTGACCAGTCGGGCGCCATGTTGTCGAAGGAGTCGCCAAGGACGAGCGTCGGCTCTCCTCCCGTGGCCGAGATGATGTAAATCTCGAACTTGCCGTCGCCGTTGCGGTCAGCCTGGAAGACGAGTGATCGGCTGTCCGGCGACCAGTCCGGGTGTCCCTCGGCGCCCGGGAGGTCCATCAGCCGGCGCTCGCCGCTGCCATCGACGCTCATCAAGTGGAGCTTGGTGATACAGTTCGGGAAGCAGGACATCGGGTTCGGGTCGTCGCGCTCAGACTCGAAGGCGATCTCCGTCCCATCCGGCGATCCGGCGGGACTCCACTCGTTCGCCGAGTTCGTCGTCAGGCGCGTCAGACCGCTTCCATCCGCGTCCATGAGGTAGATCTCTGCGTTGCCGTCGCGCTCGGAGTAGAAGAGGATCTTCCCTTCGGAGTTGGACGTCTCCGCGGCGCCTCCCAGGATGGCAATGGACCCTGCAACGAGGATGATCACAGCGGCCGCAAGGCCAAGCTTCTGCATGATGAACCTCCTGTAGAATGCGTAGAATACCGGGTGATCGAGAGCCCTGCGACCGCGTAGTGGCTCCAGGCTGCGTCGTCCCGCTAGAATGCACGCATGAATAGGGACCTCGACCTACTCGCCTACTGTGGCCTCTACTGTGGCGCGTGCAGCTTCAAACTCGCAGTGGACGAGAACGAGCGCGCGCATGTACTCTCCCTGCCGGACCGATACGAAAAGGCGAAGTGGGCCGAACTCGAATCCTGCCCGGGATGCCGAAGCGAGCTCGCCGCAGGCGGCGACGATCCGTGCAAGATCCGTTCCTGCGCTCGCGCTCGTGGGCTTGGGCACTGCGGCGCATGCACCGACTTCCCATGCGGCGACATCTCCGCGTTTGCAGGTGACGGCGCGCCACACCACGGCGAGACGCTCGCGAATCTCAAGCGCTTAGGAGAATTGGGAGAGCCCGCCTGGATCGCCGAACAACAAGTGCGATGGACGTGCTCGTGCGGCGCGCGGCGCTCGTGGTATGTCGGCACTTGCCCGGACTGCGGAACGAGTCTTCCGGACCACCTCTAGCTCCAGATGACGAGGCCCGCCCTTTCATGGGGATGCAGGCAACTCCCGGTTCACTTTCCAGGCTGGCGTGCGGTAGTCTCTCGGTGTGAAGACACCTGCCGCAGAGTCCAAGAGACACAGCCCAGCCGCCATGTGTCTGGGTGTGCTGCTGCTGCTCGCGGCCACCATCGCAGTCAGCGACGCACAAGACCCTCCCGCTGTTCCCCCGGACCTTTCAGGAACATGGGCTGAGATGCAACTGCTGTCGGAGTACGCTTCGCTGCCACTCGTCGGCGAGGTCCTGCGAACGAGCACGACCATCCTGCGCGTGACCATTGAGCAGACCGGAAGTGTCCTCGCCCAGCGGTGGACGTACTGCGCAACCGAGATCGACAACGGATCGGCGATCGCCTCCACGGTGATCCCAGATGCCTTCCTCGTCTCGCTCGGCGAGGCCGCCGCCGACGCGACGCTCGATGCATCGCACTCCCCGGCGCGCTTCGTACAGCCCTGGACGACGGAAGTACGAGGCGCCCGGCTGAACGATCCGGAGCGCGATTCCCTCCCAACCCGGGCCGACGATGCTCGCGTCGTCGATCAGGACGGCGACGGGAAACCGGGACTCACTGTGCGAGTGAGCGCACTCGGGATCATCTCGGGCGAAGTCTACGTCGTGCAACGCGTGCGCACGCGGCTTGTCGGGACCCTGGTGCTGCTCGACCGTATCGAGGGCCTCGTGGAGTGGTCCACCGAACAGGTCACGCTCGGCGCGACGAGTTTCCTTTTCCTGAGCGACCTTCCGAGCCGGCCTGACCCCATCGCCGGGAACAGCTCCTTCGTCATCCAACGCGTCGACCCGTCGTGGGAGTGCGCCGACATTCTTGCGAACCGCGACCGGATCTTCGGCCGCTAGGCTCCTTGCCTCGACCTCGCCCTGCCTCTATTGTGTGCGAGTCGCCTACGGCATCGTCGCGCGCAAGGAGGAACTCTTAGGATGAGATTGCAGCGCGCACTCTCCTGCACCATGGTATCGTTGCTCCTGGGATCCTGTGCCCTGTGGGCAGCCACTCCGGCAGAGCGAGGCCCATATGGAATCGGCGAGTTCCACGACGACGCCGTGGACACATCGCGCGGCCGCGAGATCGACCTCCTCATCCTCTACCCCCTGACGACCGGCGCGGGGGAAGTGCCGGAGGCCGGATTCCCGCTCATCGTCTTCAACCACGGGTTCATGTTGCGCGGTGACCTCTACCGTTCCTACGGCGAGCAGCTCGCCTCCCACGGATTCGTCGTCGCTCTGCCTACGTATCCAATGTCGTTTTCCAGCGTGAACCACACTGCACTCGCCGCCGACGAACGCTTCATCATCGACCATTGCCTCGCGCTCGACCGTGACGCTGGGAGTTCGCTTCATGATCTCGTCGATGAGTCGGAGATCGGGGTGTCGGGCCACTCCCTCGGCGGCAAGCTTGCGATGCTCGAGGCGGTGACGGACGAACGGGTTCGCGCGATTGCCACGCTCGATCCCGTCGACGGGGGAGGCCCGGCCGCCGACGATCCCGTTCTCTATCCGAGCGTCGCGCCGGAGTTGATGCCGCAGATTCACGCGCCCCTTCTCTTCATCGGGGCCGAGTTCGGCGGAGTCGCCTACTTCCTCATCGCGTGTGCGCCGCCAAGCGAGAACTACGAGCAGTTCTTCGCGGCGGCCAACCCGCCCGCCATCGAGATTACGCAGCTTGGCGCCGGACACGGCCAGTACGCCGATCCTGGAGCCGAATCGATGCTCGCCGCTTGTGCGCCAGGAACCGCGACCGCCGACTGGGTCCGCTCATCCTCGGCTGCGTACCTGACGGCGTTCTTCCTCGGTCACTTGGAGAGCGACACCGCGGCACTCGCCTGGCTCGACGCTCGCCTCGCGGACGACGAGGCGCAAGGGCGGATTCTCGTTCGGCGGAAGTAGCTGGCGGCAGCGCCGCGCACGGCAGGCCGTAGGCTAGAGAAGCCTCTGCCCAATCGCACCGTAGGCGGCCACCGCGGCCCGTGCCGCCGGGCTCGTCGGGTACTCGCGCGCGAGGATTGTCCAGATCATCGAGTCATGCAGGGCGCCGTCCGCGTCGCGCGATGTCTCGCGCCGCGTCGCCTCGTGGGTGAACCCGAGCTTCCGCGGGACCGCTGCGCTCGCCGTGTTGTCCGTCCGGCAGTGGATCTCGACCCGCTGCGCCTTGGCAATCTCAAACGCCACCTTGACCAGCGCCGAGGCGCCCTCTGTCGCCAGACCGCGGCCGACATGCGACGCGCGAATCCAGTAGCCGATCTCGAGCCCGCCCTCATCGAGCCGCGTGTGAAGCCCGCTCGAGCCGATCGCCAGGCGCTCGTCGCGCGAGAGGATCCCGTAGACGTAGTCCCGATCCAGGTCGAACTCGCCGCGGAAGACGCGCAACCGCTCGGCCTTTGTCTCGACGGATTGCGGCTCGTGAGCGACCCACGGCATCCACGGGCGAAGGTGATCAAGACTCGAATCGATCGCTTCCTTCAACAGGCGCGCGTCGTCGGGTTCCCAACAGCGCAAGACGAGGCGCTCCGTCTCGACTCGATACGGCATCGTGCGTTTCGCATTCTCCACAACGGCTCCTTGGCTTTCGGCTTCGCTGAGTCTAGCCCGCCGCGGGCCGTGAGTCAGGCATCGATGCCGGGCGTCGTCGCGAGACCACCGAGCGCCGTCTCCTTGTAGCGACGATCAAGGTCGAGGCCGGTGCGCCGCATGGCATCAACGACGGCGTCGAACGATACTCGGTCGCTCTTGCCGGAGATCATGGCGAGGCTCGCCGCATTGAGTGCGGAGACGGCGCCCGCGGCGTTGCGTTCGATGCACGGGATTTGGACGAGCCCGTCCACGGGATCGCAGGTGAGTCCAAGGTAGTGCTCGAGTGCGCTCTCCGCCGCTCGATCCAGCTGGTCCTCGCCGCTGCCGCCGAGGAGGTAGCAGACCGCCCCCGCGGCCATTGCGCTCGCAACGCCGATCTCGCCCTGGCAGCCCACTTCGGCTCCGGAGATCGAGGCGTTCGCTGCAGCAATCGCGCCGATCAGGCCGGCGACGAGCAGCGCGCCGCGGATCTCATCATGGTGGAGATCCATCTTCTCTTGGACGACGCGCAAGCACGCCGGAACGACGCCGCACGAGCCGCAGGTGGGAGCCGTGACCACGGCTCCCCCTCCAGCGTTCTCCTCGGCCACGGCGATGGCGTAGATCGAGGCGAGCGACGCCTCCGGTGAGAGAACGTGGAAGTGCGGCAGCTGTTCGAGGAAGCGCGCGTAGAGGTCACGGGCCCGGCGCTCGAGACGCAAATGCCCGGGCAGCGTTCCATGTGCTCGGAGCCCGCGCTCCACCGCTTGGCGCATTAGGCTCCACATTTCGTCAAGGTAGGCGTCCACATCCGTCCGCGTCCGGCCCCACGCGGTCGCTTCCGCGCGGTAGACGTACTCAGTGAGATCCATCTTCTCCCTCGCGCACTTCGCCAGGATGGAACTCGCCGAGATTCGCCCCCGCTCCTCGTTCCTAGCGACAAGCGCGCCGAACGCGCCGCCGGCGAGCCGCCCGCCGCCGATCGAGTAGTACGTCTCTGTGAGGTGCACGGTTCCATCTCCGTCGACAAGCGAGAAGGTCATCGTGTTCGGGTGGGGGAGATCCCTCGTCTCGCCGTCGAAGACAATGTCGCGATCGGGATCGAAGAGGAACTCGACATCGTCGCGTTGGATGCGGCCCGCACTCCGAACGCGTTCACGGATCTCCGCGAGGCTCGTTCCCGAGAGATCGCGAGGTCCGAAGCCGGCGAGGCCGGCGGCAATCGCCGCATTCGTGAGGTGGCCGCGCCCGGTGAGCGCGAGGCTGCCGTAGAGCGTGACGCGGATCCTCGCTCCGGCGCCCATCGCTGCGGCCGGCTGTGCGGCCTTCTTCAAGAAGGTCTGCGCAGCTAGCATCGGGCCGAGCGTGTGCGATGAACTCGGTCCCACCGCAGGCTTCAGGATCTCAAACACGCTCGGCAGTGCGGCGGGAGGAGTTGTCACGCTTCTCGTCCCCCGCCCGTCTGTACAGCGCCACGGCGCCGGGCGTAGTTGCGCTGAGCCTTAGCACGGTTGCCGCACGCGGCCATATCGCACCAGCGTCGACTCTGGTTGCGGCTTGCGTCGAGGAAGAGCCAGTCGCACTTCTCCCCTGCACACTCGCGCACTCGCTCGAGCTCGGAGGAGACGAGCAAGTCGGCCGCCGATCGCGCGACCTTCCAGAGCGGAAGCTCCAAGGGGGCCTCGGCGTCCCGCCACTCCCAGGCAAAGCCGCCCACAACGGGCGCCAGACAGTGGTGCCGGTGCGCGTCGACGACCGCCTTGTTCAGGAGATCGACATCGCCGGGATCCGGAGCCCGGCGCGCCGCGGCGGCCGAGAAGATGCGGTAGATAGCCTCGCGGAGGGCGATCGCTCGTCGGTGCACGGCCTCGGCCCTTCTCGGCTCCGCTTCGGCTGCCCGCAAGAGACTGCGCCGCTCCTTCTCGTTGAGCGCTCCGGCGTGCTCGGCCCACGCAACAAGGTCCTCGTAGTCGCGAAGGAACTCCTCGTCGCCGGGTTGCGGCCTCCAGCCGGTCGTGTTCGCGTAGTCAAGGCAAACGGCTCCGCCGATCCTCATCAGTCGTGCGATGTATCGCTTTGCGTCCGACATGGCCGAGACGATTCTACCCACCACACGGCTCTTGACAAGTTAGTTCACAGCAGTATGATTCCCCCATCGTCCGTTTTGATGGTTATGCTAGGCGGACATCGAACAGGGAGGAACGATGCTCGGTTACTGCGGAGTGAACTGCGCGGAGTGCCCTGCGTATCAGGGGACGGTGAGCTCGAAGATCGAGTTGCTCGAGAAGGCGGCCCAGGCCTTCTCGAACGGCGCAGATAGCGCGAAGGAGTGGGTCTGTCTTGGCTGCACGCCGGCCGACCAGGGGTTCCTCGCCAAGCCCTGCGCCGCGTGCAAGATGCGGACGTGCGCAATCGCCAAAGGAGTTCAGAACTGCGCCGCATGCGCTGACTACGAGTCATGCCAGAAGATCCAGACCATCCTTGAGCCCTGGGGATTGGCCCAGCGGATGACTTGGCTGAGGGAGCGGTTCAAGGCGCTGCAGACTGGCGGCGGCTGAGCGACGCGCCCGGAACTCGCTTCGGCCGACAGAATAGAGGCTGATCACAAGAGGAGGAAGGATGCTCGGTTACTGCGGAATCAACTGCGACGAGTGCTCCGCGTACAAGGGGACCGTGAATACCGACATGAGCTTGCTGGAGAAGGCGGCCGGCAGCTATTGGGATGGGGCGTATAGCGCTCCAGAGTGGGTCTGCCTCGGTTGCACACCGGCGGACCAGGGCTTCTTGGCGAAGTACTGCGCTACCTGCAAGATCCGCGGCTGCGCGATCGAGAAGAAGGTGCAGAATTGCGCCGCCTGCGACACCTACGAGTCGTGCCAGATGCTCAAAGACTTCATCAAGGGCGAGTCTGAAGCGCTCGCCCAACGGATGGATTGGCTGCACGGAAGGTTCCAAGCATGCCGGAAGGAGCGGGCTCCGGCCGCAGAGTAGGTCAGGATGGCTTGCGTGCCTCGCAGGGGCGTGTGGATGGCTAGAGGTGCTTGCCTACTTCCTCGAGCAGTCGGCGTGCGTCGGCCTGCGCGTTGGCGTTGAAGAGCGCATACGTTTCGCCGAGTGGCGCATCGAGGACACTCTCGAGGACCTGCGCCGCGTCCGACCACAGGCCCTTCTCCATCAGGTAGTACTCCGCGAACGCGCGCCGGTTACCCAGGTACTCTGTGCAGGCGGGATCGACAGAGCCCGGCGCGAGGTCGCCGCAGGCCTGAGCATCTTCAACGATGCGACAGAAGCACGACCGTGCACGGTCCAGATCCCTTCTGTACGTGCCGAACGGCAAGCGTGGGAGAGCGCCCCATACGCTGCCAAGCACGCGATCGGCGCCGTAGCAGTCGTACGTCTCGTCGAGCTCTTGAACGCGCTCGAGCATGGCGACGGTCTTTCCCGCGACACCGGAGAAGACAGCAGTCACCTGATCGAAGTTCGCCTCGCTCAGCCAATTCATGCCGGCCCAATAAAGAGACGCCACGTCGGTCTCTTGGTCCACCGCGTCGACGAATCCCTCTCTCTTCTCAACCAGAGCGAAGTCCGGATCCATCCGCAAGCTCTTGAGGCCCCAGTGCTTTCCTTTCAGGTAGAGATCCGCCTCGTCGCTCTCGCCTTTCGCGAAGATGACACCGAGCGTGAAGTAGCCCTGCGAGAGCTTGATCGTCAGGTCTCGACCCTCTGGAGCAACGGGAAACGCGCCGACGGCCGACTCACTCGTCTCGTTGAGGTCCGCCGGAACGCCCAAGGCGACCTTCAGCGCCTCAATGGTAGCCTCGAGCTGCGCCCGCCCCTCCGCGCTGTACTCGACGATCACACGATCGCCTTGGAAGATGGCGAGCGCGTCTTCGAGAACGCCAGGCGCATCCTGAGCAGCGACGGCCACGGCGAACGCCGTCAGCAGCACTGCAATGGATACGAGCTTCCTTCCCGTTCTCGTCTCTACTCCCCTCACCTTCCGACCGGCGCCGACCTGGCTTCGATCGCGTTGTCACAGCAGTTTCGATGATAGAGGGCCGCGCTTGCGGAAGCGAAGGAGGGACGCTGCGTGCTTCGGACGCAGCGATCTGCGGTTTGGCTTGCTTCTGTCTGCGCCTCGCAGGGCCGTATAATGGCCCGGAGACCTCGAAGGAGCGTAGGATGCAGACTGAGTTCAGCGTGATCATCGAGCGAGACTCCGAGGGCTACTACGTTGCGTCTGTGCCCTCGCTTCGCGGTTGCCACACGCAAGGGAAGTCACTCGATGAGGTTGTCGAGAGGATTCGCGAGGCCATCGCGCTCTGCCTTCAGGGCGGGGACTCCGACCACGAGGTACTCGAGTTCGTAGGAATCCAGAAGATCACCGTCCGCTCATGACGAGATTGCCCCGCCTCACGGGCGAAGAGATCACATCGGCTCTTCTCCGCGCGGGATTCGCGGTCGCGCGAGTCCGAGGTAGTCACCGCATCCTTCAGCACCCCGACGGTCGCGTCACCGTAGTACCCATCCACGCCGGAGAGGCGATAGGGCCGGGTCTGCTGCTGAAGATCCTCACCGACTGCGAGCTGACACGCGACCAGTTCGAGAAGCTGCTCTAGCCGGAGCGTCGCGATTGCGTTACATGTCCCGCAATCCGGCTGACGGTTGAGTAGTGAAGTCCGACGGCGTCGCCCACTACCTGGAGCGTGTAGCCGTGAACGCGCAGCGCAGCGTGGATGCGTTGGTTGCGTGTCGCCTTGTCCGGAGTCCTCGCGAAGAGCTGCGCCAGACTCGGCCGCGCGGTCAGCCGCTCGCGGCGTGGCAACTCCTTCACAGCGTCGTAGTCGGAGAGCAGCGGCTTGAGCTTGTCGACGAAGTCGTCGCTCCCGAGCAGGATGCCGCCGCGAAGCTCGTCCCACACTTCAACACCGCGCCCCGCCTTGACGAAGTCACGGTAGAGCTCGACAGCGCGCCGCTGGTTCTTGCCGAACTGCGCCAGGATCCAGTCGACCGTGAGGAACGAAGGCGCATCGGTCATGCCCGACGTAGAGCGGTAGCTCGACCACGGCCAGTCCTTGGCAGAGCGCACCATCTTCGCACGGACGGGGTTGAGAACGATGTAGCGCGCCAGTTCGAGCAGATGGCTCTCCTTCTCCACGACGATCGACTTGAAGCGGCCTTGGAGAACGTGCCCAACCCGCATGTGTCGGCGGTTGAACGCCTGCGTGTACACGCCGTTCAGATGCCGCATCCCGCGCGACAGGTTCGGCTCCGGCGTCTCGATGAGCAGATGGTAATGGTTCGTCATCAAGCAGTACGCGTAGCAGATCCACCCGAACCGCTGGATCGTATCGCCGAGAATGTCAAGGAAGACCTCACGATCCGGGTCTACGCGGAAGATCGCCTCGCGCGCGTTGCCACGGCTGGTGACGTGGTACAGAGCTCCCTCGTATTCAAGCCTCAGTGGACGAGCCATGGCGCAAGAGTAGCATGGAGAACGTCAAGAAACAAGATCTGACCCCTTCGTTCCGATACATCATCTGGCTTTGGCGCCACTGCTGAGAAGCCAGGTCCGCACTTGACGAAGTAGCCAACTTCGCTGGGGCCGATGTCTTCGTATCCGCTATCTGGCTAGATACAGGTACGCCTTCGCACCCGCACCGAGCAAGATCAGTGCAAGGTTGAGCCAGCAGTGCTGGCGCTCGATCCGGCCAATCGTGTCTTCTCTTGCTCCATCCCAGCAGTGCTTCTCCACGACGAAAAGCGCGAGCCAGCAACACAACGTCAGCAGGGCAACCAGGAAGTCCTGTTTGACCGCGCCGAGCGCCACCAGCGCAGCGCCCGTGGCGGCCAGCTGCGCGGTGCTCTTGATTCTCCCTGTTCTGATCCTAATGAGCCGGGATAGATGCTCACTGATCGCATTCAGGGTATCTCCACTCCCTGCTTGTGGCAACTTGCCCACGACCTCGACCGCGATTGCATCTGCCAATTCGCGCGCCTGATGTTGGTGGCGCCAGTCGGTGGCCAGAACTACCAACCCGATGACCTCCGGGAGGAACAGACCGCAGGTCGCGACAGCGGGCAAGGAGGTCATGTCTGTATGTCGCACCGCATGCTCAGCGTCCCTGCAGGGCTAAACGACGTCACTGGCAGCTGCACGGTGACGCCAAGTGAGTCCGCCCTTCCTCTGTTGACCGTCTCCAACGGCATTACGCCGCAATTCAGGTCGCATCCGGTGTTCTCGCTGTCAAGAACGGGTCGCAAGTTCCTGAAGACGTGCTTCCAGGTGCTCCCCGTGCCTGCAGACTTCACATTCCCGTTCTGAATCTCCGTCGTGACGACTACTTCGGCTGAGTCCGGAAGCGGCTCATAGTAGTGGTACATGTATGCGACGTAGAAGTTCCACGGCACCCCGTCGGGAGCGCTGCAGCACACTGTCTCCAACACTGTGCCGCTAAAGGCGATTACCTCGAGTTTCATTGGCGCGGAGCGGCCGTGACCAACGCATCTCAGTTGCCCGTGTTTCTTCACATGCTTCCCAAGCAACTTGGCCATTGCCTGACGATCCTGATCAGCTTGCGCTGCCATTCCTGCCCCCTACCGCTTCCGACGCACGACAGACAAGCTCGCCCCCGAATAGCGACCAAGGCACGAACCTCTTGTACGTTGCCTCGTACATCTGCGCTACGATCGATGCGTCACGTAGTCGGCTCATCACGGCCACACGACCATCCCGTTCGAGGCTCGCAGGCGGAGGGTCATACAGGAAGTCCCCGGCTGTTGTGTATACGCGCAGAAGGCACATGCTGTCCAAGGGTGTATTCGGTAGGTCTGTCAGCGTAATCCGACCCGCCAAGTCGCACCTCATGGCTCCGCGGTCGGCTGATAGCACGAGCAGCGACTTGGCGCGCGCACCAATCGCCGAGGTCGTCGAATTCACTGCATTGATGAAGCTATCAATGCCCATTTGTGTATCCCAGTGGACACAGTAGAAGTCCTCATATGTGTCCAATGCCACCACGTCGCCACGAGTATCAGTTTCGCGAAGCGTGCTACGAGTTGCCGCGCCCAGCTTGGTTGCCTGACTCCACGTTAGGCCGAGCAAGCCAAGATCAGCAGCAGGCACGGTGAGCAGCTTTGCGAAGGTCTCCGTCAGTAGCTTGGCGAAGTAGGTCACGTCCCGAGTGGCCTGGATGGCGGACGGTATCTCAGCCTTCAAGTTCCGAAGCTCACTTGAGAGTTCGACTTCCGCGCGGCGCACCGCTCGCGAAAGCGCGTCAAGGAGCGACGCATTCCCCAGCTGGCGATTCAGTCGTTGTAGCTGTCTGTAGACACGGCTAGCCGTCCCTGAGATCTCTCCCCGCCCCTGGAGATCCATCTCGAGCTGGCTGTCCGTTTCGTATAGGAAGGCACAGTACTCGGACAGCTGGGCATTCCACCGATGTAGCTCAGCCATCCGGTCCGCAGGCTCTGGCACGTTCTTCTCGAGAGCGCAGAGAACGAAGTACTGGAATGGATCAATGGCATCCGCAGGACTCAGATCTTCGACCGCTTTCGTCCCGGTAACAAGGTGGGCTCTGACGCCATCTGCTACATGTCCGCGGTTGATCTCATGGACGCAGTGCAGATTGCGAGCGTCCGCGTCGTTCCGATTCCGCCCTTGGCGCTCCATCCGAAGCTCCCGGAGGAACAGCCGGTAGGGGCTCGAGGGGAGCGCCATACTTGCTTCCAGTTTTCTGGCGGCATCCTCGCCAAGTGCTTGGCTCGCGTCCTCGGTGGAACTCGCGAGGAAGTCCCTCACCCGCGTAGCAGTCAAGTAGCTGGCGGTGAAGTCGAAGGGTGCCGCGGGCCCGTTGTTTTGGGCCAACTCCACTTCTAGGTTGGTACTCTCGGACTGGGAGTGCTCCGCGGCCGCAACCTGTCCCCGCGTGGCTTCTTCACGCCTTGCGTGGCTTCGAGTCCCAAGGTCTACAAGATACCGAGCCGCCTCGCGGCGCGCCCCGTCAAGGAGAACAACCTTCCGGTTGCCGCTCGCTTCTACGGACAGCGCATAGCGCAGTGCGGGAGCGAAGAGACTTGGCTTGGAGTGCGACTCGACATACGTCTGAACGATATCCCAGTCCCAACAGAAGAAGTGCCTGTACTCTTGGACCTGCGAGGTGACATCAAGGGCCCGCGCTACGTACCGCGAGAGCGCGGCGATTGCTGACACTTGCGCCCTCGTTAGGTCCAGGGCGTGCCTCGCCACGGCTTCCGGAGAACTCGTCGGACCCAGTTCCGTCAACACGTTACTCATTTAAGCCTGCCTCCTGGTCCTCCTCATGCGCAAGCACAGAAGGGAGTTCGTAGAGCTGTCGGGAAGGGTCGCTTGGCAAGGATGCCAGCAGGCGATCTTTCTTCTCTACGTCAGGCATGTATGCGCCGCCAGCGAGAGCAAGCAGTGCCGCCCCTACATGTGGCCCGTAGCCGTCGTGATACGGCCGAACATCGAGACCGACTCCCGTCTGCTTCAGCTCGCTAGCCAGGAGCCTAGCCACGATTGGGTGATTCTCCGCAAGACCTCCAACAATGGTGCATGCCGTGCTGCCCCCAGGCCCGAGGAGGCCACAATGGCGAGCAGCAGCAACCATCATCTGCCCTACTGCTGCCATCTCTTTCTCTATCAGTGCTTCTGCTAGGTTACTTCCTCCCTCTTCTGCAGCACGGCACACGTAGGCGCCGAAGTCCGCGACAAGTCTAAAGAGTGGGTCGTTTCCCTCTACGCCAGCTGCCATGCCAATCTCGTCATAGACCTCCTGGAAGGAGCTACAGCCCGAGCTAGCAAGAAGAAGCTCCGCCAAGTGCGATTCAGCGTCGTTTCCCCATCCATCGTGCACCCTGATGAGTACCTCGATGCCGGCGCGGCCAAGCGAGAATGCACTGCCCTGACCGGCGGCTAGGCAGCTGTAGCTACCGATCAGACGCCGAGTGCCCTCCCGGCTCCGGCCATATACTGCGGCCTCCGCTCCGATGCGTGCCAGGAGACCCGGCTCTCCAAGGAATCTACCGAAGTACGAGCACTCGCCAAGACTGCTAACGATGAGTCGCGTGTGGGGGCCTAGTATGTCCAGTCCCGCAATGGTGTTGACACTTCAGGCCTCCTCGTGGCGTTGTGCTCGGACGGCGCCCCAGAAGATCTCAGCTGGAGGTCGTCCTTTCGTGCGGTAACCTTGATGGGGCCGCTCGAAGTTGTAGAACTGAAGGA
>CAIMCX010000119.1 GCA_903839615.1 uncultured bacterium
CACGCCAAGCCGGTCTTCGAACCGTCATGGTGACCGGCGATCACGTGGCAACGGCTACGGCGATCGCGAAGCAGATCGGCCTCCTCCGGCCGAGCGCGCGCGTCGTCTCGGGCGCCGAACTCGACCGGATGGGCGAAGGCGGGTTGGCGCGCGAGGTCGAGACGATCGACGTGTTCGCGCGCGTCTCGCCGCGCCACAAAGTGGAGATCGTCGAAGCGCTCCAGTCGAACGGCGAGATCGTTGCCATGACCGGAGACGGCGTGAACGATGCCCCCGCACTGAAGCGGGCCGACATCGGCATCGCGATGGGCATCGCTGGCACCGACGTGGCCAAGAACACGGCGGACATGGTCTTGACGGACGACAACTACGCATCGATCGTCGCCGCGGTCGAGCAAGGCCGGATCATCTACTCGAACATCCGAAAGACGGTCTACTACCTCTTGTCATGCAACTTCGCCGAGGTGGCGATCATCTTCGGCGCGATCCTCATCGGCTGGCGGTCTCCGCTCACGGCGATCCAGCTCCTTTGGCTGAACCTCCTGACCGACGGGGCTCCGGCGCTCGCGCTCGGCCTCGAGAAGGGCGAGCCGGACATCATGAACCGCCAACCCAGATCGCCGAGAGAGCGGATCATTGACCGCGAGATGGCAACCGGCATCTTCTATCAGGCCGGCGCTCTCACCGCAGCGGTGCTCGGGGTCTACGCACTCGGCATCTACACGCAGGGCCTGCTGCATGACGATGCGATGACGATTGCGTTCACGACACTCATCTTGGCTGAGCTCGTGCGTGCGTACACTGCGCGCTCGGAGAACGTCCCGCTCTACAAGATCGGGGTATTCTCGAACCGGTACATGCAGTGGGCGGTCTTGACGTCCCTCGCACTGCTCATGGTCGTGATCTACGTGCCGGGCCTGCAGAAGGCGTTCGACACGACCACACTGCCCGCGAGTCTCTGGGTCTACATTGCGCCGCTCATGCTCGTTCCGTCTCTCGTCGTCGAGGGACGCAAGATCGCTCTTCTGTGGCGGGGGAGGCTCAAGACCGCCTGAACGCAAGATCGGGATGCGTGGGAAGGTCGTCTGCGAGCCGCCCCCTTCTTCGGACTGCATCGGACACGCGGGCGGCTCCGTGCTCCTGTGCATAGACCCGGCAGCGCTGAAGAGCGGTTGCATCCGCGGCGCCACCTCGGTAGTCTTTCCGATCCCCACTTGCCCGATTCGGGCTCACTTCTACGACAAGCGGAGGACGGATGATGTCGGACTGTTACGCCATACGCACGGAAGACTTGCGTCGCGTCTTTCGCGCGAAGCGACGTGAAGCGAAGAAACAGAAGCGCGAGGTCGTCGCGCTCGACGGCGTGTCGTTCTCCGTCGGCTCCGGGGAGCTGTTCGGCGTTCTCGGGCCGAACGGCGCGGGCAAGACGACGACGATCAAGATCCTGGCGACCTTGCTCTCTCCGACGGCGGGGCGAGCTTGGGTGGCCGGCATCGACGTGGCAAAGGACCCGAAGCGGGTCCGGCGTCACATCGGCATGGTCTCGGGCGGCGAGACCTCCGGGTACGGACTGCTGACGATCGAGGAGAACCTGTGGATGTTCTCGCAGTTCTATGGACTCGACACGCGCGTCGCACGGGCGCGGATCAAGGAACTCCTCGAGGTCGTTGGATTGGCCGACCGGTCGCGGACGAAGATCTACCACTTGTCGACGGGCATGCGACAGAAGATGAATTTCGTGCGTGGCTTCCTGACCGAGCCGGAGATCCTCTTCCTCGATGAACCGACGCTCGGACTCGATGTTCAGACGGCGCACACGCTGCGAGGGTTCGTGTCGAATTGGCTCGCCGAGCACCGCGACCGGACGATCCTCCTCACGACGCACGCGATGCACGAGGCGGACGAGTTGTGCGGCCGCGTTGCCATTATCGATAAGGGGCGGATCCTGGCGTGCGATGCGCCGGCGACGCTGAAGCGCGAGTTGCAGCGCGACGCGATCTTCCGCCTGCGCATCGCCGACCTTGCCGACGCCCGCGGCGTGGTTGGCACCTCACCCGACGTCACCCAGTTCACGCAGACGGCCTCTGAAGCCGGCGTTGATGTGGACGCGATCCTGACGCACGACGGGGCGCTGACCCAGCTTCTGGCTTCGGTCGAGGCGGCGGGCGGACGTCTCCTGTCGCTCGAGAAGCGGGAACCGACACTGGAAGACGTCTTCCTTCACATCGTCGGACATGGGTTCGAAGACGAGATCCGCGAAGGAGGCTCGGCATGAGCGCTCCCTCGCAGTGGACGGTCTTCTGGCGGACGGTCGTCGGGCGCGCCTATCCGCGCATCATCGGAGCCCAACGCGAGAAGAGTTGGGTCTTCTTCGAGATCTTCCTGCCGCTGTTGCAGGTGACGGCGTACGTGTACATCTATCGCGCCATTCAAGCGCCGCCGGAGTTCATCGGCTTCGTCGTGCTCGGCGGGGCGATGTCCGCGTACTGGCTCAATGTCCTGTGGAGCATGGCGACCCAGCTGTACTGGGAGAAAGAGACGGGGAATCTCGAGCTCTACATCGTTGCGCCCACCTCGCGCATGGCGATCCTTCTCGGTATGGCGATGGGCGGTCTATTCGCCACGACGCTGCGCGCCGTCGCGGTGATCACGATTGGGACCGTTCTGTTCCACGTTTCGATGAGCGTGTCGAGCGTCCCCGCGCTGGTCGGGGTGTTTCTGACGACGCTCGTCGCCCTGTATGGGATGGGGATGCTTCTCTCGTCGCTCTTCCTGCTTTTCGGGCGTGAGGCGTGGCACCTCTCCAACCTGTTGCAGGAACCTGTATCGCTCGTCTCGGGCTTCTACTTTCCCGTGCGGGCGCTCGGCCAAGTGGTCGCCGCGGCGGCATCCATCCTGCCGATCACGCTTGGGCTCGATGCGATGCGCCAGCTTCTCTTCCCGGCCATGCTGGGCAAGTTTCGCTTTCTGTCCCCGGGCGTCGAGCTCGCCATCCTCGTGGGCCTGGCCATCCTCTTCCTCTTCCTCTCGCACCGCGCGCTCGCGTTCTTCGAGAAGCTGGCGCGACGCGACGGGCGTCTATCCGTAAGGGGGCAATGATGGCCGATCGACATCGCGGTGAGGCGTGGAGGAGCTTCCGGATGGCGGCGTGGCTCGGGTGGCAAATCGAGTCGAACTGGGCCGATCCGTTTGTGTTCGCCATCTACTCGCTCGTGAAGCCCCTGGCGGGAGCTCTCATCTTGGTGTTCATGTATGCGGTGATTGCGAAGGACGGACTCCACAGCCCTCTCTTTCCCGGCGTGTTCGTTGGGAACGCTCTCTTCATCTACGTGCCTGCAGTCCTTGCCGGGATTAGCTGGACGATCATCGACGACCGCGAGCACTACGGGATGCTGAAGTACGTGTACACGGCTCCTGTGAACGTCTTCGCGTACCTCATCGGCCGCGGCGTGGCGAAGGCGATTGTCGCCACCGTGGCCGTCGTGATCATGCTCCTTCTCGGCACGCTGGCTCTCGGTGTGCCGGTGCGGTTGGCGGGGATCAACTGGCTGTTCGTGGCGGCGACGCTCGTGCTCGGGTCGGCCATGCTGTCGCTCTTTGGCATCCTCCTTGGCGGGGTCACGATGATCACCGCGCGACACAACTATGGCGTCGGGGAGGCGGTGGCCGGGGGGCTCTACCTTCTTTGCGGCGTCGTCTTCCCGCTCGACACGCTTCCCGCGTGGCTCGCGGCGACGGGTCGAGTGATCCCCATCAGCTACTGGCTCGAAGCGTTCCGCCGTGCCCTGCTCGGGCATGGGACGGAGGCATTCGCCAGTCTCTCGGATGGTGTGCTCCTCGCTGTCATCGCGGGGTCGACGGCGGTTCTCGCGGTCCTTGCGGTGCTTGGGTTTCGTCTGGCGGAGAGGCGGGCTCGAGCGAAGGGCCTTCTCGACATGCAGACGATGTACTAGGCCGTGCCTCGGTGGGCGCAGCCGAGAACGACGGCACGAACCGAAGGAGAAGGAAGCCCAAGGCCATCGGCACCCAGAGGCTCATCCCGCGAAACGCGAGCGTAACGGCAAGGGCCGTCGCGCCCGGCACTCCGAGCGACGTGAGAACGAGCGTCATCAGGCCTTCCACGACCCCGATGCCTTGGGGGGACGGCGAGACGTTGAGAAACAGGATGGCCATTGCATACCCGGAGACGAGAACGCCGAGCGACGCCGCCTGACGAAACGCCAGAAACAGGAAGTAGAGCGTGCCAATGCTGATTGCGTTGGAAGCGAGGCTGATCAGGAACGCTCGTACCATACGGCGCGGGTGCGTCCGAAAGACCGTTGCTGCCTCGCTCAGTTGCGTCGCTGTCGCCTCAGCCCAGCCGCAACGCAGGGGGGACGGGCGATGCACGAGGC
>CAIMCX010000120.1 GCA_903839615.1 uncultured bacterium
CGCGAGCAACGGCGACGGCGCCGACAAGATCCCGCAGGTCGTGTATGGCATCAACCACAGGTCGGTCACGGCAGCGCACGACGTCGTCTCAGCAGCGACGTGCACGACGAACTCGCTCATTCCCGTCCTCTATGTCCTCGATAAGGAGTTCGGAATCGTTCATGCATCGATCACGACCGTGCACGCCTATACGGCGGACCAGCGGCTCGTCGACTCGGTGCACAGCTCGATCACGCGAAGCCGAGCCGCGGCGATCAACATCGTGCCCACCTCGACCGGCGCCGCGTCGGCCACGGCGAAGGTGCTGCCTGGCTTGACCGGGAAGATCGACGGCATGGCATTCCGCGTCCCCGTCGCCACCGGTTCGTGCAGCGACATTACGCTCGAGATGAAGAAGCCCGTGACGATCGACGAAGCGAACGCCGCCCTGCGCAAGTACGCCGACGGCGAGCTGAAGGACATCCTCGGCGTGAGCGAGGACCCCATGGTGTCGTCGGACATCATCGCCGATCCGCGGCCGAGCGTCATCGACCCAACTCTCACCGCCGTCGTCGACGGACGGCTGCTCAAGGTCGTTGCGTTCTATGACAACGAGTGGGGCTACACGAACCAGCTCCTCCGTTTGGCGCGCGTGCTGTAGAACCGCCGAATGGATCCGGAAGGGCGGCGCGGGCGTCGCCGCCCTTCTCTATCCGGCGCAGTGCGTCGAATGCGGCGCCGCGATTCCGTGGGGTTCCGTCGTCTGCTTGCCCTGCGCCGAGCGCCTGCCTCACCCCGCCGGAACGGCGTGCGCCGTCTGCGGCGAACAACTCGCTAGCGATTCCCTCGACTTGTGTCTGCGCTGCGGTACCCGGCTTCGTGCCTTTGACGCCGCGGTCTCGCTCGGACCGTACGACGCCGGCCTGCGGGACCTCCTGCGGCGATTCAAGTTCGGCCGCGAGAAGGCGATCGGACGCTGGCTGGCTCACGAACTCGTGCGACGCCATGGCTCGCTCCTTGGGGAGATCGACTGCGTGACGCACGTGCCGATGACGCGGGCGGAAGAGAGGGCGCGCGGCTTCAATCCATCCCGCTTCCTCGCCCGCACGGCGGCACGGCGGCTCGGCCTTCCCGAGCGGAGACTCCTGGTGAAGGCGCGCGCCACGCTTCCGCAACGCGTCCTCTCGGCGCGCGAGCGCGGGAGGAACTTGAGCGATGCGTTCGTTGCGGTACGATCGGGCAAAGGTGCGGTGCTCCTCGTGGATGATCTTCTCACGACAGGGGCGACAGTGGACGAGTGCGCGCGGACGCTGAAGAGGGCGGGGTTCGATCGGGTCACGGTGGCGACAGTTTCGCGCGCCTAGGAGGAACATGGCGATCCGGGTGACGTCCGTGTGCCTCGGTTCGTTGGGCACGAACGCGTATCTCATCGAGGCGGGGGAGAACGTGCTGCTTGTCGATCCCGCGGCCGACGACCCCGCGCTGCACGCTCTGGTCGGAAGCTGTCAGGTGGGTTTGGTTGTCAATACGCACGGTCACTTCGACCACATTGGCGGGAACTGGGCCGTCCCCTCTGAGGCGGTGTGCATCCACGAAGCGGACGAGAAACTGGCGTCGTTCTTCTACCCCGACCATCCGTCATTCAACCGCAAGCTCAAGGACGGGGAGGAACTCGTGAAGGGTGTGCGAGTCCTCCACACGCCGGGCCACTCGCCGGGGAGCATCGTTCTCGTGATGGACGGCGCGCTGGTCACCGGCGACCTCCTGTTCGCAGGCTCGATCGGGCGCACGGATCTCCCGGGCGGATCGGACGAGGAGATGGACGAGTCGCTTCGGAAGATCATGGCTCTCCCGGGCGACTACGATGTGTATCCCGGGCATGGCCCGGCGACGACGCTCGAGCGCGAGCGACGGCGGAATCCCTTCTTGCGTGGGCTGACCTAGGATGGCACTGCGTCAGGACGTCGAGGCGATCAAGGAGCGAGTCGACCTTGTCTCCGTCGTGTCGCGCTACGTCACCCTGACGAAGTCGGGCTCCGGTCAGAAGGGACGGTGTCCGTTCCACAAGGACGACACGCCGTCGTTCACAGTGAGCGGCGAGAAGGGTCTTTGGCACTGTTTCGGTTGCGGCGAGGGCGGGGACGTCTTTGCCTTCCTGATGAAGATCGAGAAGCTCTCGTTTGTTGAGGCCGCCCAGCGCCTTGCCGACGAGGCCGGCGTCAGCCTGACGTCCCGTCGGGAGGACGGGGAGCGCGACAAGCTTCGCGCTGTCGTTGCCGCCGCCGCGGAGCACTACGCAGCGAACCTCGCGAACACGGGGCAAGGAGCACGAGCCCGCGCCTACCTCGAGAGCCGGGGATTTGAGGAAGCCGCCTGGAAGCGGTACGGGCTGGGATACGCCCTGCCGGGTTGGGACAACGTGAAGCGTGAGTTCGGCGCACGGTTCGGCGCCGAGAACCTCCTCTTGGCTGGACTCCTAGTCGAGGGAGAGAAGGGCAGCTACGACCGCTTCCGCGATCGCACGATGTTCCCGATCTATGACCTCTCGGGGCGGCCGATCGCCTTCGGCGGACGCGCATTCGACGGCGAGCCGAAGTACCTGAACTCGTCGACGACGCCGCTGTTCGACAAGAGCCGGCACTTGTACGGTCTGCATTGGGCGAGGGACGCGATGCGCGAGGCAGGCCACGCCGTCCTCGTCGAGGGGTACACCGATGTCTTGACCCTCCATGAGGCGGGCATTCGGAACGCCGTCGGCAGCATGGGCACCTCGTTGACTCAAGGGCAGGCCGATCTCCTCGGCCGCTTCGTGCAAGAGGTCGTGATTGCCTACGACCGCGATGCGGCCGGCGGCGCCGGCGCGGTGCGAGGAATGCAGATCCTGCGGAACAGCGGCCTCGCTGTGCGTGTCGCGAAGTTCGCCGCGGACGAGGATCCCGACAGCCTCGTCCGCAAGTTCGGCGGCGATTCGATGCGCGATGCCGTGCGCGATGCTGTGCCATTCCATCACTTCTACCTGGAGTCGTTGGTCGCCAAGCACGACCCTGCTACGGCGGCGGGAAAGGAGCAGATCCTTGCTCAGGCAACGGAATTCTATCGTGGCGTCCGAAGCCTGCCACTGCAGCAGGAGATCGCTCGGGGGGTTGGTGACCTTCTTGGCCTTCCCCGCGAAAGGGTAGCGCACGTGCTCGCGACGCGCCCGCTGCAACGGGCACCCGGCGCTGGCGAAGAAGGTGTGGGCGGGGCGCAATGGAGGGCGGAGGATGACTTGCTCACGATGCTCTTGCGCGGAGACGTCGAGTGGGCACGCATCGCGGCGGTCGCGTCGCCTGCCGACTTCACGCCGGCGCACCGGCCGATCTTCGAGGCGCTGGCGAATGCGCCGGAATCGCATAACATCTCCGCTTGGGTCGTTGAGAGGTTGCGCGAACAGGGGCTTGAGGAGCAGGCAGGAGTTGCGTCTTCCTACGTGTTCGCTGAGGTGGAATTCGCCGACTTGGACCGAGCGCTCGAAGAGAAGCTCGACCAAGCGGTGCGGCTTCCGGCGCTCGAGCGCAAGATGGCGAATGTGGCTCGAGCGTTGCGCACTGCGGACGCGGCGGGCGACCGCGCGGCAGTTGACCGGCTGACGCTGGAGCAGCACGGCCTGACGCTCGAGAAGAGCTCACTGTCGAAGAAGAGAGATGCGCGAAGGGGGATGCATGGCCGAGACGAAGGGGAAGCGCAAGGCGAAATCACCTCGGAAGCCGGCTGAAATCCAGGCCGTGAGGGACGACGAGAAGCAACCCCTTCTCGCCGAGGAATCGGACGAGGTCGTTCCGTTCCTCGACGAGGAAGCGGCGGCCGATGACGAGGAGCTGGCAGCCGAGGAGGCACTCGACGACGAATTGGCCGAAGAGCTGGCCGATCCCGAGGAGCTCCTGGGAGATGACGAGCCAGCTGACGAGGAGGCCGGCGCCGAGGCGACAGTCGGAACGCGCGCTCGCAAGCGAGGTTCAGACTGGGACGCGGGCGAGGGCAGCGATCGCCGCGAGGATCCGGTCAAGACCTACCTGCGTGAGATCGGCAAGGTCCCCCTGCTGACCAAAGAAGGCGAGGTCGAGCTCGCGAAGGCAATGGAGATCGGCGCCTACGCCGAACTCTCGCTGGCCAAGCAAGCGGGAGCGCAGGCGGCAAAGCGCCTCAAGTTGGCGGGGGAGCTGACCGCGGTCGAACGCGCCGAACTAGACGATCAAGTTCACCGCGGCGCCGAAGCGGCCGAACTCCTCAACTCGTCCTCGTTCGAAGAGAAACTGAAGGGCGAGCTGCCCCCCGCCAAGGCGACGCGGGAAGAGATCGAGGCCCTGGTCCGAGACGGACGCGCGGCGCGGGACCGGCTTACGATCTCCAACCTTCGCCTCGTCGTATCCATTGCCAAGCGGTACATGAACCGCGGCCTCTCCTTCCTCGACCTCATCCAGGAAGGGAACATGGGGCTGATGAAGGCGGTCGAGAAGTTCGACTTCGCGCGAGGCTATAAGTTCTCGACCTACGCCACGTGGTGGATCCGCCAGGCCATCACGCGGGCGATCGCCGATCAGTCGCGCACGATCCGCGTGCCGGTCCACATGATCGAGACGGTGCGCGAACTGAACCGCGTGAAGCGCGAGTACATCCAGTCGCACGGGTCGGCGCCCACGCTCGAGGATCTCGCCCTGCTCACCGGGATGTCGATCGACAAGATCAAGAAAGTCGAGAGCGTGTCCCAGTACACGGCGTCGCTTGAGCGGCCGATCGGCGAGGAAGACGAGGACACCCTGGGCGACTTCATCGAGGACCCCGCATCGCCTTCACCGACGAAAGAGACATTCCGGATGTTCTTGCGCGAACAACTGTCCCGCGCGCTCGATCAGCTCGACGAACGCGAGCGCGAGATCCTCAAGCTTCGCTACGGACTCGAGGACGGTCACCCCCGCACTCTGAAGGACGTGTCGCTGAAGTTCAACATCACCCGGGAGCGCGTCCGGCAAATCGAGATCAAGGCGATCGAGAAGCTGAAGCACCCTTCACGTCGAGCCGAACTCCGCAAGTTCCGCGAACTCCTCTTGGCGGAGGACTAGTTTGCCCGCCGCGCCCGCGGTGCTCGTGATTCTCGGCCCGACGGCGACGGGCAAGACCACGGTCGCGGTGGAGACGGCCCTGCGCGTCGACGGGGAGGTGATCTCGGCCGATTCGCGTGCCTTCTTCACCGGGCTCGACATCGTGACCGACAAGCCGTCGATCGCCGAGCGGCGCGGCGTACCTCATCACCTGATCGACTCTGTGCCGATCTGCGGCGAGTACGACGCCATGGCGTTTCGTGCCGACGTCGCTCGACTGGTCCCGGAGATTGCGGCTCGCGCGCGCCTTCCCATCCTCGTCGGGGGAGGCACGCTCTACCTGGCCTCCGTCCTGCGAGGCATCTTCGAAGGGCCCGGGAAGTCGGACGCGTTCCGCCGGTCGCTCGACGAAGTCCCTTCAGAAGATCTGCACCGGCGTCTCGCCACGCTCGATCCTCCTGCGGCCGAAGCGATCCACCCGCGCGACCGATTGCGCATCGTGCGTGCCCTCGAAGTCGAAGCCGCGAGCGGGCGACCGATGACGATGTGGAAAGCG
>CAIMCX010000121.1 GCA_903839615.1 uncultured bacterium
CTCCGGAAACAATGTGCGGGTGAAGCGAGAAATGCTCGAAACTCACTGAAAGTCCTCCTTGGACAGTTGAGCCAAGTCGCACTCTCAGCTCGTGATGCTTGGCAATCTTTGGCGGTTGACGTATGCGATCCAATTGCTAGCTTGATTTGTTCCCGTATTCTACACCCGCCCGTCAAGCTTATCCAGCTGCGATCTAGCCTTGCGCGGGCCGCATTCTGAAAACCTCCGTGGGAATTGGTGTTACAGTCACTGTGTGGCGTTTGTGTTTCTCGGTCAGAGGCGCCCTCCACTTCGCCGCGGGCGGGTCGGCAACCTGTCGTCGGAGGCCGGGCGTCTTCGGGATGCGGGATCGCACCGCTGTGGACGACCCGGAGGATCCGCGATAGGATGAGAACCCTGCGGGGCGCGATCCGCGCAACGCGAATCCTCAAAGGGGGCAACGATGCAACTCTGGGCGTGGATTCTGATCATTGCCGCGGTCGGCATCTTTCTCTGCGGCATTCGAATTGTCCGCCCGACCCACCGGGCGCTTATCGAGCGCCTCGGGAAGTACCACCACTTCGGGCGCGCGGGCTTCCACTGGATCATTCCGCTTGTGGATCGACTCATCCAGATCAACGTTACCGAGCAGATGGTCGACGCACAGCCGCAAGAGATCATCACGAACGACAACCTCAACGCACGCGTCGACGCTCAGGTCTACTTCAAGGTGAAGGACGACGAGGATAGCGTCAAGAACTCACAGTACAACGTCAATAACTACAAGATCCAGATCGTCAACCTGGCTCGGACGACGCTGCGCAACATCATCGGCACGTTGACCCTCAAATCGGCGAACAGCGAGCGGGACAAGATCAATAACGAGCTGCTCTCGACGCTGTCGGCGGAGACGAAGAGCTGGGGCATGGAGATCGTCCGCACGGAGCTGAAGGAGATCGACCCGCCGAAGGACGTCCAGGAGACGATGAACAAGGTCGTCAAGGCCGAAAACGAGAAGATCGCCGCACTTGACTACGCCAACGCCGTGGAGCGACAGGCGGACGGCGAGAAGCGCGCCGAGATCAAGAAGGCGGAAGGGATCAAGCAGGCGAAGATCCTTGCGGCGGAGGGCGAAGCGGAGGCGATCCGCCTCGTGAACGAAGCCGCGAACACGTACTTCGTTGGCAACGCCCAGCTCCTGCGCAAGCTCGAGGCGATGGAAAGATCCCTGCGGGACAACGCGAAAATCGTCATCCCGGAGGGCTCGGAACTCATCAACGTGATTGGCGATCTGGCCGGCGTGACGCCCCTGCCGGTGAAGCGTTCGGGGACCGAGTCGAAGTAGTCGTGGACCGAAGGTCGTGAGATCGTGAGGCGCCCCCGCGAGGGGGCGCACTTCTTGAACGGTGGAGGCGGGGACATGGACGAGCGGTGGGTGGTTGAACACACGCCGGGACTTCCAGCGACCACGTCGTCTCTTGCTGCCGACCTCTCCGCGCTCGGCATCCAACCGGGGATCGTGCTGCTCGTCCACTCCTCGCTTCGCTCGCTTGGGTGGGTGTGCGGCGGTGCCGTCGCGGTGATCGAGGCACTGCGAGAAGCCGTGGGGCCGTCGGGAACCCTCATCATGCCCTGCCAGTCGGGCGATCTGACAGATCCCCGCGACTGGAGTCGCCCCCCGGTCCCCGAAGCGTGGAAGGACCTGATTCGCGCTCACATGCCCGCCTACGACTCCCATCGGACGCCGACGCGCGGCATGGGGGCCATTGCCGAGGTGTTCCGCACGTGGCCCGACGTCTTTCGTAGTGCCCACCCGCACGCCTCGTTTGCCGCGTGGGGAGCGCACGCTGCCGAGGTCTGCGCGGGCCACTCGCTCGACTTCGGGCTGGGAGAAGGCTCCCCTCTGGCACGAATCTACGATCTCGACGGCTGGGTCCTCCTGCTCGGCGTCGGGCACGCGTCGAACACGTCGATCCATCTCGCTGAGTACCGCGCCGACTGGCCAGGCAAGCGGGAGACTGCAAACGGCGCTCCACTTCTTGTCGATGGACAGCGAGTCTGGGTGGCCCTGCGCGACCTCGACCTTGCGTGCGACGATTTCGAGGAACTCGGGATCTCGTTTGCGAAAGCGACGGGCGGGGTTCGCTCGGGACAAGTCGGGGCGGGAACGGGGTTCTTGATGCGCCAGCGAGAGCTCGTTGACTTCGCGGTCGCCTGGATTGCGGCACATCGTGGGCGCGTTGAGGGATCGCCGGAAGCAAGGATCCGCTCCGTCGCGCCCGCCGATCGGCTCGAATGGCTTCGACTCCGTCGCACCTTGTGGCCGAGCGCCTCGCCGACCGATCTCGAGCGAGAGATGGACGAGATCCTTGGGAATGAGCGTGCCCAGACGTTCGTTGCCGAGACGCCCAGCGGACGACTTGCCGGAATGATCGAGGTTGCGTTGCGCGACGCCGCGGAAGGCTGCGCGAGTCATCCCGTAGGGTACATCGAAGGATGGGTCGTCGAGCCTGCGCTGCGTGGGAGCGGCATCGGGCGACGCCTTGCCACGGCTGGGGAAGCGTGGGCCCGCGAACGTGGATGCAGCGAGATGGCTTCCGACACGACGCCCGGCTATCCAGATAGTCCCCATGCGCACGCCGCAGCGGGGTACGATGAAGCGGGGGTCACTCTGCACTTCCGCAAGGCGCTCTAGCCAACGAATCGCTGGCCTGTGAACTCAATCGCCACTTCCTGAGCATGCGGATGCCCGAGATACGCACGAGGAGAAGGGTGATCGTCACAGGACCGACAACCGACCACGGGGCCGCTGGAGCGGCGACTCGCCAAGGCAGTTCGGGAGCCGCGTGGGTTCCCGAAGTGCGACGGAGCCGCGCTTGCACTGATGTGACGGATCCTGTTTGGAGCGGCGGAGCTGAGCGTCGCCGATCGCCTCGAAGCGCGCCGGACACGGGGAAGAGTGCGTGCCCGGAGGAGATCGAGTGGGAGATCGGCCGCACCCCCAACGTCGAGGAAGTGCTCGTCCGCTCGGGGAATGCGAGGATCGAGGCGGTCGTGCTTCTCCATCGCGAGCGCCTCGAAGCGGACGGTCTCCTCGAGTGGATGGAGCACTCGATCGCGGATGGCAGCGCTTCATCGTCACCCTAGAGGCGAACGGCGAGGCAGGCGGCGGGATTTCCGCGCTTGCTTGAGGGATTGAACCGATTGCTCTGATCGGGCAACCTACTCATGCGCATGGGGATGCGCAGGGGCTGAAGTCGGTGCGGTGCGTCAAAGGGGTTGCCTTGCGGTCACGACGCGAGGGAACGAAGGAAGGAGTGCAATGACGCTCGCACATTGGATCCGACGTTCAGCCTTTATCTTTCTCCTGATCGCACTCTGCTTGAGCGTCTCCTCCTGCGGACCCCGTTCGGGGCAAGTGAGCGTGCGCCTGCCACGCCTCAGCTGGAACCCGCCGACGATGAGAGATGTCAAGGCGACGCTTACCGGAACGACGTTCCGCCGCTTCGTCGACGAGTCCGATCGGATCCTTCTCCTGCGGTTTCCCCAGACCGTGACCGAGCAGGGATTGGCTAGCCAACTCGGCGTGCGAAATGACCGGCTCGATGACCTGTCTTCGCGCTACCTTGAAGAGAACGCGGCGATCGAGCGGGAGATCCTTGACCGACTCCACGCGTACAGTCGAGAACCCCTATCTGCGGAGGACCAGGCGATCTGCGACGCGCGAGACGCGGCATGGACCACGCTCTTGGCGCAGCAGGACGCGCCTCCCGCCATCCAGGCGTTTGGACCTGGAGACGAGTCCTGGAATCAGCGGCTGATCCGTCGGTTCGCGGCCGTGGCCGAGATCGACACGGAGGGCGGGCTCGTCGACTACATCCAGTGCCTCCACCAGGCGGCTCGGCAGGTCAATCAGATGCGAACCTGGCTCGAACAGGGCGTGAAGCGCGGGACCCTGCCGTCGCGAGCCGACCTTACCGCGGCGCTCGTCTCCATGTCGCAACTCCGGGTCCGTGAGACCTGGTCCACGTCGGAGTACCTGCCGGATCGCATCATCGCAGCCCACCACCCGTTCTTTGCTCTGCTGCGAGACCAAGTCGTGGACGCGGACTTCCTCGATGCCGCGACGCGCACGGCGTACCTCAACAACGCAAACCGGGTCGTCGAGCGGGAGATCATCCCCGCCTACGAGCGGCTCGCCAACTACCTTGCTCAGCTCCTGAACAAGCTAGGCGTGTCGTAAACAGAGCGCTCCCTACCGTTGAGGATCGACGTGCCGGCGCCAGAGATCGAGCGCGTGCTTCCGCGGATCGACGACGTCGATCTCCTTGTCGGCGAAGAAGGCGTTCGTGTTGGCGAGATCGCGCACGAGGAGTTCGAGGGCATCGTCGTTGTAGCGCGGGTCCACGGCCTGCGGGAAGTCGATGATTGTGACCGCGCCGTTCCAGAAGAGCATGTTGTACGGAGATAGGTCCGCGTGGACGCGGTGATGCGCAAGAAACAGGTCCACGTTCCACAGGATGCGCTCGTAGATCCGGGCGGCTTCTTCGCGATTCAGTTGGACTCCGACGAGGACGGGCGCCGGGTTCTCGATGTCCCCGAGGTATTCCATGAGAATGACGGGTCCTACGCGCTCGATGGGATCCGGGACATCGGCGCCGGCCGCATGGAGCGTCTGGAGCGTGCTCAACTCGTGGCTGATCCAGGCGCTGAATTTGTGCGTCCGGCCGTGCTGCGTCTTGTTGCCGAGAGCGCGGAGCATGCGCGCATCGGGGCGAGCACCGCGCGAACGCCCCTGCTGGTATACGCCATCGCGCTTGAAGCTCCTCGTCTCAAGCGGGCGATAGACCTTCGCTGCGACAAGGTCCCGATCGAGCGAAGGGTGAGCGCGGCAGCAGAAGACGACGGCTTCCTTTCCGCTCTTGATCGGGCGAATCACCTCAAGGATCAGATGCTCTTCGACGAGGGGTGTCAGATGCTGAAGAAGCTCTTCTTCGACCGTTTTCTCTTCCGGCTGTGCAACCTTCGGCGGAGCGTTCTTGCGCGGCGAGCGGCGCTCCTCTTCCTGATCCTCGTAGTAGCGAATGGCGTCTCCTCACGACGGAGCCAGGTTTCTGCCCCGATGTGCCTCAGTATACTCGGGCGACGACCGGGCTCGTGGGAACGTTCGCCCTCCGGCGCGGTAAGATACATCGTGGAGTAGGATGAAAAGGAGAACCACAATGCGGACGACTGTCCTTCTCGCTCTCTTGCTCTCGTTTGTCACCGCGGGAGCCCTTGCCGCGCCTCGGATCACCGTCGACCTTGCGACGTACAATTACCCGGACACGGTGGAAGGAATCGCTGTTGCACATACCTTCATCCTGTCCAACGTCGGTGACAAGGAGCTTGTGATCGAAAGCGCCGTCCCGAGTTGCCACTGCACGACGGCCACGTTGGAGAAGACCCACCTCCAGCCGGGGGAGAGCGTCGGTCTCTATGGTCTGCTCGATACTGAGGGATTCTCGGGCCACGTCGTGCGCGTCATTACGATCACGTCGAACGACCCCGGCCCGTACGGCGACTACAAGCTCAACCTCGGCTTCGTCGGGAACGTCGTCAGTCGCCAGCCGTACCAGAAGCCGGTAAGCGACGTCTTCTACGCCTCGTACATTCTCCTCGACGTGCGTGACCCGGCGGCCTATGCTGCGGGTCACTTCGCCGGCGCGATGAACGTCCCGGCGGCGCAAGTCGCGTCCTACGCCGCGCTGCTCCCACCCGGCGCATTGACGATCGTCTACGACCAGAACGGTTCCGCATCGACGGCCGCCGTCCAGGCGCTGCACGCAGGAGGACTGGCGGCGGTCTATGCTCTGCGCGAAGGGATCGCCCTCTGGGAGAAGACCTACGGCCTTGTGCGCGTCGTGCCCGGAGCGGACGCGTCATGGGGTCACTTCCTTGACGTCTCCGGAGCCCGCGCCTACTCATCCTCAGCAGCGGTGCAGATGTACGACGTCACGCAGTTGCAGTCAGACTATGTGCTGATCGACATTCGCTCCGCGTCTGCGTTTTCCGCCGGCCACCTGGCGGGAGCCATCAACCTGCCGGAGAGTGGCATCAACGCGTTTGTCGCCACGCTGCCGTGGTCGACTCCCATCATCGTGTACAGCGCGGACGGGTCGGACAGCGACCGCGTGGTCTACAGCCTCTGGATGGGAGGAAGCCGCGCGCAGAGCCTGCTTGGCGGGCTCGCGGAGTGGCAGAAGCAACACGGCAACTATCTGGTCGTTGCTTCCGGCGGGTAGGCGCGGCGGCTCTCAGCTTCGTCCCGGTGCCGAAGTCAGCGCGGCGTGGGCCTTCTTAAGCCACGCGACGACCTCGATCTGCTGCGGACAGGCGGCCTCGCACGCGCCGCAAGCAACGCAGCGGTCGGCACGATGCTCGGGCTCCATGAATCGGTCGTTCCTGTACATGTTTCCCAACCGGGCGAAGTCGTTGTATGCCGACGCATCGTTGTAGAAGGAGAAGACTCTTGGGATGGCGACGCCGTGTGGGCAAGGCTGGCAATAGCGGCAGGCCGTGCACGGGATCGGTGCGAGGGTGCGGTACGCATCGCGGACGCGCCCGACGAGGCGCAGCTCGTCTTCGGTGAGCGTTCCGACGCCCGACCGCTTGGCACAGGCGAGGTTCTCTTCGACGTGGCTCATCGCGGACATTCCGGAGAGGACGAGCGAGACGTCGGGATCGTTCCACACCCACGCGAGCGCCCAGTCGACCTGCGATCGCTTCGTCGTCGCCGAGTCCCACAGCGCCGTGACCTCCGGCGGTGCCGGGCGAGCGAGCGAGCCACCGCGGAGGGGCTCCATGACGACCACGCCGAGGCCCTTGGACGCGGCGTAGCGAAGACCCTGCCGGCCGGCTTGGAAGTCAGCGTCCATGTAATTGTACTGAATCTGACAGAACCCCCAGTCGTGGTTGTCGACGATGCCCTGGAACGTAGCGAGGTCGTCGTGGAAGGAGAATCCGAACTCGCCGATTCGACCCTCGCGCTTCGCGCGCTCCGACCACTCGCGCACTCCCAAGTCGCGCAGCTTCGGCCAACGCGTCTTGTCCAGCGCGTGCAGGAGGTAGAAGTCGATCGCGTCGGTCTCGAGCCGCCGCCGCTGCTCGTCGAGGAAGCGGTCGAAGTCCTCGGGCTTCTCGGCCAGCCACGACGGCATCTTGGTCGCCAGGCGGACGCGCCTGCGATATCCGTCGCGCAGGCAGCGCCCGAGGAACCGTTCCGATTGCTCACCGTGATAGGGCCACGCGGTATCGATGTAATTGACTCCGCGATCGATTGCTGTTCGGATCATGCGACTGGCTAGCTCTTCATCGATCTTGGCGTGGTCGCCGTCGAGGATCGGGAGGCGCATCGCACCGAATCCGAGCGCCGACGGCTTCCAATCTAGTCGTCCGAAGGTTCGATAGTGCATCCAGCCTCCCACTGCATCGTCGGCGAATCACGTAGGCGGATCAAGAGATGCGCCCCGGCGGGCCGGGGCGCACAAGCTGTTCTGTGCCCTTGGATCTAGAGCGGGCGCACGGGCTCGCAGATGTCCACGATCCACTTCTTCTGCGGATGGGTGTCCGGATCGTTGAGGTAGAGCTCGTAGCACATCCGGTTGTCGGGCTGGTAACCGCTCTTCGGCATCCACTCGCCGATGACTTTGTCCCAGGCCTCGCCGAACTCCGTCATGTCGATCTCGACGTGAGCCACTGCGAATAGGCCCCCGGGGATCTTCATCGTTCCGATCTCGCCGTCGACCTTGGTGCCGGACGGCACCGTCAGGCATGCGTCCGATCGGAGTTTCGACGGATCTGTCACCTCCGGGCTGTCGTGGTAGACGGCGAGCGACTTTGTCTCCGGGAACCGCACGAGGCTGCGCGGGCCCGCCCACTTGAAGAGCCGCTCGAACGCCTCGCCGATCTTGTTGTACGCGCCGATGTGCCGGGCATACACAACGTTCCATTCCGGCATCTGCTTCACTTCCACGCTGAACTTCATCTCTCTCCTCCTCGTGACCAGGTCGCGCGGAGTGTAGTCGCCGCCCGATGGCGAGTCTTCTCCCTTCTTGCCTTCCGCTTGACTCGTCTTGCTTTCACCTTGCCGGATCTTGCTCACGCCGGACCGACCGCCATGGCGGAACTGGGTGGCACTCGTTCCGAACGCGTTGCGGAACTCGCGTGCGAACGCCGACGGAGACGAGTATCCACACGCGACGGCAATCTCGGTGATCGACTCCCGAGGGTTGTGAAGGAGGCGGTTGGCTGCGGCGCCAACGCGAATGCGGCGAATGAAGTCGTTCAGTGTCTCTCCGACGACCAACTTGAAGACCCGATGGAAGTGAAACGGCGAGAAACTTGCAACCTGTGCCAAGGTCTCGAGTCGCAGATCGCCGGCCAGGTTGGCTTGCACGTAGTCCATGACGCGGTTGATGCGCCCCACGTACTCGCGTCGGCGGAGCTCTTCTTGATCGATCACACGCGTCACCTATCTGGGACTCCAGAGACCGAGACGGTTCCCCACGTTGTCGAGGAAGAGCGCGAAGTGACCGTGCTCGTCGGAGATCTTGGTTCTCGGCACGAGCGTCTTGCCGCCCATCTCGGAAACCCGCGCGAGCGTCGCGTCGATGTCGTCCACCTCGATGTGCAGAATGGGGCCGGTGGCGGATGGTCCGCTCGACCGCGGCCCGGCATCGAATCCTCCGCCTTGGCCGTTTGGAGTGGCGAACATCAGGTATTCCTCCATGCCGGGAGCTTCCTCGAAGTGCCAGCCGAAGATTCGTTCGTAGAAGCGGCGTGATGCCGCGAGATTGCTCGATGCGAACTCGATGTGAGCTACGTTGCCTTGTGCCACGGTTCCTCCCATCCTTCGTGCACGCCGATCATAACAGGGAGTCGGCCCTCGGTGGTTCTTCCAGGCCCGGCGATGCGTTCGGCGACCCGCGGCGGCGGTCCGTGGGCAAAACGAAACGGCCCTTCCCGACGGAAGAGCCGTTCTTGTGTCTGATTCTTACGCCCGCGCCTGGTCGGATTGCCTACAACGCGTAGAGGTACCCGTTGCCGAACGCGCTGTTCCACGCGGTGATCCCGCCGGTCAGGTCGAGCACGTTCGTCAGGCCGGCCTCGACGAGAATTGTTGCCGCCTGCAGACTACGGGCCCCGCCCAGGCAGTAGAGGATGATCGGCACCTCCCGCGGCAGCCGCGGCAGCCAGGCTGCGAGGTTCGTCTGGAACTCGGACAGCGGGATATTCATCGCTCCGAACAGGTGGCCGGCTGCGTACTCCTCCGGCGTGCGGACGTCAATCAGGAAGTAGAAGACGAGCTTGAGATCCGTGACCGAAATCTGCTGCACGACGGGCGTCGTCGCGGCGATGGTCATCACCATCTGCAGCACGGCGGTCGGGTTGACCGGGTCATTGGACGAGACGCTCACCGTGCGGGTGACCGTTCCCTGGAACCCGGTCGTGTTTACCGTAGCCGTGACGCTGACCGACTCACCCGGAGCGAGATCGCGCTTGTCGAGAGCCGC
>CAIMCX010000122.1 GCA_903839615.1 uncultured bacterium
AGCCGCAACGCAGGGGGGACGGGCGATGCACGAGGCGAACGACCCGTTCGAGGGCCCGCTCGACCCACTGCAGCGAGCGGAGAAGACTGCGAGGGTGTCCCAACGCGAGGAAGAGCGCTGCCACCTGGACCGCCGATACGAGCGTCAGAAGCGCCGCCGCAGCCACCTCGACTGCGTGGAGCTGGTTGTGCAGGAACAGGTGGATCATCCCCGCGAGGAGGGCGGCCGCGAACGCGAAGAAGTCGACCACGGTCGCCAGAAGGGCGCCGGCCGTCGCTCGCGCAGCGGACTGACCGCGCCGGGCGGCGGCGTCTGCGTAGAGAGCCATTCCCGCCGTGCCGCCGCTCGGGGCCAGCGAGTTGACGAACACGGCGCCGAGCACAACGGGAAAGAGATCTCGGACGCGCGTCTTCACTCCGACGGCCGAGAACGCCGCCTGGAACATCCAGGCGAAGAGGACGAAGTAACCGAGCTGCGACGCAGCAGCAAGAAGGATCCACGGCCAGCGGCCGCCGGTGAGGACCGCCGCGAGCTGCTTGAGGTCACCGAGCCGCGACGCGAGAAACCAGATGAAACCGGCGACCGCAAGCCAGAAGAGCCAGGCTCGCACGGTCGATCGCTTTCCGCTCATGCAGGGAGAGGATCCCGGATCGGTGCCGCCGAAGCCAGGCCCGGTCCGACCGGCGGCGCTACGGGACGAATCTCGTGTACGCCGACAACATCGGCAGGATGAGCAGATCGTCCGTCACGCGTCCGAGCGGCTCGACGAGCGCGGTCGTGTCGGTGATGACCGGCTGAAGAGTGAGTTCAAGCTTGAGGGAGCCGTGCACGGCAAGTCGGAAATCACCGGCCAGCGCGACCGACGGGAGCTCGGCGAGCGGGATGACCGTCCACCGGTCTGTGACCTTGGCGAGAGTCAAGACCGGAAGCGACGCCGAGGCCTCCCCCGTGAGTCCGCTGGCGACATCTGCCGATGCGATGACAAGTGCGAATGACTCAAACAGGGGCGTCTGCACTTGCGCGTCGCTTGTGATGGGCCACAGAGCGGTGAGCCCTGCTCCCAGCACGAGGATGTCCGTCACGTCGTGGCGATACGTGACCGTCGTGCCGAGTGCCGTCGGCTTGGAGTCGATGATGGCCGAGAGTTCGACGGAGTCACTCGCTCCGAGATCCACCGTGATGCCGAGGGACAACGACAGATCCCAGGCGCGGTGACCGTCCTTCTCTTCGACGGAAGGGATGAGATGGAACCCGAGTGCGACAGGGCCGAACCCAACGGCCTGAACTGCCATCCCGCTGGCGATCAGGAGACAGGTTGTTAAGAAAAGCGCCTTGCTCATGCTTCTCCCTTCATCTTCCAGTTCTTCATGGGGTACTACACCGCGTAGCGCACGTCGGTTCCAGGATATCCAACGCGGGGCGCGGCTGGATGCCACGTGTCTCTTCTCGCCGGGCTGCGGCTGGCCCTTTGTCCGAAAACGCGTAGACTGGGAATGTTGCACGACGTGGAAGAGGTGGAGCGTGGCGAAGGTCTTCGCGATTGCGCTGTTGATCGGGGTCACTGTCGCTCTCTCCAGCATTCGCCTGGACGCGCACCGAGCTATGGCGATCGGCGGGACGTACGACGACCCCTCGCTGGCCGTGCAGTTGACATCGCCGGACGTCTCCCAGGTGGTGTACGGAGACATGCCGGTTGCACATTCGAGCCTGTGGGTCGCGGTGGATGTGCCCGCCAATACGGACCTCTACGTGCAACTGGGCGTCCCGGTGATCGAACGGCTTCGCATGTACCGTCCCCAACTCGTCATCTTGGGTCCGGATCTGCCGCCGCTTTCCCTTCCGCTCACCGTTCCGGCCGGACTCGGCGGGATGCTGGTAATCACGTCGAGCATTGGGGACGCGCCAGTGTTCCACGAGCCGTTCACGAACACGGATTCGTGGATCCTTGGAGATGCGACCGTTCATCTTCCAAGTGCCGGCAAGTACTACATCGTCGCCTGGTCCTCGTCGATCATGGACGGCAAGGCATGGATCGCCGTGGGAACGCGAGAGGTGTTCGGGTGGAGTGACATCGCATCGCTTCCGCAGGTGATTCGTGACGTGCGATCCTTCCATGAGCTCGGGCCGGACCCGAGGTTCGTGACAGCCGCGAAGGCTCTGTATCTGGTAGGCATTGCGGCCATCATCGCACTCCTGGCGCTTCTCTGAGAGCGCGGATCCGTTTCGGAGGTCATCGCGTGTTCAGCCCCAGAGCATCCAGAGCAAGGCGACGAGCGGCGTGGACTCTCGTCGCCGCGTATGCGGCACTCGTCGCGTACATGTCCCTGCGCCGCTTTGGCAGCTCGCCCATCGATCGAGCCATCGATCACGTCGGGCGTGCGTACTTCCACCTTCCGGCGTACGCGGGCCTTGCTGGTCTCCTTGTGCTCACGCTTCGAACGAAGGGCTCGCTTCTTCGGCGAAGCGGGTGGGCATTCCTCATTGCGACAGGGTATGGGTGGGCGCTGGAGGTGGCGCAGATGGCAGCTCCCACGCGATCGTTCAACGTGCAGGGGCTCCTGTTCGACGCGGCCGGCGCCGCGGCGGGCGCTCTTGCCGGCCTCGCATACACCGCCTGGAGAACGAGGAAAGGCACGCCGGCCTCAGCTCCGACACACACGTCGTGACGTCAGGCCTACGCGGCTCGGTTCGCTCGCCGAAACCGCTTCCACCAAGCTGTCTTCGGTGGGCGGATCGCGATGTCCTTCAAGTAGCGCTCGGGATCTTCTTCGAACGCTTCCTTGCAGGTGTGGGTGCAGAACCAGTAGACCTTCCCCTGGTACTCCGACGAGGCCATCGCGCCTTGCTCTTCGAGATCGATTCGGCACACAGGATCGGACGGCATGCGGCCCACCTCCTGTCTCTGCGCTCCAGGCAATCCGGCCTGGGGATTCCTATTTCAGCTCGCGGACGGTCAAGTTGTCGAACGACTCGTGCACGTCGACGTCGCCCGAGAAGGCTGTGACAATGACACCGACCCGCCCGCTTGAGAAGGACGAATCGGCGAGTTCCGTAACCTGGGTCTGGTTGATGAGGAGTGTTAGGGACGTCCCGTCCGCAATCACGGTCAGATGATTGTCGCCCATCCCCGTGTGGATTGCCGGGGACGATGTCCAAGCGACGATTGTTGTCCAGACGTCTGCCACCCACTTGCCGACTCGATAGGTTCCGGCGGGGCTGACTTCGAAGGCGTACGTGTTGTTGATGTCACCCAACCTGAAGACAACTCCCCCTGTGGAGAGGTTGTCCGTGCCCGCTTCATGCCGCACGTCAAGGTCAATCTGCGCGTTCCCGAACGGGCCCTTGTCACCATTCCAGTAGAGGACCGAGGTTGCCTGCTTGACAAGAACTTGGTACCGCCCCCCCTCGATCCACTTGTTTGCGTAGTCAGTGTTTCCGATTGTCCACGCTGTCGTGTTCGGGTCCGACCACGTCTCCTGATAGAGGATTCCGCTCTGGAAGAGAGAGCATCCCGAAATAAGGACAACGACCACGCAAAGAACGCCCAAGCCGACCCTCTTCATACGCACCTCCGACTCCGCCACACGATCCATCATGGTCATTGCACACGCGGGGGTCAACAGGAGACTGGTTCGGGGCGGCCCGCGCTCTCGTGCGTGCATGCGTCGCGAGGCGGGCGCATGACGGCATCGGGCTACGAAGGAGGAGCGGAGGGCAGAGGTCGTCGGCCGAAGAAGACGAGAATGAGGAGCGAGGCCACGAGGTAGCAGGCAATCGTCAGAGCGAAGACCGGGGCGAAGCCCGGCCCTTCCTGGAGGATGCCGCTGATCCATGAACTCAGGGCACGGCTTCCCTGGGAGCTCATCACCAGGAGAGCGCTCGCTGTCGCTCGGTGTCTCTCGTCGACCTGCTCCATCGAAAAGGCAGAATAGAGAGGGGATCCCATGTTCATGAGCCCGGCTCGCGCGAAGAAGGCGCACGCCGCCAGGGGGAAGAAAGGCGAGAAGCCGAGCAGAGCGAGGAACGGGATCGATGCGACCTGCGTGAGGACGAGCGCGCGGATCCGCCCC
Organism: uncultured bacterium; assembly: GCA_903839615.1. Classification (GTDB taxonomy): domain Bacteria; phylum Bipolaricaulota; class Bipolaricaulia; order UBA7950; family UBA9294; genus CAIOGO01. Next base: position 4,071 of record CAIMCX010000122.1, read on the forward strand.
ACTCGTTCGGCAAGAGACGGGCCGAGCAATGTCGCGACTCCCATGGCGATGGCCTGAAGCGCGAACAGGAGCCCCAAGACGCTGTCAGACAACGCGAAACGGGTCTTGAGAAAGACATTGAGGAACGGGACGAGAGCGCCTGCGCCAATCCCGATGACGATCTGCGGGATGAACAGGCGCCACAGAGTCGACCACTCCGTTGACCGGGGGCCATGCTCCGTGCCGGGGCGATTGAGCGGAGCCGCGGCCCGCGGGCGAACTCGTAAGAGAGGCAGGAAGGCGACGAGGAGAAGGACCGCGCTCAACAGCAAAGTGCCGCGGTATGCAGAGGGAGCTTCCGCCCCAACGTGAAGAAGCTTCGCGAAAGTCGCCGGCATGGCGCCTGCGGCGAGCGACCCGAAGAAGCTGGCGAACAGGCGAACCGCGAACTGCGTGCTGAACAGGCGAGTCCGCTCCGCCGACGTGCTGCTCTCGGCGACGAGCGGCGCATTGCACACGTCGAACAGCGTCTGCCCGACTCCGAGACCGAGAGCGAAGAGGAGGAGGCCGGAGCGGGATGGGAGGGACGAGAGTCCGACGATGGCGCCGGAGTAGGCCGTGAGGCCGAATACGAGTGCGTTGCGATAGCCGAATCGGGACGCGAGAAAGCCCGCGGGCAGAGCGAACAGACACTCCACCACGAGAGGCACCGCCAGGAGCAGGCCGAGGTAGGAGCGGTCGAAGCCAAGCGACAGGACGTAGAGATTGTAGAAGAGGCTGAAGACACCCGAGGCGAGGCCGGACAGGAATGTGTAGGCGAGGTACCAACGAGCGTTCGCTCCGAATTGGCGCAACCCGCGCGCGCGCAGACTCCGGATCCACATGGCGCTGATTGTACGGGCTCGACTGCGGGGCCACGACGGGCGCAGAGGGACGCAGGCGAAGCCTCCGCGGGCGTCGGGCGTAGGGTACCCTGTCGTCGGGAGGGGAGGTCCATGAGCATGCAGATCGTCTTCCCTGGGGGAACGCGAGTCGATGCGCACTACAAGGGGTTCGTCATCTCCACAGATCAGCCGGTGGGTGACGGCGGCACAAGTGCGGTTCCGAGTCCGTTCGACCTCTTTCTCTCCTCACTAGGAACGTGCGCGGGGTACTTCGTCCTGGTCTTCTGCCAACGCAGAAGCTTGCCAACCGAAGGCCTCTCTCTTGCGCTCGACGCGGTGCGCGATGCAGAAGGGCACAGAATCGCGAGAGTGGAGATCGCCATTTCACTGCCTGAGGGGTTTCCTGCCGAGTACGTGGCGGCCTGCGCGCGAGCCGCCGAGCAGTGTGCCGTGAAGAGCTACCTCGATGCGAAGTTGCCGATCGAGATCACCGCTAAGCGCGGGGAACGAGGCTGAGTCGGCGGCCGGAGTTGTCGCTGCGATGCGCCAGGGTACGATAGAGCATTTCTCGCAGGGAGGTCGTGCGTGGCAAGGTCGTGGCGGATCGCTGCAGCGGTTGTTGGCACACTGGGCCTGGCTTTGTCAGGTGGCTGCGGGACGAGACACAGCGAGCCTCAGTACCTGTACGGCGTTCCCAATGTGGAAGCGATCGAAGTCACGATCGGCGGGGGATCGACAGTCCGCGTGAACGCCGTCGTCCGAGGGACCGTACGCGACTTATGCACACGCATCAATTCCGTGAGACAATCGCTCGATGGGAGCGACTTCTCGCTTACCCTGACAACGCGACGGGCACTCGCCGACGTGTGCGCTGACGTGGAGACGCCGTTTGAGGCGACGATTCCCCTGGTTGTCAGAGGGCTTGAGCCTGGTTCGTACACCGTTACGGCTGGCGATGTCTCCACGCCGTTCGAGTACGAGCGGGGGGGAATGGCTCCCCAGCTGTAGACGGGGCGACGGATGAGCGCGTCCTATCGTGTGACGTTCGATGCTGAGGTTGGGGCAAGTGCGCTGCCTGCGGTGATGTGGGCCGAGGGGATCGCCTTGCCGAGCACGGTGTTGCCTTTGGGAATGCTGGACGAGCTGCTTGTGCGCGTCGGACGCGGCGAAACGATGGTTCCCGAAGACACCCGACGCGAGGTTCGCGGGATGCTTCGGCACGGAACGTACAAGCCGACAGGGCGCGGCAAGCCGGCAAGCGAGTTCCTGCTTCAGGCTGCTCTCCGCGGCGAATTCCCGCGGGTGAACGGGCCCGTCGACGCAAACAATGCAATCAGCCTAGCGTCAGGGTATCCAGGTTCTGTATTTGACGCGGACCTCACCGGTCCGGCCCTTCATCTTCGCTACGGGCGGCCAGGCGAAACGTATGTGTTCAATCCCTCGGGCCAGTCGATCGATCTCGAGGACCTCATCGTTGTCTGCCGCGCGACGCGTGACGGTTGGGAGCCGTGTGGAAACCCCGTCAAAGACGCGATGGCAACGAAGATCCGTCCGGAGACACGACGCGTCATTGCTGTTCTCTATGTTCCACGGGTCTTCGGGCAGCAGGAAGCCCTCGCGTGGGCAGCGCGGTTCGCCGAGCTTCTCGCGGGCACGTGCCAAGCAGAGAGCACGGGATTCGCCCTTGCCTCGGAGGGCGGCGCAGCCTAGCTGCTCGTCTGGCCGAACCTTTCCCAGTGGACGCGGGACGCTTCGAATTGGGTTCGCGGAGCCGGCGTTTCAGCCGGCACACCGACCGGGATGAGCGCGAAGATGAACTGGTCCTCCGGCAGTCCGACGAGAGTTCGAATGACCGCTTGCCTCTCATCGTCCATGCCGCACCAGGTCGCGCCGAGGCCGAGATGGGCGACCGCGATGAGCAGGTTCTCGGTCGCTGCGGCCATGTCCTGGTCAAACCATCGGTGGTTCTTCTTCGCGCCGAACGGAAGAACGACCGCGCCGGCGTTCGTCCCGAACTCGGCGTACGGGTGTGCTTTGCACAATGCGGCGACGCTCGATCTCTCCGTGACCACGAGGAAGCTCCAGGGGCGAGCGTTTCGCGCGGAGGGAGCGGCCATGGCAGCTTCGAGCGCGGCGAGGAGCGCCTCGCGCGGGATAGGAGCTCCCGTGAACTTCCTCACCGAGCGCCGCTTCTGAATCGCGTGGAGCACGTCGTTCATCTTGTCTCCTCCATGGTGTTCCGGTTGGCAGAGGATAGCCGACCGCGCCGGGAAGAGGAAGGACGTCCACTCGGCGTGAGAAACAGCTCGCCCGAACGGACCTCGCCGGCGCCTACACTCATGCGGCGGGCACAGGAGGATCCATGCGCAACTCAATCCGCAGCTGGTGGCGAGGCGGGGAGTCATGGTTCGCTGCGGTGGGGCTTGCCAATCTGGTGCTCGGGACCTCGTCGATTCTCATTCCCCTCGCGCTCAAGGCGGTCCTGCATCGGTCGGTCGACTCGTTGGGTGTCCTGTCCAGTCTGGTAAGCCTCATGGGCGTCATTGGCAGCCTCGCTTGGGGACGCCTCTCGGACGCGGCGCACCGCCGAAAGCCGTTCATGGTTCTGAGCTACGCGATCCCCGGGGCCTGCTTGCTTCTCATGGCATTCGCCCGGACGTTTGAGGGTCTGATCCTCCTGAACATGGCGCTCAACCTGTTCTGGGTTGCGAATGGCTCTGTCACAGTTCTCGTTGTTATCGAGAACCGTGATTCGCAGGATTGGGAGACAAAGATCGGCCACCTGAACCAAGTCGGCGCGCTCGGATGGGTGTTTGGGCTTCTCCTCGGGAGCGCGGCACTTGCGATGGGCGGTCTTCTCACGGACGAGTTGACGGCATTGCGTGCGACGTTCATCCTGATCGGAGCCGGGGGGCTTGCTGCGGCGGGACTGGCGGCACGGACCGTGCCGGCTGCACGAGCGCAGGAGGTTCAGTCGTCGCCTCCGGCACCGTCCGTCGCACTGGGCAGCGCGCTCGTTGATCTCGCGCTGCTAGGCCCGATCCGAAGGCTCGATGCGCGGCGTCTCGGGCGGCGGATTCTGAGGCTCGGGCGCATCCCGGAACTGGGCCCCGGCGCGAGGCCCTTTCTCCTCGCAACGGTCGTTGCGTAGCTCGGCCTCGGCCTGTTCGGGATTCCGCTTCCGCTCCTTCTCGCCGAGCGCTTCCACTTTCCATCGAGCGTTGTCTTCCTGTTCTTTGCCATTCAAAACGCAGCCGTCGTCGTCGCGTATCCGTGGGCGAGTCGGAGGATTCGCGAGACGGGGAACCTTCGCGTTCAGCGGACCGCTCTCGGCGTCCGACTTCTCCTGTTTGCGGGTGCCGCTGTGACTCTGGCGTTTACGCGTACTGTGCCGCCCATTCCTGCATTGGTTGTCGGCTTTGTGGTCTACGGCCTCACGTGGTCGACATTCCAGCTGTCGGGGACGGCGATCGCGTCACGGTTGGCGAAGCCCGAGTCGCGAGGTCGGGTTCTCGGGTTCTACAACGGGCTCGCCAGCACAGGATGGATTCTCGCGGGCGTCGGCAGCGGATACATCGCGCGATGGGCTGGGTACGAGGTGACGTTCGGCGCAGGCGCGGCGTGCCTGGCCCTTGCGATCCTCATCCTGCGCTCGGTGCCTGAACCGGCTCGCGCGGGATCGGCTTCGCCGGACGAAGAGACGGAGCTTCCCGACCGCGATCGCGGAGCAGGCGCCGTATGATGCAGAGGAGGTAGGGCGATGGAGTATCGCCCGATCGCGGATCTGGAGGAACTGGCCCGAGTGGCCAAGCAGGCGTACACGCTCCGCGCTGCGGAGCGCCGCAGCCGAAGACGGTCTCGCGGCGACGATCCGGACCGAGTCGACAACCTCAGCCGGCGCAGCGCCGCGCGTGTCGGAGGACTCCCCCGCGACTACAATCGGCTCGCGTTCCAGTGGGGCAGCATGTCGTCGGGGGCAGACCATCGGATCCCATCGCAAGAGGAGAACCCGCTTGGCAGAGGATCGGGCGGCACGGTACGAGCGGATCGCGCGGCAGCTTCGTGATCTGATCGAGGGGCATTCGCCGAGCCTCGTGGCCGCCATGGCCACCGCCTGCGCACTCCTCCAAGCAAAGATGACGCATCACTCGTGGACGGGGTTCTACTTCGTCGTCGCAGAGGACGAACTCCACGTAGGACCGTACCAGGGGCCGGTGGCGTGCCAGATCCTCAAGGGGCAAGGAGTCTGCCTTCACGCTGTCCGGACGCAGGCTCCCGTGGTCGTCCCGGACGTCGCCGCGTTCCCGCGACACATTGCCTGCGACTCGCGATCGAAGAGCGAGATCGTCATTCCGCTGATCAAGGACAGGCGCGTCGTTGCCGTTCTCGATATCGATTCGGCCGAGCTCGGGCAGTTCTCGGAGGCCGACGTGCTGCCGCTCGAACAGATCGTCTCCCTCCTCCTGCCCCTTGCCTAGGCGTCGCCCGGACGCCGCCTGCAGCGGGCGCGAAGGGCAAAGGCGAGAACGAGGAGGCCATGGCACAGGACGATGCCGAGCATCGGTGCCCAGACTTTGACGAGCATCAGGGTTCCGCTGAGGCTGGGGATCACGTCGAAGAGCATCAGGAGGAGTCCAATCACGCCAAGCCAGACGATGGCCCGGAAGAGAATAGGAACCGATGCTTCGGCGCGGTCATGCGCTTGCTGTTCGATGCGTCGGTTCTCTTCGTACGCCGACACCCTTCTCCCAGGCTGCCGCGAACCCGGCCCGAAGCGCGGAGGACTCACGCCGGGGCGCTTGCCGCTTCCGCCAAGGCTCACGAATGGCATCCATACCTCTGTGAGATACTACGCGAAAAGATGAGCGTATCAAGAGAAAGGCGGGAAGGGCGGCCATCCGAAGCGGAGCTTGAGTCAGAAAGGAGGCGGGAAGCAGGGGCGTCCTTCCCCGCTTCCCGCGCGTTGGGCAGGTTCTCAAGATGGCTCTCCTACCCAGCCTGTTGTTGACGATACGATGCTCTTGGCGTGTGGAGACGCAATGAAGCGCAGGTGGGATTCGTGAGGAGCTGGAAGAGGGGCGGACGCAGCGGAGCGGCGGTGCGATGACGAGGCGGTTCGAGGCGACGATTCGTGGAGTCGTACAGGGGGTGCTCTTTCGCCAGAGCGCGTGGGCCGAAGCCTGTCGGTTTGGCATCTGCGGCTCGGCGCGCAACCGGCCGGACGGTACGGTGCGCGTCGTAGCAGAGGGAGATGAGGCGAAGCTTCGCGAATTCCTCGGCTGGCTTCAGCACGGGCCGGATCGCGCTGTCGTGGAGCGGGTGGACGTCGACTGGAGCGACGCGCGCGGCGAGCCTCTGGGATTCCGCATCGAGGGGTAACGGCGGGGATTCCTTCCTGCCGGGCTTTGTGCCCTCCGAATCCGCGTTGCTGCCCGGGCGGCATCTCGGTACGATTCTAAGATTGCCATGAGACTGCCTCGGAGCGGAGAAGATGCAGGTTTTGAGATATCGCGGAAGCTTCAGCCGTGCGGCGACCAGCCTCAGGCGATCGAGAAGCTCGCGACGGGCCTGCTGGAGGGGGAGCGCTTCCAGACGTTGTGGGGTGCGACGGGCACGGGGAAGACGTTCAGCATCGCTCACGTCATTGAGCGGATCCAGCGACCGACGCTCGTGATCGCGCACAACAAGACCCTGACCGCACAGCTGGCAAACGAGTTTCGCGAGCTGTTTCCGCGGAACGCCGTGCACTACTTCGTCTCGTACTACGACTACTACCAACCCGAGGCGTACATCCCACAGACGGACACGTACATCGAGAAGGATTCGTCGATCAACGATGAAATCGACCGGCTGCGCCACGCGGCCACGGCGGCTCTGTTCGAGCGGCGCGATGTGATCATCGTGGCCTCTGTCTCGTGCATCTACGGGCTCGGATCGCCGTCGAGCTACTACGACATGTCTCTCACGCTGAGCCGCGGGGAGAGGATCGATCGGGACGACGTGATGCGGGGCATGGTCGGAATGCAGTACACGCGAAATGAGATCGGATTCGAGCGCGGCACGTTCCGGGCCCGCGGCGATACAGTCGAAATCATTCCCGCGTACGAGGAACGCATCGTGCGGCTTGAGTTCTTCGGCGACGAGATTCAACGGATCACGTTGCTCGATCCGGTGAGCGGCCACCCGATTCGCGACGAATCCGAGATCACGATCTTCCCCGCCTCCCACTTCACGACTCCAGAAGCCCAAGTGAAGAAGGCCCTGGTGGGAATCGAAGCGGAGTTGGAGGAACGACTTGCCGTCCTGCGAGCCGAGAACAAGCTGCTCGAGGCGCAGCGGCTGGAGCAGCGAACGCGGTACGACCTCGAGATGATCGAGCAGATGGGATACTGCTCCGGGATCGAGAACTACTCGCGTCATCTCGATGAGCGGCGCGCCGGGCAGCCGCCCTCGGTGCTCCTCGACTATTTCCCGCGGGACTTCCTGCTGGTGATCGACGAGTCGCACCAGACCGTTCCGCAACTGCGAGGCATGTACCACGGCGATCGCTCGCGCAAGACCACTTTGGTCGAGTACGGGTTCCGGCTTCCGTCGGCGCTCGACAACCGTCCCCTCACGTTCGCCGAGTTCGAGGAGCGCGTCGGCCAGGTGATCTTCGCTTCGGCTACCCCCGGACCGTACGAGGAACGTCAGAGCTCCCGCGTCGTCGAACAGGTGATTCGTCCGACCGGGCTCATCGATCCGGAAGTGGAGATCCGCCCGGTCAAGGGGCAAGTCGATCACCTGCTAGGGGAGATTCGAGCCGTCGTAGAGCGTGGCGATCGCGTGCTCGTCACCACGCTGACGAAGCGCATGGCCGAAGACCTGACCGAGTATCTCGTCGACGTCGGGGTCCGCGCCCGCTACCTCCATTCGGAGATCGAGACGCTCGACCGCATCGACATCTTGCGCGAACTGCGACTGGGGAAGTTCGACGTGCTTGTCGGGATCAACCTCTTGCGCGAGGGATTGGACTTGCCGGAGGTGGCTCTGGTCGCCGTGCTCGATGCGGACAAGGAGGGCTTCCTGCGCTCGGGCACGTCGCTCGTCCAGACGATCGGCCGAGCGGCGCGCAATGTGCGCGGCAAGGTCATTCTCTACGCCGACCGGATGACGGACTCGATCCGGCACGCCGTCGACCAGACGAACCGCCGGCGTGCGATCCAGATGGCGTACAACCGGGAGCACCAGATTACGCCGCGGTCGATCGAGCGCGACATAACCGACATCATGCAGGCGCTGCGCGCGAGCGCGCCGGAGCCGGCCGCGGTACGGGAGCGGGCGCGGCCGAAGAGTCGCGAGGACCTCCTCGACGAGCTGCGCGACCTCGAGGAGCAAATGCTGACTGCGGCACAGAGACTCGAGTTCGAACTTGCGGCGAGCTTGCGCGACGAGATCCGCAAGCTGCGAAAGGGCCTATGAGCGTCATCCACATCAAGGGTGCCCGCGAGCACAACCTCAAGAACATCGACGTCTCGCTGCCGCGGGACCGTCTCGTCGTCATCACCGGCATCTCCGGCTCCGGCAAGAGCTCGCTTGCGTTCGACACGATCTACGCCGAGGGTCAGCGGCGCTACGTCGAGTCCCTGTCCGCGTACGCACGCCAGTTCCTCGGGCAGATGGAGAAGCCCGATGTGGATTTCATCGAAGGGCTTTCCCCGGCGATCTCGATTGACCAGAAGACCCGCAGTCACAACCCGCGCTCGACCGTCGGGACGGTCACCGAGATCTACGACTACTTGCGTCTGCTGTACGCGCGGATCGGGCACCCGCACTGCCCGCAGTGTGGCGATCCGATCTCGCAGCAGTCGGCGGAGCAGATCATCGATGCGGTGATGGCGATGCCCGAGGGAACGAAGGTCCAGATCCTCTCTCCCGTCGTGCGCGGACGGAAGGGCGAGTACAAGAAAACGTTCGAGGAGATCCGGCAAGAGGGGTTCACACGGGTGCGCGTCGATGGGGTGACGCGCACGCTGTACGAGGAGATCGAGCTCTCGAAGGGCCAGAAGCACACGATCGACATCGTGGTGGACCGCATCGAGGTCGAAGCGAAGAAGCGCGGACGCATTGCGGACTCGGTCGAAACGGCGCTCAAGCACGGCGGCGGCCTTGTGAGCATCCTGCTCGACGACGGGACGGAAGAGCTGCACAGCGAGCACTATGCCTGCATCCGTTGCGGAGTCAGCTACGAGGAGCTGTCGCCGCGGATGTTCTCGTTCAACAACCCCTACGGGGCGTGCCCGGAATGCAGCGGCCTCGGGCAGCGCAAAGAGGTCGACCCGGAATCGCTCATCGATCCATCGCACGGCCTTCTTGATGGCGGCCTTCTCCCCTTCGCCGACACCAAGAGCCGCTGGTACGAAGGGCAGATGGGAGGTCTCGCAACGGCGCTCGGCATCGATCCCTACGCGCCGCTCGGCGAGATTCCCAAGAAGACGCTCGATCTCATCTTGCACGGCACGGAGGGGAAGCCGATCAGCTTCGAGTACACCTCGACTGCTGGGACGGCCCGCACGGTCAAGAGACCGTTTCGCGGAATCGTTCCGACGCTCGAGCGGTGGTACCGCGAAACGACGTCGGAGGCATGGCGAGCGGAGATGGAGCAGTTCTTCGCCACGCTGCCCTGCCCGACGTGCAACGGGGCGCGTCTGAAGCCGGAGATCCTCGCGGTGACGGTCGACGGCATGAACATCCACCAAGTGACAAACCTGTCTGTTCGCGCCGCCCTCACGTTCTTCGACGAGGTCTCTCTCTCCTCGCGCGAACAGACGATCTCCGAGCAGATCCTGAAGGAGATTCGCGCCCGACTCGGCTTCATGGTCTCGGTCGGCCTCGACTACCTGACCCTCGATCGACAGGCAGGGACGTTGGCGGGAGGGGAGGCGCAGCGGATTCGGCTCGCTACGCAGGTGGGCAGCCAGCTGACGGGTGTCCTCTACGTCCTCGACGAGCCGTCGATCGGGCTCCATCAACGCGACAACCGTCGTCTCCTCGCCACTCTCAAGGGTCTGCGTGACCTTGGAAACACCGTCCTTGTGGTTGAGCACGACGAGGAGACGATGCGGGAGAGCGACTACATCCTCGATCTCGGGCCCGGCGCCGGGGCTCACGGAGGCTACGTCGTCGCCTGCGGCGCCCCGGAGGAGGTTTCCGCTTGCCGGGACTCCGTGACAGGGCAGTACCTGTCCGGCCGTCTCCAGATTCCCGTGCCGGAGCGCCGCCGCCACGGGAACGGGAAGACCCTCCAGGTCGTCGGGGCGCGTGCCCACAACCTGCGCGGCATCGATGTCGAGTTCCCGCTCGGCCGCTTCGTCTGCGTCACAGGTGTGTCGGGCTCCGGTAAGAGCACGTTGGTCGAGGACGTCCTGTACCGCGGTGTGGCGCACAAGCTGCACCTCGCGACGCGCAAGCCGGGCGCCCACGACGAAATCGTCGGAGCGGAGCACATCGACAAGGTGATCGAGATCGACCAGTCGCCCATCGGGCGGACCCCGCGCTCGAATCCGGCGACGTACACCAAGCTGTTCGATGACATCCGCACCCTATTCGCGAAGTCGCCGGACGCCCGACTGCGCGGTTACTCCGCGGGCCGGTTCAGTTTCAACACCAAGGGTGGGCGATGTGAGTCATGCCAAGGCCAGGGGCAGGAGAAGATCGAGATGCACTTCCTGCCCGACATCTACGTGCCGTGCGAAGTCTGCAAGGGAACGCGCTACAACCGCGAGACGCTCCAGGTGAGATTCAAGGGGAAGTCGATCGCCGATGTGCTGGCGCTCTCTGTCGAAGAGGCTCTTGCCTTCTTCGAGAATGTGCCGAGCATCCAGAGCCGGCTGCAGACGCTCCATGACGTCGGTCTCTCCTACCTCACGCTCGGGCAACCGGCAACGGAGCTCTCGGGCGGCGAAGCGCAGCGCATCAAACTGGCCAAGGAACTCTCCCGGCGCTCCACAGGGCGCACGCTCTACATCCTCGACGAGCCGACGACGGGACTTCACGCAGCCGACGTGCATCGCCTGCTCGATGTCCTCCACCGCCTTGTCGAATCAGGGAACACCGTCATTGTGATCGAGCACAACCTCGATGTGATCAAGACCGCGGACTGGATCATCGATCTTGGCCCCGAAGGGGGAGACGGCGGAGGCGCCGTCATCGCGACGGGAACGCCCGAAGAGGTCGCAGGGGTGGCCGAGTCCTACACCGGGCAGTTCCTCGGTCCGATCCTGGATCGCGCGAAGACCGCAGCCTAGCGCGGTGATTGAGTGAGAAGAGAGGAAGGGGTCGAACCCTCGAAGGCCCAACCCCCCGTCTCTCCGTCCTTCTGCGTCCTATTGACTATAGCAGCCCGAGCCGCCGATCGAGCAGACGCCCTGCGCAGAACCCACGGCATCTCCCTCATCGGTGACCGTCAGCGTGACGATGTAGCGATAGGGAGTCGAGTAGGTGTGCTCCACCGTCGCGCCGCTGGCCGTCGCACCGTCACCGAAGTCCCATTGGTAGAGCACGATGTTGCCAGTGGCTCCGCGAGATGCCGAACCATCGAGATGCACGGCGACGCCCACCTTCCCGCCGGAGCAGGAGGGTAGCCCCGTGATCACGGCGAGCGGGCGAATGCTGTTCCCACCGCATGTGCCTCCGCCGCAATTGCTCGATCCCGGCTTGACGTTCATTGTCAGTGTGGCTTGGGATGTCTGCCCGTCGTCGTCGGTCACCGTGAGAGTCACGACGTAGGTTCCGCCTTTCGTGTACGTATGGGCCGGCTTCGCCTCAGAGGCCGTCTTGCCGTCGCCGAAGTCCCACTGATACCCAACGATCCGGCCGAACGGATCGCGCGAACCTGTGCCGTCGAACTTGACTTCGTCTCCTGGATGCGGAGCGGTGTCCGTGACCGCGGCGGCCGCCACGGGAGGTGGGTCCGTAACGACGATGGCGAGCTGCTGGCTGTTCATTGCGCCTTGGTTGTCCGTGACCGTCAGCTTCACGATGTACGTGCCTGGGGTCTTGTACTCGTGAGTGAGTGCGGGATCCAGGCGGCTCCCCGTGTCGGCGGGGTCGCCGAGGTCCCAGCGCGTCTCGACGAGCGTCCCGTCGTCGTCATGGGAGTAGTGGGAGTCGAGATGAACGCTAAGCGGGGCCGGTCCCTGGACCGGCTTCGCATCGATGACCGCCCGCGGCACGCGGTTCACCATGCTGTTCAGGAGTTCGTCGAGCGCGCAGCCCGAGAGGAGGAAGGCGAGACCTAGGCAGAGCAAAGCGGCAAAGAGGGCTCGTTTCATTGGCAGGTTCCTCCGTTCTGGATGTCGGCGTTGCACGGCGGGCCGCCGAGGACTTCGATTTGCTGCACGGTCGTGGACTCCCCGCCGTCGTTGTCCGTCACAGTGAGGGCTACGTTGTAGGTCCCGGCATACGTGAAGCGATGCTGGACGACGGCTCCCTCGCCGTACTGGCCGTCGCCGAAATTCCACTTGTATGCGGTGACCGTTCCATCGTCGGCTGAAGCCGAGGCATCGAACGTAACCCACTCACTCGCTCCGACAATGTAGGTCCCTTCCATCATGCTCCTCGGGGAATAGGAGTACGCAGCGGTCGGGAGCGGGTTCAGCGCCTTCACGCTGAGGTGGGACGAGCTCGACGAGCCCTTGCTGTCGTACACCGTCAGCACGACGTCGTACGTTCCGTCCTGCGAGTAGGTGTGGTCCACAAGGGCGCCCGCCGCGGAGCTTCCGTCTCCGAATGTCCACATGTATGACAGGGTCTCATTGGGCGTTCGCTGTGACAGCGACGCGTCGAAGCTCGTGGTGAACGGGATCACATGCTCTGCGGGCGACGCTGTGAACAACGCTTGGGGAGCCGATGGCTCGAATTGCAGACAGCCGCCCAACGACACCGCGACGAGGAAAACCGTCCCCACCAGGAGACAGAGCCGTCGAGCCTTCATAGTCATTCTCCTTTCTCCCCGGTGGGGGAGAGATCAAGCGCGAGCGAGAAGCCGATCTGCACGGACATTCCTTCGAGCCCAACAGACTCGGGTGTACCATTTCCGTCGAAGTCGAGGACGTTCCCCGCCGCATCCCGCAAGGACGGGACCGTCGCCCATCGGTAGGAGAGCAACGCTTCGACGGAGAAGCCGTCGAGGATCGGGTAGGCAACAGACAGCCCGACCTCGACGCCGAACGTACCGCCGGAGTGGCGCCCTTCCCCTTCCGGCGGAACGCCGGAGATTGCCCCTGGGTACTCGCTGGGGATTTGGAACACCACCGAGTGATCAAGGGTCGAGTAGAAGTAGCCCGCCTCGACGTCCCCGGCGAGGCGGAGTCCGGCGTCGAGGAACTTGACCCTTGAGCCGACGAGGAAGTTCAGGTTGGTGAGAGAGGCCGACACATCAATGGTCGACGTCTCGGCACCGATGTATTGACCCTTCGTCGCCGTTGAAACGTGGTAATACTCGAATCCGCCCGTGAGCGCGATCGAATCCGCGATCCAATAGCGTTCCGACGTCCGAAGCGTCATGCCGCTGATCATGGGTGCCAACGTGCCGACCGTGCCGGACACGCCGGGAATCACGGCCAACGTCTCGTTGAGATGCGTGATCAGCGTGTTGAAGACAAGGATCGAGGTGTTGATGTCGTCGAGCGACGCGGTGGCCGGGCCGCCGCTGATCGACGCCTCGAGCGGCCCCGCGAGCGCCGCTGCGCTGAACAGGAGAATGCCAAGCACAGACGCTAGCCCCTTCATCGGTCCCCCTTTGCTTCAACCGGAAGGGAGAGCCGCTCCAAGACAGAGCCGCACTCGTCACCCGGTGTTAACGAGCGTAGGACTGAAGGCGGCGGCGCGTCGGGGAAACGACGCCTTCGAGAGGCGACTTCGTTCAGCGTCCGGGTGGACCTACGTCCCCTCGACAGCGGACCGGAGGGCGATGAGAGCCTGCTCGACGTCGGCTGTTGTCACGTCGAGGTGAGTCACCATTCGCAGTTCTCGGCCCGTCTTGCCGATCGGCGAAGCCAGGACACCTCGTTCGCGGAGCCGAGCGGAGAGCAGCGCGGCGTCGGGCGCGCCGTGGCGCACGGCGTCGGGGTCGATCGCCACGTACACGAGGTTCGTCCACGACGTGGGGCTAGGTTGAGCCTGCGGCGACGAGAGGCTCGGGATCGCCGCGATTCCCTCGGCGAGGAGCCGCGCGTTGGCGTGGTCCTCGTCGAGGCGCTCGATGTGGTGGTCTAGTGCGTACAACCCGGCCGCCGCAAGAATGCCGACCTGCCGCATACCTCCGCCGAGCATCTTGCGGACCCTTCGGGCCGCACGCACGAACTCCCGCGTGCCGCACAGGACGGATCCCACAGGTGCTCCAAGGCCTTTGGACAGGCAGACCATCACCGAATCCGCTGCCTCGCTCCATCGAGTCGGGGGCATTCCGAGGGCGCGCGACGCGTTGAACAGCCGGGCGCCGTCAAGGTGGACGGCTATGTCCTTGTGTCGTGCGAGCCGAGCCACCGCAGCGACGTAGGCGGGAGAGAGCACGACGCCGCCGCAGCGATTGTGCGTGTTCTCGAGGCAGATGACGCGGGTGATCGGAGCGTGCACGTCGAGGGGGTCACGAATGGCATCTGCTATGGTCTCGAGCGGGATCGTTCCCTCAGAGTCGTTCTGGCAGACCGCGGCGTGGATGCCGCCGAGACCCGCGCTGCCTCCCACCTCGTACAGGAAGGTGTGCGCGAGATGCCCCACGATGATTTCGTCTCCACGGTGGGCATGGGTGAGAAGAGCGGTGAGGTTCCCCATAGTCCCGCTCGCGACGAAGAGCCCCGCTTCCTTTTCCAGGAGATCGGCCGTTCGCTCCTCGAGTCGGCGAACGGTCGGATCCTCTTCGTACACGTCGTCCCCGACGACGGCCTCCGCCATGGCGTGTCGCATCGCCTCGGTTGGACGCGTGACGGTGTCGCTTCGTAGATCGATCCAACGCATGGTCTCACCCCTCCTGATCCGCTGGTTGGTGCCACCCGTCACGACCGACCAGTGGAACGAACGAGCAGGCGCAGAGAGTCTCCTCTACCGCGTTCGTCGGATCCACTTCGATCCGGACGAGCCGTTGCTCGCGTAAGCCTCCGATCGGCCCCACGAAAACCCCTCCAGGCCGGATCTGACGTAGGAGATCCTGCGGTCGCGCGGGCAAGCTGCCCGTCGCAAGAATGCCGTCGAATGGCGCTGCCTCCGGCCACCCGAGCGTGCCGTCGCCGCACGCGAGGTGAATCCCCGCATAGCCCATCTCCTGGAGCCGCGCCGCCGCCTCCCGATGCAGGTCGGCTGACGCCTCGACCGACCACACCGACGCGCCGAGCGCGGCGAGAACAGCCGTCTGGTAGCCCGAACCGGTGCCGATCTCAAAGATGCGCGCTCCCTCCTTGACGCGCAGCGCTTCGGTCATGAGGGCGACGATGTACGGTTGTGAGATCGTTTGCCCATCTCTCGTCGGAAGAGGCATGTCGGCGTAGGCCACGGCGCGGTGCTCAGGTCGGACAAAGACGTGACGAGGCACGCGCGCCATGGCTTCGAGTACGCGCTCATCGCGGATCCCACGCCGGCGAAGGTTGCGCTCAACCATCCAGGCTCGCTCTTGCGCAGACGCGGCCTGTGCGCGGGGCGACACGCTATCGTCACAACTTGGCAGCTTCGTCACGGGAGGCGGGCGCTACTCATCTACGGGCTGTCCGAAGTAGTCACCGATGATGGCGCGGGCCTTCTCAAGATCGCGCGGCCGCACCATGATTCGAACTTCGCCCAAGCCGTCGACCATGCCGGGGTACAGAGACGTGACGCCATGGCTTAGGAGATTCGTCGGAATGCCGAAGTCCTCCAACAGCCCGGCGATGAGCTGCGCCTTCGGCTCTTCCCACACTTTGTGACACAGGACAAGGTCGTCCGAGGCGTCTCGCTCGTCGCGATCAAGGAGGTGGTGGGCGATCGTGATGCACTGGCTGGTGTGGAGGGCTGTGGGACCGAGGGAGACCCGCGGCACATCTGCAAGGGAGGCCTCATCTTCGTTGCTGAAATCCTCGTGGTCGGAGAGGATGAACGCAGAATCTGCCGGAAGGGCGTACTCGTCGACCGGTACCCCCTGCTCGTGGAGAACGACTGGGTGGGACTCGAGTTGATACAAGCGGTCAAGGACCTGGGAGAGGGAAGACTGCGAAGCGACGACCCCTGGCGTCGTCTCCACTTCTTCCGCCCCCGCACCCCGAAGGGCCAACTGAAGGATCGCAGCAGTGGAACGCTCGTCGGGGTTCAAGCGCTTGACGCGATCGCCGGAGATGCGAATCTGAACGGCATTCTGCACCAGAAGGGTGATCTCCGTGTCCGTGCGCATGCCGTGGGAGATGAACAAGGCAGCGCCGACGGCGCGGCAGAGGACATCAACGCGACCGCCCGTGCCGGGAAGATCGTTCAGCGAGAACTCCCCCGACGTCGGGACCTTGTGTGCAAGCACGACGAATCTTCGCATGGCGACAGAGTCTAGCGCCGAGGCACGGATTCGCCAAGCACAGGGCGCGGGGACGAGCGAAGGGTTGGGGGGTGACCGGTTTCCCTTGCTGTGGGGTCGCGCAGGCTGCGGGGCGTCGTTGGTTTCGGCTATCGTGCCAGTGGGTCTAGGCGATGGATCCTGCAGTGAGGGATCGGGACGCCGCGGCCCATGGCGTGGGCAGGAAGTTGGCCCGAGGGAGCCGGATGTGATGACTCGAGCTTGCGGTCTCGCAGGGATCCTTGTGCTTGCCGTGGCGTTTGGCGCTTTCGCGAGCGACTTTTTCACTGGGAGCTGGGAAGCTACGATTGGCCTTGCGCCGCAGCAGACGCAGCCGTTCACGACGTTCGAGAGCACGCTGGACGTCGGCGTCTCTGTTGCATTCCTCACGCTCCACAGCGTCTCGGACTTCGTGATTGACGGCTGGGTCTGGGAGGAGCTTGGGCTCCTGGCCGACGTGGGACTTCTCTCGTTTGACGGGCACATGCTCTACGATCCGCAGACGGGGTCCATGCGCTACGCGGAAGGCATCCTCGCCCTGTGCGCGGGACCGCTGACCGCGACGCTCTACGGGGCAGTGACCAGTGCAACGCAAAGCGAGTCGGCGAATTACGGGTACGTCCTCGATATCCGCGGCCGAGTGAGCGATGTGTTCTCGTTTGAGAGCGCGACGTACCTGGGAGCGGATCTGAGCGGGATCTCGTTCACCGCCTCAGGCTCGGTCAGTGATTCCACCTTGCTGACGAAGACGTTCGTCACCGACCCGACGATCGATCCGATCACTGCCATCTTCAGCGGCGAGGACATCACCTTCGAGGGAACGCTCTTTGGATGCGTTACCCTGACAAGCCTGACGAGCTTCACTGCGAGCGGATTCGAGAGCGAGCAGCTCACAACGGAGTTCCACGGCCTGTTTGGCATTCCACTGATACTGAAACTCGATCTGATCTACGAGCTGCAGACCAACAGCTACGTCTTCACTCCGTCGCTCGAAACGAACTTCGGCTGCATCTCGGTCTACTCCCACATCATCTCCACGGGCAGCGTCATCAGCGGCGTCGAACTCTACGGTCTGAAGCTCTCGATGACGGTCGGGACTGCGACTCTGGAAAGCATCAGTAACCTCGACACAACCACGTGCGTCATCACGACGCCCGAGTTTGGTTCTGTGGTGGAGCCCCTGACCGACGCCATCGCGGACGGGCACGTGTACTACGACCAAGACTACTGGGAGATCCTCCGTCTCGACGTCGGGATTCCGCCCATCGGGGCCGGGTTCTCGTTCTCAGTCGAGACGTTCTTCAGCACAACGGACGGACTCCTGTTCGATTGGGCGAAGAGCGTCATGGGATTGACCCTGGCCTTGGGGACATCCATCTCGACGTCGACGGCGATTACCGTCGACTCGACCGGCTTCACCGGCTGGACCTTGTCCTTCCGCGTCAGCTGGTAGCGGCGGAGCAGCCGGACCACAACTCTGATAACGGCGAACTCCCACGCATGTGCGTCTGTGGAGGCGAGCGGATTCGAACCGCCAGCCTCTGCGATGCGAACGCAGCGCTCTCCCGGTTAGAGCTACGCCCCCAGACTACAACCGACTAGCGGCGCAGGGACTCGAACCCCGAACCTCTCGGATATGAGCCGAG
>CAIMCX010000123.1 GCA_903839615.1 uncultured bacterium
CCGGGCGAGGTCGACGCCGATCTCCTCCATATCCCCCGGCTCGTGCGCGATGATCGTCTTGTTCATGCCGCCCGCAGACGAACGTCGAGCTTCTCCAGGCGAGCGGCGATGCGTTCGACGATCTGGGCAATCTCTGCGTCGGTCAACGTCCGGTCCTTGGCGCGGAGCGAGATCTCGTACGTCAGGCTGCGCTGTCCCATGTCCACCTGCTCGCCGGTGTAGACATCGTAGAGAAGGATGGATTCGACCTCGGGTTCCGCGGCCAACGCGGCGCGCACCTGTGCCTCCGCGAGGCACGCCGGGGTCAGCATTGACAAGTCGCGCTTCGCTGCGGGAAGAAGAGGCAGCGGTTGATAGCGAATGGGAGCCTCGAACTCGTCAAGAAGGGCGGCAAGGTCGAATTCGAACAGGAGGACCGCCGTCGGCACGGCGAAGCGATCGAGGAGGCCGGGATGGAGTTCGCCGAGAATGCCGAGCGGCTTCCCGTCCCGAATGAAGCGAGCGCTGCGCCCGGGGTGAAGGTACGGCCGATCCGGATCGGCCTCGACCGAGATCCCATCGAGGTGCAACGCATCGAAGAGCCGGTCGACGATTCCGCGTCCGAGCGCAAGCGACACCTTTTCTTTGCCGGCTAGAGCCATTCCCGTCCGGCCGTAGAGCACGCCTCCCAACGCGTCGCGCTCGCCGTGCGACGCTGAGAAGACCCGCCCGACCTCGAACACCATGCCGCCATCGACGCCGCGGTGGAGGTTCGTCTCGACTACGCCGAGCAAGCCGGGTAGGAGACTCCCATGCATCGCCGCCTGCGTCGCGGCCATCGGATTGCGCACGGAGACGAGATCGTCGCCCGTCATCCCGAGCGCTTCCCGCCACGCCTTCTTGTCGAACCCATCGGTCAGCGCCTCGTCCATGCCCAACCCGACGAGGATCTCACGCATGCGGTCTTTGCCTCGCTCCGCTGCATCCTTGTGCCCGATGCGCAGCGGCTCGCGCGGCGCCTTCGACACAAGGCGATCGTACCCGTAGATGCGGCCGACCTCTTCCACGAGATCGGCCTCGCGCTCGAGGTCGCCGCGGAACGACGGGATCGCAGCGACGACGGTGCCCTTCTCGAGCCGCGCCTCGATCCCCAGACGACGCAACAGGGCGGCGGCTGCGTCGGCGTCGACGTCGATGCCCAGGAGTTTCTGGGCGCGGGCGGGGCGCAAGGTCAGCGTCCGCAGCGACGCGGGCGCCGGATACGCGTCGGCGAGGCCCGCAAGCACTTGGCATCCGGACAGGGTCTGCATCCAGTGTGCGGCTCGCGCGGCCGCGAACGGCACGCTGGCCGGGTCGAGTCCGCGCTCGAACCGCTGTGACGCCTCGCTGCGCAGCCCCACCGAGCGCGACGACTGTCGGATCGTGTCATGCTGGAAGACGGCGATTTCCAAGAGGACGCGAGAGGTCGCTTCCGTGATCTCGCTCGCCTCTCCACCCATCACTCCCGCCAACGCCACCGGGCGGTCGCGGTCCGTGATCAAGAGCGCGCGCTCATCGAGAGCGCGGTCTGTTCCGTCCAGCGTGCGGAACGTCTCTCCGCGCCGAGCGCGCCGAACTCCAATCGGACCCTCGATCCGGTCGAAGTCGAACGGGTGAAGAGGCTGGCCTACCTCGATCATCGCGATGTTGGTCGCATCCACGATGTTCGACACAGGGCGCATGCCGGCCTTCAGAAGCCTGTGCTGGACTCGCAGGGGTGACGGCCCGATGCGCACGTCCTCCATCACGCGCGCCGCGTAGCGTGGCGTATCGACGGGGCTCTCGATGGAGATCTTCACGCGATCCGACGCCTTGGCCTTCTCCTCGCGCAAGGTGAGATCGAGCGGGCGAAGCGGACGGTCGAGGATGGCCGCGACCTCGCGCGCCACGCCGTAGACACTGGCGCAATCCGGGCGGTTCGACGTGACCTTGATGTCGAAGATCGTGTCGTCGTACTCGAGGAGAGTCGCGAGGTCCGTTCCGACGGCGAGCTCGAGGCGTGGGTCGAAGATCCAGATGCCGTCCGAGTGCTCCTCGAGGCCGAGCTCGGCGCGCGAGCAGATCATCCCGCTTGAGGCGGCGCCACGGACCTTGCGCCGCTCGATCTTGAATCCACCGGGAAGAACGGCGCCGACGACGGCGATCGGAGCCAGGATGCCGGCGCGCACGTTGGGCGCCCCGCAGACGACGTCGAGCGTCTCCGTCCCCGTCGACACCGTGCACAGCGAGAGGTGGTCCGAATCGGGATGAGGAATGCACGTCTCGACTCGACCGACGTACACGCCTTGCAGAGACCCGGTCCTCGAGATCTCCTCGACTTCGAGCCCGGCGAGCGTCAGCCGCTCGGCGAGTTGTAGAACCGATGCCTCGTCGGTTGCGACGTCCACGTAGTCTGCCAACCAGCGAACGGGAACCTTCATCGTCGGATCCTCCGCGCTCCTCTACAGGGAGACGCTCACGTACGCAACGGGTTTGAGTTGTCCCTGGAGGGGAACCGCGATTCCCAGGCGAACCGTGAACGGCAGGTACCCGCCCAGCGTAGACAGGCTGAAGGCCTGCTCCATGCCGGCCTCCGCGCCGGCCGACGTTGTACCGAATCCATCTTGGCTTGTCCAACCGGCTCCCGCAGCGACATAGAGGCGCATGCGCACTTCGTCGATCATCGCAAGTCCGAGCAGATCGTAGGGCAGCCTGCCGACCGAGGGAGATTCAAAGCCCAGGGATCCGAACGCCTTGACCTCGGCGGGTTGGAGAGACACCGAGTGAAGATCCGTGAACGGGAACCGGAGCGCGGAGGGCAACGTTCCGAGACCGAATCCGACGAATCCCGACGCCTGGAGATAGATCCCGGACAGGACGCCGAACTCGCCGCTCGCCGTGGCGGCGAGCCGGGCCCCTCCGGTCGACGCAAGGTCGAGACCGACCGCTGCTGCCGTGGAATCGGCCGTCGTCGGGAGGCTCACCACGGAGGCGCGAAGGACGTAGACAGGAGACGAATCCGAGATGATCCGCTTGCCCGAGACGGAGTAGGTGAAGCTCGGCTCCCACGTGGCGCCCGGATCTCCCGTCTTCACGTCTGCGTACGTCGTGAGGGAATAGCCGACGCTGCCCTGGAACGTGTTGCCGCTGAACGAGAGGTCGGCTCCGAAGACTTCCCCGCGGCCGCGGCGCAGGACGATGGACGCGCTGTCCTTGTTGATGCCGATGCGGAAGCGATCGAGGAGCGAGAACGAGACGCCACTCGATCCCGTGTCGGGCGCGATCACGTAGGCGTCGAGTGGCATCGCCGCCTTGTCGGCGGCGACGACGATCCGCACCGGCGCGTTGTTGTTGACGCGGTTCCGATCCGGCAGGCGATGGTCGGGATCCACCGTGACGCGGGCGACCGGCGACGGCGTGCGGAAGACGAGAGTGGCCTCTTCGGTTGCACCGTCCCACGTTTGGCGCGTCGTGGCGCCTGAGACGAGAAGCGCCTCGACCTCGACGTCCTGCGGGACTCCGCCGTCGCGGCGGACGCGGACCTGCGTCTCGTAGGTCGCGTCAGTCTGGCTGCGCGCGACGATGGCCACGGAGTAGTCGACCGTAGCGTCTCCGTAGACCCACGCGGCGAACCACGTTTCGAACGACCGCCCCGTGGCCTCTTCGACCAGGCGCTGTAGAGCTGCGGGTTCGAGTCTCCCCGTCGCGTTCTCAGCCACGGCTCGCGCCAAGACACCGTCGAACGCGTCGGCTCCCACCGCGGCGGCGAGCGCGCGGGCGACGACAAATCCCTTGTCGTAGAGCCGAACAGCGCTTGAGTTCGCGTACTTGACGTTCGCAAGGGGCTTCACGAGCGCCTCGTCAAACCCGCTCCACACCTCCTGCATGTACGGCAGTTCGACCATGTGCTCGCGCAAGTTCAAGTAGCCGAACTGCTTCGCGACAGCGTCCTCGAGGACGCCGTTCCCCGTGACGAAGAGGAGGTTCGGGTCCGAGGCCCCGTACGCACGCTCGAAGTAGCCCACTGCCGCGTACTGCGCCATCCCCTCGGATAGCCAGTTGTCGCGATCGAGGTCGACGCCCGTCCCCATCCCAAACCACTGGTGCGCAATCTCGTGCGCCAGGATGAACTCGGTGAGCCGATGAAGCACGTTGGGCAGGAGAATGTCGCGATGCGTGAAGAGGCGACTCGAGAGGAGCGCGATCCCATCGGCCGAGAACGCGTCGCCGTCCTTGTTCGGATCCTCGACGATGCGCAGGACCGCCCGCGGATACGGACCGAAGCGGGCAACGTAGTCCGCGAGGATGTCGCGCGCGTACGTGGCAAGGAGACGAGCCTCGTAGACGTGACCCTTGACGTAGGTCACCTCGATCGGCGTGGGCCCGTCGAGGACGTAGCGGTCGAGCCCCTCGGCGAAGGTGATCGCCAGGGAGTGCGTGGGGCCGTTGTTGTGCAAGGTGTAGGTTGCCACGGCATCGTCTGCCTTGGAATCGGCGGGGATTGTGATCTCCACGTCGTCCGCTCCCGCGGTCAAGGTCACGTTGGCCGGCACCGTCACGTGAGCCTCGATCTGCGTTCTCGGGAACACGAGTGGGAAGGCGTCCGTATTCCCAGCGTAGAGAGTTCCCTTCTCCTCGTGGTACGCGGAGGACGCGTCAAGAAGCAGCGGGAACCAGCCGAAGCGCCATGTGAAGGTCCCCTCGGTGATTCCGCCGTCGCCGGACACGATCCGCGGCGCATGTGTCGTGAACCGGATCTCGACTGCCGACGCCGTCTGGACGTCGTCGATTGCGAGAACGGTGTCGCTCAGGCTGTACGTCTGGAGCCCCGGTGGGAGGGAGAGAAGGCGGAAGGAGACCGTCTTGCGTGCGTCTCCGTCCACAAGCGCGACCTGGTCGACGTCGAGCGACGATTCCTCGAACCCGAACGGATACCGATCGTCGATCTGGCGTGCTGAGACGTACGGATTGCGTTCGCGGTCGAGGTTCGGAAGGAGAAGGAAGTAGAGCGGGGAAGACGACGAGGCGGCGACCGACGTCGTCAAAACCCCGGACATCTCCCGATGCGTGGCATCATAGACGACATCGAGCGTCTGCACAGGCGTCGAGAAGGCCGGCGCGCACGCTCCCAGAAGGGCCGCCGCGCACAACGCCAAGCTTAGGATGAAGGCTCTTCGCATGAGGTACCTCCGCGCCGCTAGGCGCTTGCTTCCTCGTCCAGGTGGCGGTCCACCAGAACGCGCACCGTGGTGACTTCGCGATCCGTCGCCTGCTCCACCTTGAACGTCACGCCGCCGACGCTCACTTCGTCGCCGACCTTGGCCATCGCACCGAGACGGCTCTGCACCAGGCCGTTCAGGGTGACGACGCCGTCATCCAGCACGTCGAGGCCCATTGTGCGGTTCAGGTCGAGGATTGCCGTATCCCCGGCGACCACCGCCTCATCCGCCGAGACGCGGCGAATCGGTGTGGCAGGGAGATCGTACTCGTCTTCGATCTCTCCCACGATCTGCTCGAGGATGTCCTCGAGCGTCACGATTCCGGCCAGGCCACCGAACTCATCCAGGACAACGGCCATATGCACTTTGCGGCGCCGAAGCTCGCGCAAGAGGACGTTGATCGGCTGTCGCGTCGGTACGTACACCGCAGGTCGAAGGAGGTCGCGCAGAGTCTTGGCCGATCCCGTTGCCTCGCGGAGGAGGTCCTTGGCGTGAAGCGTCCCCACGACGTTGTCCGGCACGCCTTGATACACTGGGAAGCGCGAGTGCCCGTCCTTCGCGACGATCGCGCGCACCGCCTCGAGTGAGGTCCCCACTTCAATGGCTCGCACGTCGGGGCGCGGTACCATGACCTGCTCGACCGTCAACTCGTCGAACTCGAGGATGCGGCGGATCATGTCGCCCTCCGATTCTCCGAGCATGCCGCTCTCCTCACCGGCGTCGACCAGAGTCTCGATCTGTTCGTCGCTGACGGTGACCGGCTCCTTCTTCGTCAGATCCACGCCGAACAGTCGCACGATCCCTGACGCGACGGCGCGGAAGAAGAACACGATCGGCTTCAGCGCGCGAGCCAATCCGTAGACCTGGTTAATCATCAGGAGAGCCAACCGCTCTGCGTTGTGTTTGGCGAAGTTCTTTGGCGTGATCTCGCCCAGGACGAGGAGCGAGAACGTCATCACGGCCGTGGCGATCACGCCCTGCCAGCCCGGGGAAAGCGTCGGCATCGACTGGACCACGATCAGCGTCATCACCGTGGTGGCGGTCACGTTGACCAGGTTGTTGAGAAGGACAAGCGTGGTGATGAGCTCGTTCGGCTCCTTAAGGAGGCGCGTGAAGGCCCGCCGCTTACGTGGGTGGGCGTTGATGAGATGCCGTAAGCGCCCCTGCGTCAGAGACGTAATGGCAGTTTCCGCGCACGAGCAGTACGCCGCCAAGACGATCAAGAAGACGAGAAGCGCAATCTCCGCGCCTATGTGCACTCCGTCAGTCACCTCAAGTGTGGCTATTATAGGCTGGAACGATGGTCGCGCAACCGCGCCATTGCTCTCGTTCCCCTCGAGCCGCTACAATCCTCCGCCTCGAGGAGGGCGGTTTGGACATCGAGGAATTGCGCGAGATCGTTCGGCTGCTGAAACAAGAAGGGCTGAGCGAGATCACCGTCTCGGACGGCGAGTCGACGATCACGGTCCGGCAGACCGTCGGGCACAGCGCGCCCGCCGTCATGGCAGCTCCCGCGGCGCCTCCTCCCGCCTCGCCTGTTCCCATCACTCCGGACGGTCTGACCCTCACGGCGCCTCTCGTTGGGACGTTCTATCGCCGTCCGACACCGGAAGACCCGCCGTTCGTCGAGATCGGCCAGGTCGTGAAACTCGGGGACACGGTCGGCCTGATCGAAGCCATGAAGGTCATGAATGAAATCAAGGCGGCGTCGCCTGGCCGGCTTCGCACCGTGATGGCGGAAGACGGCGTGCCCGTGGAGTACGGGCAGGTGTTGTTCGTCTTCGACGCGCTATGAGTTTCGATACGGTCCTGGTAGCCAACCGCGGCGAGATTGCGCTTCGCGTGATCGAGGCATGCCGAGAGCTTGGCCTGCGCTCCATTGCCGTCTACTCCGAACCGGACGAAGCGATGCCGTACCTGAAGCTGGCCGACGGCGCCGTGTGCATCGGGCCGGCCGACCCGGCGAGAAGCTACCTCAACCCCGCGGCGCTGATCAGCGTTGCGGAACTGGTCGAGGCACGCGCCATCCACCCGGGGTACGGATTCCTGTCGGAGAACCCGGACTTCGTCGAGATCTGCGAGGAGCACGGGATTCGTTTCATCGGGCCGAGCAAGCAGTCGATGCGCATCGTCGGCGACAAGACTCTGGCGCGGGAGTGCGTGGCGCAGGCCG
>CAIMCX010000124.1 GCA_903839615.1 uncultured bacterium
CGCAGAGCAATGACAGGGCCATCACTGCTCGATCGAGTGCCGATAGCGCCGGTGAATCCGCCGCGCATCGGCTCGAGAAGCTGCGATTCCGCTCCCTGGTCGCGCGCATGCTGCCAATGAAGCGCGAGAACCTCGTCGGATGGAACGCCCATTCGCGCATCCGCTCGGCAGACCTGACGTCCGATCGTCGTCTCGTATCCAAGGTCGGCCAATCGTCGAGCGACGAACGCCGTGGCCCAGAACTCCGTCCAAGCAGACTCTGCGTGGCGGTGCAGCTCTCGTCGGTCGCGGATCAAGTCCGGCTCGATGAGTCGAACAGACGTCGCGATCGCTTGCCCGAGCTCCCCTGCATCCCGCCGTGGCGTCGTGGCCGTCCCCCCTTCGTTGCTACGTGCCGATGAGGAAGTTCCCGTTCTCGTAGATGAGCTGATCGTCGACCCAGATCCGGCCGCCGTTCACAAGATCGCACACCATGTCCCAATGAATGGCCGACTCGTTCCGGCTGCCCGTCTCCGGCATTCCCGCGCCGAGGGCCATGTGGAAGCTTCCGTTGATCTTCTCGTCAAAGAGCGTGCTTCCTGTCGCGCGCGTGATCCCCCGGTTCGTTCCGATGGCGAATTCGCCGACGTACCGAGCGCCTTCGTCGACATCCAACGTCCGCAGGAGGAAGTCCTCGCCCTTGTCGGCCGTGGCCTTGACGGCTCTCCCTTTCTTGAACTCGATTCGCACTCCATCGAGGCGCCGCCCTTGGTAGACCGTCGGGTATGAGAAGCGGACGTGGCCCTCAACCGAATCCTCGATGGGCCCCGTGAAAACCTCGCCGTCCGGCATGTTGCGCTTCCCGTCGCAGTTCACGAACGTGCGGCCCGCAATCTTCATGCGGAGATCGACGTCGGGAGCCTGCACGCGGACGGTTTCCTTGCCTCGCAGCCACTCGACCAGCTTCTGTTGCGAGGCGGAGAGCCGCTGCCAGTGGCCGATCGGGTCCTCGAGGCTTGGCAGGCACGCGCCGTACACGAACTCCTCGTACTCACTCAGTCCCATTTCTGCGTCCTGAGCATAGGCCGCCGTCGGGAAGAGCGTCCCGACCCAGCGGAGCGCCCCAGATGCGGTGCGATGGGTGAACGTCTGGAAGAGATCGCGTGACGATCGCTGGGCCGTCACGAGCTTCTCCGGCGGGATGCTCGTGAGTTCCTTGGTGTTGGACGAGCTCCAGAGAGTGATCATGACGTCGTAGGTCTCGTAGATGAGCTGCACCGGAGGCGCCACGTGCTCAAGTTGTGCCTTGGACGCATGGCGATAGAAGAGTTCCTCCGTTCCGGAAAGCTGAGCGCGGAGGTACGGCTGGCCTCCCGCCTTCAGCACCTCGACGAAGAGCGCTTTCAACAGCGGCTCCGCAACGGCGCCTCCTTGAAGGTACACCTTGTCGTTGGGGCGGACGGACACGGAGTACTGCACCAAGACCTGCGCGAGCTTCTCGATGCGCGCATCGGACATGAATTCTCCTTTGGGAACGTCGCGTGTACTCTCCGCGTGACGATAGCCCTGCCGCGGGCGGGCGGCAAGAGCTCCTAGATCTCAATCAGCTCCAGGTCCCGCGCCGTCCGCACACCCCTTCCCTTCGGGAGGACGGCCGCCTGACGCTGCGCCCCATAGGCGTGCGATGTGAACAACGTGAGGCAGCGGTCGCCGAAGAGGTATCGCGGTGCGTCGGGCTGATGCGAGCGCACGAGAACCCGAATCCCTAGGCGTGCGACGCGCGTCGAGAACTCGTCGAGTCCGTAGCATGGACGCCCTGAGCCGCTCTCGCGCTCCGCCCGGCGGTCGGTCCAGTCTCCCCACGTGATGTCGCGCCACGCAGAACTGCCGAGAGGAACTCGAGCGATGTCGTCGAGCGCGCAGACGTCGGGCAACGCCCCGTGAAGTGCCAAGATCCCCGATTCATGCTGTGCCGCGTAGGGAAGCTGGAGAAGGGTCGGCGCAATGAGCGCGGTCTCCGCGTCGGAGAGGGAGCCCCAGAAGTCGGCGGGTCGAAAGGTCGCCTCTCCCCATGCCTCATGGTTGCCCATCAATAGGAAAACGTGGTCGGGGCGCTCGGCTTTGGCGCGGAGGATCCTCTCGAGGCACTCGCTCGACGCGGGACCGCGATCCACGATGTCGCCCAGGAAGACGAGCACGGTGTCCGGCGATCCGAGGAGAGAGAACACGCGATCCACCGCATCGAGGTCGCCGTGGATGTCGCCGATGAACGCTACGCGGGCGCTGCGATGCAGCCGAATCAGTCGTCCCTGAAAGCGAAGGAGAGGTTCGATGTCCCGGACGACATCCTTGAGGGCCATGACCTGAGGCTACCGGGATGCAAGAGGTTGCGCCAGTGTACCCGGTTCAGTTGACGCGGCGAGCGTTTCGCTGTACCGTGCCTTTGGCATGAGAAACGAGAGCTGCAAGCGACGCGAAGTACAGTGGAAGCCGGTTATCGGCTTCGGCTCTCTTTCTCTGACGACGACGATGTAGCCCGGCCGGCGGCGCAGGCCGCTTGGTGCGGGCGTAAGGACCTCAGGCAAGGCCTGGGGCCTTTCTTTTTGGAGGTAGACCATGAATCGGGAATCGAGAGGACGCGAGCTGCGGGCGGCTGCGATGCCAGACTCCGCCGCATCCTGGTGCGGCGCGAAGGGCCGCCCGGCGGAGGAACGACGGGAGAGACTCACGACGCGCGATCGCGCCACAGATCTCGACCTCCTCCGACTGAGTTGCATCTGCCGCGCGGATGCGATGCTGCAAGGCCTTCCCGAAAGGAGCCGCGTCCTGGCAAGCATCCACCGCCTCTTTGACAGCGCGCCATACGGAGCCCTGCTTGACGAGCTTCTCGTCTCTGCGTTGATGGATCCCGCGCGGTGCCGCAGCCGCGTCGAAGCGGCGACAGGGGATCCAGAATGAGCAGGCGGGTTGTCTCCTCTCGGATGATCCGTGGCCTCATCGAGCGGGCGCCGGCCCGCGACGGTTTTCCGCATCACACGTTGTGCGGGGCCTTTTGCGTATAATGGGCCCATGGTAACGTTGGACGAAGTGGCGAGGTTCCTCGGCCTGTCCAAGCGCGCGGTGCGTCTGCGCGTGGATGCTCTCGGCGACATGCTCGAAGGCTACCTGGCGCGGGGCGATCGCAATCGCCTCATCTTTCGAGGCGAAGCCGTGGCGATCCTGCGTCGGCTCGAGGAACTGCGACGCGAGGAGGGCCTACCCATTCGGGAAGCCGCCGACCGACTGCGGGGAGAACTCGGAGACGGTGAGTCATCGTCCGGCGTGTTCATCGTCATTCGTCCCGAGGTTGAGATCGCGCTGGTCCAAGAGCTCTTGCAGGACGTGAGCCAGGAAAGGGACCAGTGGCGCGAGTACGCACTTGCGCTCCAGTCTGTGTTGCCCCCCGAACTCAAGTGGCTCCAGTCGGTGGCGCCGTCTGCGTCCGGGGACCGGCGCCTGAACTAGGCGCGCAGTCCGCGTTGGTTCCCTCATCACGCTATTCGGCTTCACTCTCCGAGGGTAGACTCCGAGCCTGGAAGCGCGAAACGAGCTTCCCGGCACCGGCGACTGGCACGCGAGATCCTGCAGACAGATGCTCTGCGGGCCGCGGCGGAAGAAGAAGGATCTGCGTTCCCTCCATCAATCCGCGCCGCTCGAGCAGCGCGAGGCCGACCTGGTTCTCTCCCAGGCTGACACAACTGGTGACCCATCCCAGCACGGTTCCGTTTCGATCGAGGACGAGAGCCCCATCGCGCACAGGGCGAGAGCCCGCCTCGACCTCGAACCGCACGATCTCGCGTTCTTGGCTTCGCGACGCGACGACGCACGCGGCTCGACCGACGAAGAAGCACTTGTGCAGCTTGACGTAGGGACCGAATCCTGCTTCGAACGGGTTCACCTTGTGCGGCCCGGCGAGCTCGTGCCCATAAAGGGGAAGTCCGGCCTCGGTCCGCGTCGAATCCCGCGACGCAAGCCCGCATGGCAGGAGTCCCATTGGGCGACCGACCTCAAGCAGCCGGTTCCACAGCCACAGTGCGTCGGCCGCAGTCGAGTAGACCTCGTAGCCCAAAGGCTCGCCTGTATAACCGGTGCGGGCCACCAGCAGTTGATGTCCGTCAGCATTGAGCTCGGCGAACTCGGTTCTCTCGAGTCCGGCCACCGTCCGATGCTCTGCCGGCGCGAGCACCTGTTTCAGCGCAGCAAGACTCTTCGGACCTTGCAGTGCGATGTCCATCACGCCGCGTTCGCGCTTGAGGTCGCGCAGCACGACTCCCGGTGCGAGTCGGCAGCCTGGGCGCTCGGCGTCTGCGTCGTAACGCCCCTCGTGGAGGCCCGTCAGCCATTCCCAATCCTTGCGCTCGTTGGCTGCGTTCACGACGACGAGGTAGCGGTTCCACGCCCGGCGATAGATCCAGATGTCGTCGATGACGGACCCGTTGGGACCGAAGAGGTAGGCATAGTGGGACTGACCGTCCTCAAGCCAACCTTCGTAGTTCGACGTAACGGCGTTGAGAAACTCCGTCGCCCCTTCCCCCTCGACCTGGAAGACCCCCATGTGTCCGAGGTCGAAGATGCCGGCCGCCTGGCGCACGGCACGGTGCTCCTCGAGAGCCGACGTGTACCACACGGGCATCTCCCATCCTGCGAACGGCACGAGCCGGGCACCCAACGCAACGTGGGACTCGTGAAGCGCCGTTGTTCGCAACGCCGGCTTCTCCTCGTCGCTCCAGGAGAACCCAGGCCGCGGCGCGGCATCGCTCTGGCCGAGGGCACGCCGCCCGACGAAGTAAGGCTTGTCGAGTGCGAAGCGTTGCGGATTCGTCCCCATCACTTCGGCCGCCGCTCGACCCGCGGCACCCTCCTCGGGGGAGAGCGAAGTCCACTCCTTCGTGAACGCCGGCAGCGATGACGGATCGACTTCTTCGATCACAGCGGGTCCCTGAGCCTTGCGAAGGAGATCCTCAGAATCGAACAGCGTGTATCCCTCCGCCAAGCCCTCGAGCCAGATGCGCAGAGGACGGAGCTGCTCGGACGGAACGAGGATAACGTAGTCGTCTCGTCCCAGAGCGCCGACGACGGTCGGCGCAATCACGCGTCCGTCTCCGTCGAGGAAATACGTTCGAACCGACGACTGAGCCTCGAGATGGCGCAGCTCGCCTGTGGCGGCTTCCTGGAGGAGCGCTCCAGCTCGACCGCTGCGCACGCGCAAGACGCCCCACGCGGTCCCACCGAGACGGCGGGGCTCGTCGACATCCCGACTCAGTCGAGGATCGATGCGGGCGACGATCTCGCGCACGTCGTGCTTCGCCTGCTCTAGGACCTCAAGAGGGAGCTTGCCGCGCGAGAGCTCTCCATGGAGCCCCTGATAGGAGAACGGGCGGATCGAGAGGAGGACGCGAGCCACGACGCGGGCGATGGCTTCCATCTCCAACTTGCCCATACCGCGCTGCGTCGCCCATGGAGTGCCGAGGCGAATACCGTGAGCGTCCGCTGCGCTGCGGTCACCCGGGAGCGTGTTTTTGTTGCAGACGATCCCGACGAGGTCAAGGATGCGGGATGCGATCTCCCCCATCATGACAAACCCTGTGTCGGATTTGATCTCCCGCAGGTCGACCAGCAGGAGGTGCGTATCCGTCCCGCCGTAGGCGAGGGCGAGACCGTTCTCGGAGAGAGCTCGGGCGAGATGCTGAGCGTTCTCGAGAATGCGTCGCTGCAGTGCGGTGAACGCCGGCTCCTTGGCCAGCTTCAGCGCGACCGCTAATGCCGCGAACTTGTTCACGTGCGGCCCGCCCTGCTGCCCGGGGAAGATGGCCGTATCCACGCGCAATGCGATCTGGGGATCGGTCGTGAGGAGAACGGCGCCCCGGCCGCCGCACAGCGTCTTGTGCGTTGTGAAGGACACGACATGGGCGTGGCCGATCGGGTTCGGGTAGACCTTCCCGATGATCAACCCGGCAGTGTGGGCCACGTCGGCAAGCAAGATGGCTCCGACCTCGTCGGCGATCTCGCGGAACATGGCCCAATCCGGCTGCCACGGGTACGACGTGAAACCGCCGATGATCATCCGCGGACGATGCTCGCGAGCCAGCGCACGGATCTTCTCGTAGTCGAGCCTGCCGGTCTCCCGGTTGATCGCATAGGACACGATTCGGTAGCGCCGGCCGGTGACGTTGAACTCCGAGCCATGCGTCAGGTGGCCGCCCTCCGTAAGCGCCATGCCCATGACGGTCTCGCCGGGCTTGACGAAGGCGTCGTACACGGCGAGGTTCGCTGCCGCTCCGGATAGAGGCTGCACGTTGGCGAGAATCCGATCCGCCGGGTAGTCCGGTGTCGCGAAGCACTCCGCCGCTCGCCGGGCGGCCAGCGATTCGACGAGATCAGCGAACTCCGTCCCCTTGTAGAACCGGCGATCCGAGTAGCGGCGGTAGCTCGAAAGCTGCGCATCGATGTCGGCGAGTTCCTCTTCGGTCTGCCGCATCATCGCCTTGCGGGGGTAGCCTTCCGCGTACACGCTGGTGAACACGGACCCCAGGGCCTCCCGCACGGGAGGCGGCGTCAGGCTCTCCGACGGAATGAGGATGATCTTCTCCCTCTGGCGACGCTCCTCGGCGGCGATGAGCGCCGCCGTCTGCGCGTCGATGTCGAGCACATGCAGGGGAGAACGTCCGGTACTCATGATCGCTCCTTTGTGTATGCGAAGGGTTCGGGGTGTAGTCTACGGGCTAGGTTTTGCCCTTTCCAGCACGCTTCCGCGGCTAGGTAGAGCCCGCCGCTCACGAGGCTGTGCCCCCCGAGGACCACGGGAATGCGAGAATCTAGCGCAACGGCCGTGAACTCACGCCATGCCGGATCCGTGATTCCGTCGAGGTGAAAGAGGTCGCTCGAGAACCGAACACTCGCTGGGGGCATGGAATCTCGAGTTCCCAAGAGAGGTCTTGAGTCAATCCAGGCGGCGTCGCAGGCCTGAGCTAGACGACGGAAGAAGACATGCGCACCTTCACTTGCCAGAGTCTGTCGCAGCCACGGCACGTGAGATGACGCGCCGGCGCGCATTCCGCGCCCCTCGACGAGAGCACTGGTGCGGCACGCCACTTGGCTCTCGAATGAACTCCACGTGATCGGGCTGAGCCTGCCCACCACGCACGTCACGGCCGAGCGGTCCGTGAGCACGGCGAGGGCCCGGTCGAGAGTCGGGTGACTCGAATCCATCTTTGTGCAGAACGCCAGGAGCTCAGGACTCCCCGCGCCGTAGCGTGCCAGGAGCACAAGATCAGTGGGTGTGTCAATGTCGAACTGAGTCGCTGCCGTGCGCGGGAGCGAATAGCACGGAACAGCGGCATCGGCCAGGACGAAGCCGAGAGGGTTGTCGATGGCCGGAAGCTCGATCCGCAGGATCTTCTTTGCAGAAGAGAGTGAGCAGAAGTCGCACGAGTAGAAGTTGTTGAACAGCGCGCGCGACGTCTCTCCGCGGGCAAAGTCAAGGAGGGGATGGAGATCCTCCTGGGTGAGAAGTCCTCCAGCCCCGCTGCCGAAGTAGAGAAGCCCATCGACATCGAGTTCCGCGGCAGCACGCTGCAGTTCGCGCCCGAAGTGAAAGGGTTCCGAGAGGCTGGGACGGAGGAACGTGATTCCGTCCCCCTGCTCTCTGGCCCGATCTGCGTCCGGCGTGACGACACACACGGGAAGACCGGCGATGCGAAGACGCCGGGCGAGACCGAGCGTCGAAGCCCATCGTCCTGCCTCTACGAGTTGCTCGCCCCGGCTCTCTCCCAGCGGTGCATGGAAGATCAGACCGACGATCCGCTTCATCCCCCTCCGACGTTCTTGCAGGCGCGTCTTCCTCCAGCCTACTGCGGCGCCTTGTCGTCATGAAATGGCGGGCGCGACGAGACAAGATGGTGCCCGATTCTTCCCTCGTGCAGCCGAGAAAGAAGGGCCTCCCCGATCTTCGAGTGAGGATCGAGGAGGCCCTTCTCTCTCCCGTCGACGCGACGGGACGACTATCTTCGCACTCTCATTGCCTCGCGCTCTCCGACATAGGGGAGGAGAGCCAGCTTCCGGGCACGGTTGATCTCGATCGCAAGCTTCCGCTGGTGCTTCGCGCAGAGGCGAGTCGCCCGCTTCGGCAAGATCTTCCCGAGACGGTTCATGTACTGCTTGAGTTCATCCGCCTTCTTGTAGTCGAGCAAGAACACATTCTCGCACGCGCGGCACTTCCGCTTTCTCTTATGGAACATGGCCTAAAAAGGAACCTCCTCCTCTGGGAGTGGACTCCCGTCGCCCGGGGATGCTACTGCATCCGGTGTCCCGGCGCTCTCTTCCGCGGTCTTCTGAGGTACGCCGCCCAGGAACTGCACGTTCGACGCGACAACCTCGGTGAACCATTTCGTCTCTTTGGCCTCGTCGTCGGAGTAGCTCGAGATGCGCAGCCGGCCTTCGACGAAGGCCGAGCGGCCCTTCGCCAGGTACTGCGCGCAATGCTCTGCCTGAGGACCCCACACGGTGACGGTCACGAACGTCGTGTCGTCCTGTATCTGTCCGGACTGATCCTTGAACCGTCGCCCTACAGCGAGCCGAAACCGAGTTCTGGCTCTCCCAGACGCGGTGTACTTCATCTCCGGATCGTTGGCTAGATTGCCAAGCAGGAAAACCCGATTGACGCTCGCAGACATAGTGTCTCTACTCCCGCACCACGATCTGGTATCGGAGCAGCTCTTCGTCCAAGTTGAGGCGGGCCTCTACGAGGTTGACGGATTCCGGAGGCATCCGGAATTCCGTCAGGCGGTAGTATCCCTCGGTGAAGTGTCGAATCTCGTACGCGAGAACGCGCTTGCCCCAGTCTTCTACCTTCCCGATCTCGCCGCCATTCTCCGTGACGAGCGAATGCACGCGCTCGACCTTGACGGCCCTGGCCTCATCCGGAAGGTCTGGACGAATCACATACACAATCTCGTACTCTCGCACTCTGGCACCTCTCAATCGATCTTCCGCAGAGGGTATCCGTGGGTTCCCGTGAAGTCAAACCCCTGCGTCGCAGCGGCTTTCGTCATTCGGACTCCGAACTTGGGTCGGGAGGATGTCGCAAGCTCTTCGGATGGTCGTCCTTGAAAAGCAGAAGATTGCGGTGTATGTATTATGCAAAGTTGATGGAGGAATGCTGGCTGAGTATTCTAGTGCGCCGCCAGTGCATGGGGGGACTCGTGCGGCCGAAGCGAAGGAGGAGATGGACATGAAGTGGGGCGGATTCAATCGAGAAGGGGAGAGGAAGATGAAGAAGCTACTGGGTGGGAAAGCGTTGTACGTGTTGATGACGATTGCCGCGGCGGGCCTGCTGATGAGCGAGGTTCTGAAGTGGAGGCCCGGCTAGCCGGTCGAGCTGCGGGAGGGAGACGGACATGAAGTGGGGCGGATTCAATCGAGAAGGGGAGAGGAAGATGAAGAAGCTACTGGGTGGGAAAGCGTTGTACGTGTTGATGACG